>NZ_RYDK01000007.1:0-246935 GCF_003970375.1 Flavobacterium sp. ZB4P23
CCTATATATAAGGTGTCATGAGAAACAACTAAATATTCTGGTTTCCAAATCTTCGCGTTAGGGATAGTAGTGGAAAGTCAATAAAAAAACTGAAATTGCATCATTATTTAGTCAGCAGCATCTTTTTAAAGTCGTAAAACAATCTCAATAACAAAAAATTCATGTCGTTAAAAATAATACACACCGCCGATTGGCATCTTGGACAGACCTTTTTGCAAAAATCAAGAATTGAGGAACACACCTATTTTATCGATTGGTTGTTAAAAACCATTCAAACGCAGGTTATTGATGCTATTATTATTGCTGGGGACATTTTTGATGTTTCGAGTCCTTCAATTGAAGCCATAAACAAATATCATTATTTTTTGTTGGAGGCTTATAAACTCAAGGTACAAGTTATAATTATTGGTGGCAATCACGATTCAGCGTCTCGATTAAATTCTTATAAAGATATTTTCAAAATTTTAAATGTAAGTATTGTCGGTGGCGATCTTAACAATGTGGGAGAATTAATCCCAGTTTACAAACGCGGAACAACAAATGCCGCAGCCGTTATTGCCGCAGTGCCTTACCTTCGTGATGGTGATATTCGTAAAATTATCGAGGGCGAAACCGTCAATGAAGCCCATGGTTTATTTACATCGGAAGTAAAAAAGCACTACGATAATTTGTTGAAACAAGCAAAAACGAATTATCCAGGTGTACCCGTTATTGGCACGGCGCATTTGTATGTAACCGGCTGTATTCTCAGTGAACCCGCCGAAAAAAGAATGCATTCTTTGGTGGGGACACTCGGACAAATCCCATCGAGTGTATTTTCAGTCGGATATGATTATATTGCAATGGGGCACATTCACAAACCTCAGATGGTCCAACATCCGGATAATGTGATTGCAAAATATGCCGGTTCCCCAATTTCGCTCAGTTTTAACGAACGCAATGATCTTAAAGAAATAACTGTTTTGACGATTGCCGATAATAAAATAGCACATGAATCTCTGCCGATCCCTTTGCAAAGGAGCGTGATACGATTTGAAGGAAAGGCTGATGAAATTATTGAAAAAATAAAATTACATGAACCTTCACAAGTATTGCCAACTTGGGCAGAAATCATAATTACTGAAGCTGTAAATTATATTGACTTTAATAACGAGATAAATGATTTATGTATTGATCGAAAAATAGAAATTTTGAACCGAACTACTAAGTTTACCTCAATTAATAATCAATCAATAAGAGAAGAATATATTGCCGGTACCGATAATAATCCTTTGGATAATATCCCAAAAATCTTTACTATAAGATGCGAAAAAAAAGGAATGAATGAAGAAAGTATTGCCGGAATAATGCCGTTGTTTATGCAGATATTGGATGAAATTAATAACACACATTAGGTTTTCAAAACATTTTTTGACCCAAGCGATAAACCACCGGCAAAGCATTACAGAATTCTGTCCGATTTCAATAAAAAAATAGCATCTTCTTATGAAATCGCTATGATTCCAAATCACAAACAGGAATGAAGAATGGCGATACCATATTCCTTTAAAAAGCAAATATTATCTTAGTATGAAAATTTTAAAAATAAACATCAACAACATACAGTCTTTGAAAGGGGTTCAACCCGAAATTAATTTTACCGATGGAATTTTGGCCCATGCAGGTTTGTATGCTATTACCGGTCAAACAGGAGCCGGAAAATCAACCATCTTGGATGCGATTACTTTGGCGTTATACGGTAAAATAAATCGATATGGCAATGACAAACCGAGTTCTGAAATAATCACCCGCAATCAAAAAGAAGCTTATGCAGAGGTTACATTCGAAGTAAATGACATCGTTTATTTGGCCAGATGGGCAGCTTCATTCAATAAAAATAACAAAATAAATGCGACGGATGACAGAAAATTGTCTAGAAAAAAGAATGGTGAATTTCGGTTAATTGCCGAAAAAGTATCAAACGTCAATCCAATGATAGAAGAAATTATTGGGCTAAAATACGAGCAATTTACCAAATCCATTTTATTGGCTCAAAATAATTTTTCAGCGTTTTTAAAAGCAAAACCGGATGAACGTGCCGAAATGTTGAGCAAAATAACGGGAACACAAATTTATGAAGAAATCTCGAAGAAGGTTTTTGAGCATACAAAAGCCTTTGAAACTGAAATTAATAACCTAAGAGCCAACATAAACGGAAATATTTTAAATGAAGAAGAATTAAATGCTATTGCCGTTTCATTTGAAGAAAAAGAAAATACGATTAAGGAAATAGAACCGAAATTAACCCGAATTCTAGCGGAAATTGCTTGGTTAGCGGCTGTTGAAAATACGAAAACAGAAATAAATCAGCATAAAAATTCGATTGAATTGGTGAAACAACACTTTTTAGATAATATCGAATTATATCAAAAATTAGATCATTACAGCAAAGCAAAGCTAATAGAAACAGATTGGTTAGCTTTTCAAAACAGTGAAAAAGAGTGCGCTAAAAATACCGTAAACACGCAAAGAACGATTGATGAAATTGAAAGTTTAAATAAAATTTTAGCTACCATTGCACCCGAATTAGAATCTGCAATCAAAAAACTAGAAGAAACTCAAAAAGAGCAATTACTTAAAAAACCATTAATTGAAAGTGCCAAAACAACTTTTGGAGCGATTGCAAATACTGATGAAACCCTAAAACAAAACGCTAAAGATTTAGAGACAGCAAAAAACAATTTCGATTCAAACCTGGAAGATTTGAAGGCTCAAACAGCCAAAAAATCAATCTTAGATTCTGCAATTGAACAGAACCAAAAAACCATTGTACAACATGAAAAATATGGCTCATGGGAAACAGAGAAGGGAGCTGTGATTTTAAAACGGCAGGATATTGAAAAATCTCAAAAAGAAATTGAATCGTTTAATATTGAAAGTTTGCAAAAACAGATTTCTGATTATGATACAAAAAATATTGGGATAGAAAAGTTATTGCAAAACACAAGACACGAAAACACTACATTAAAATCGGAAGTTGATTTATTAGAATTACAAAAAAAGGATTCAGATACCTTAGAAAATTTGTCGAAACTAAAAGACAATACAAAAACCGATTTAGAAAACTGGAAGAAATTATTAAAGTATTTTCCAAAATTAGAAAGTCAAAATGATCAATTAAGACTAAATTCTGCTGAATTAATTACCGCTAATTTATCCAGGGAAACTTTAGAAACAGGAATTTTTGACAAAAAAAAATCGCTGGGGATCTTACATGAAAATAAAAACTTAAAAAAGTTATTGGCGAGTTTTGAGGAACACCGACACAATTTAAAAGAGGACGAAGATTGTCCGTTATGCGGTTCTAAAGAGCACCCTTATGCCATGAATTTACCTGAAATATTTTCTAAAAATGATATTGACGATGAAATCAAAGATCTAGATTACGAAATTAAATTAAAGGAAAATGAAAAGGAAGAAGCTGTAAAAAAAGTGGCAAGTTCCAGTCAACAAATCATAAACACGAATGCAACTATTGCTGAAATTCAGGAAGCTACTGCTAAATTAAAATACGTTTTACAAGTTGAAAAAGAGTTGAAAATGGAGGATATTGAAGCTGCAATTCTCAATTTGGAAGCTGAATTTGACTTTGTTCAAACCCGGATTAATAAACTATCGGAATTGAATGCAGCTTATGACCGTGTTAATAAATTGTATTCCAATAAAACCAGCCATTTAAATGAAATTCATTTGTCCGATACTGCCTATCAAACTGCCAAAAAACAAATAGACGAAAAGGAAGTTAACATAGCCGAAAATTTCGCTTTTATAAAAAAGATATTTTATTCATTTGATGAGAATTTAGAAGAAAATGACATCGCAGCCGTTTCTGAAATCGGCAAGAAACTAGGGGACAATTTAAGAAAACTGAATGCCGGTAATGAAATTTTAAAAGCCAATCAGACTGAAATTGTAACCGTAAACAATGCCATAACGGCGTTTTCAACAAAAAGTACCAGCTTAGAAGAGAGTGTTTCAAAGTATATAAAAGAAGATGAAGCGCTTAACACTAAAAAAGGTTTGCTAGAGAATGAATTTAGAAATCAAACGGCCAATTTTGAATTAAAATCACCACAAGAGGAAGAATCCCGTTTGCAAATTAAAGGTAAAACGGAACAAGATTTGGTAACCAAATGGAAAGGTAAAAAGGAAATCACCTTGGCTTCCATCAAAAACAAACACGTTGATGTAGGGCAATTGGTTGCCGAAAAATCAGAACTAGATGATGTATTTCGTTTGGCTACAGCCCAATTGAATGATAAGCTGACTGAAAATGGTTTCGAAAACAGTGTCCTATTACAAGAAGCATTAAACTTAGAAAACAGTGTTTTGTTAATTGCACAAAAACAAACATTCGAGACTAAAAAACAACAAATTGAAGGAGCATTGAATGCTAATTTACTCAAACAAGAGGAACTCAATTCCAATCCTTTAACAGCTAAATTAGTAGAAGATTTAAATGTCGAAAAAGTGGCTTTAGAGGAAGAAAAAACCAAAATAAACCAAGAAATCGGGCAATTAAAGGAACAAATCAATAATAATAAAAAAATACAGGAGGAAAATCAACTCATAATTGATGTAATCAAAACAAAAAATAATGTATTCCAAAAATGGGATCTATTAAATAAAACGGTAGGTTCTTCTGATGGCAAAGCTTTTAAAAAATTCGCTCAAGATTTTACGCTTTCCTTATTGGTACAACACGCCAATAAGCATCTAGAAACCATGTTCAACAGATATGAACTTTTTAAAGATGACACCTCAGATGAAATGGAATTGCAAATAAAAGACAAAAACTTTTTTGGGGAAATTCGCAATATTAATTCGCTTTCTGGTGGTGAAACTTTTTTGGTAAGTTTATCGTTAGCGTTAGGATTATCCGACCTTGCGAGTAAGAATACTAAAATCCGTTCTTTATTTATCGACGAAGGTTTTGGATCACTCGATCCCGAAAACTTGAATAATGCATTAGACACGCTCGAGTTGCTTCGTCAAAATGACGACCGCCAAATTGGGATCATCTCGCATGTGGAAGAATTGAAAAAAAGAATTACCACTCAAATTCAAGTAAAAAAATATACTAGTGAGTTTAGTACTATTGAAATTGTGGATTAACAACCACGTATTAGTACCAGAATTAAACCTATAATTTTGTCGCAAATATCTCGTGTTTTTTGCGACAAAATAATACGATTCAAAATGCTGCCAATGCGCGCTCTTTCAATTAATCCTCTGCTTCTGCTGTTTTTGAAATCCACTGATTCTCGATTCCCCACTTTTTATTTGGTACAGCAGCAGTTTCAAGGATCAGAGTTCCTCCTTTGCTAATCTCCTCTTGTGTCAACCAATTTCTGTATATCGGCTGGCCGTTTAATTGAGCTGATTGAACATAAAAGTACTCTTTATTATAATTAGACACTTGTATGTGAAATGATTTTCCATTTTCCCAATTTAATTTTACGGACTCAAAGATTGGAGCTGTCAAATAATAAATGGGGCTGCCAATATTTGCCGGAGACAGACCTATACTTCGCATTACAAACCAAGAGGACATCGTACCGGCATCATCATCCATAGTGCGGACATAGGCTTGGGGTTCGTTTTTATAAATCTTTTTTATATTCTTTGGTGATTTTTAGGATTTCAAACTATTTATTGAACAAAAAAATGGTGTCTTAACATTTAAGACACCATCTTTACTTTTATATTGTAGGCAATATTATCTTTTTACTCTAACTACTCTTGTAAAATTAGGATAGTTATATTTCCCCAAAACAGATCTTTCCATTTCTAGTTTATAAACTCCCCATGGTAACTTTACTTCAGTTTTAATTAGTTCAATCTTAGCGGTAAGTGGAACATTATTAGAAACTTTTTCTGTTAGCAACTCATACATAACCCGACCGTCCATTTGTTTAGGAATTGTTAAATTATGTAGATGGAGAACAGTGGGAATTATATCTACATTTGATGTAGGCAAATTACCTTCAAACTTGTTCTTAAAACTAGGGCCATTAGCCAGTAATGCAATATGAATTTCATAAGGGCTAAATCCACCATGACCTGCAACACCTTTTGCGAAACTTGTACCTGCATATCCAGCATCATTTTTGTTATCATTCCAGTTCATGTCTACAAGAACATCTCCTGATCGGCCATGATCCCAATATATTGATTCGAAAGAAAGCGTCCCTTCTACAAAACCATTTACATCTCCTTCTTTTAAAGCTTTTGTATAAATACCGCCTATCCAGTTCTGTTCCTGTAAGGCTGCAACAATATTTTTTATGGTCTTTTCATCATGATCCTTTACATAAACTGCTCCTTCAGCAACCACTACTTCTGTTGATTCCTTGTCTTTTTTTAGTCCTTGCTGGATTAGGAAATCTGCAAGGCTTAGTTTTCCAATATGTGTCACAAAACCATGATCGGAAGAAATGATAACATTAAAGTTTTGATCAAGTCCTTTTAATTGAAGTGATTTTATAATCCTTCCAAACTGCTCATCTACATATTTGATAGACTCAATTGCTTCGGGCGATCCTATTCCGTTTTTATGAGCAGCCGAATCTGGGTCGCCATACCACAATGTACTAACTAAAGGACCATCTAACGTTAATCCATATTTTATAACGGCATCTGTTAACCATTTGTGTTTTCCAAGACCGCTTGGAACTGTTCCAATTTCACTTAGTATTTTAGATTTCATAGTCTCTGGTAAAATCATAGTGGTATTAATGATTGCGCCTCCACTGACCTTATGATTTTGCATTAAAGCTTGTCCTGTAGAACCTGAGCTAAAAACAAAAAGACTTTTACCATTTTGTTCTAAAACTTCTCCCAGCGAAACTGATGTTAATAAATGATTATCTGTAGCTTTAGCGATTTTATTTAATTCCTCTGCATCACCAGTGTTTAAACCTGATGTTTCTTTTATCTCAGGAAAATACACCGTATTTCCCATTAATCCATGACTTCCAGGATAGCATCCGGTAGATAGCGAAGATGCATTAACCCTAGTTACTGTGGGGAATACACTGTGGTGCTGTTTACCATAACTTCCTTTTTTACTAAATAAATATACATTTGGCATTAATTCAGGGGTGATATAATCCGGTCTTAAGCCATCAAAGAATACAACTAATGTTCGAACATTAGATTTTTCAACCTTTTTTTGCGCTAGACTAGTGGTACTAACAAGCAAAGTCAATGATAAGATTAAGAAACTTTTATTTACGATTTTCATAATAGAATGATTTGGTTTTAAATTTAATCCAACTAGAACGCCTAGGTCTTTCTGGCTCTTAGAAGTATTTCCCTGTTTCTATTTCTGTTTTAGTTTTATATTTAAAAATGTAAAATAGTTTTACTTTTTATTTAATTATTTAGCCCACCAAACTTTACTAACGGTATTATCTCCTCCCATTGCTGCTGAGGCTGCTGCAAGATTTTCAGGATTAAGCGATTGTAGATATGTTGGATAAGGCACCCGATTTGGAAATACTCTTTCTGCTGGTATACCCGTTCCTCTTGGCAAAATCGGATATCCCGTTCTTCTTTTTTCAAACCATGACTGATAGTCAACAAAAAACGAAGCGTAATATTTCTGTGTAATGATTCTCTCTAATTGCGCTTCTACTGATGCATTGGTATCATAAACTACGCCCGCTTGTGTAAGATAATTTGAAGGCATAGTTGCGCCCCATTGGATCATTGATGCAGTTATTGCTGAATCATAATGCTGCTTAGGCGATTTTCCGGTATTAAATCCTTTTAATGCTAATTCTGCTTTAATAGACTCTACCTCAGACCAAGTCATCATTATACCCAATTGGGGTAAAGTTTTTATAAGATCATTATAGCTTGTATTGGCTCCAACCTGGTATTCAGTAGTTATAGGATAACCACTTTCTATACCTTGGTATACATTTTGACCGCCAACCATTACTGTTCTAAACCATATAGTTCTTCTTGGATCGTTATCTGTATTCATTTTATTGATGAAGTATTTGGTAACATAGGTACCATCTCTCCACTCCAATTGTCGTGTATTAAAATACGGATTGTAATAAGGGTATATTCCTGTATATTTAAAAATAGCATCATCAGTATTACTAGTAAACACAGGGTATTTTACAGGGTCCGCTAATAGTGCCGTAATTTGTTCATTGATATTAATCTCCCCATTACGTTTCGATAATCGTAGCAATAATCTCATTTTTAATGAGTTACAGAATTTTTTCCATTTTACAATTCCGGGATTTGCACCTCCTGAAAGGCTATTGGAATTGTATAAAAGATCACCACCATAAGTCAGCGCTTTAGAGGGATCAAGCAAAGCATTGGCTTGTTCTAAATCACTCAGGATTTTAATATATATATCCTTTTGTTTATCGAATGCAGGTTTAAGGTTGCCTTCAGTTGCTTTAACGGCTTCTGAATAAGGAACATCTCCGTACAAATCTGTGATAATAGAATAAGCCCAACATTTATAGATCATCGAGATCGCTTTATAGTTATTCTCTCCTAATGCTTCGGATGTTCTATTAATATCCTCTATATCTGCCATATAACCATAGAAACTTGTCCATATTCCTGCACCAGGATTAATTACATATCGATGCACTCCCTCACCCGAAGGACTAGATCGTGGTGCATCAACTTGCATCAACTCATGGGTAAGATTTCGAGAAGCAGTGATACTAGAATTAACAATTCTATATTGCAACTGTCCCAACATAACTCCCGGTGTGATCTGTTTAGGTCGGTTTGGATCGGTATTTATATCCTCAAAATCTTTGGTACAAGAGGATAGTAGTACTACAAACAAAAAAAGAAAATTATATGTTTTATTCATTTTTATCATGATCTATTGATTTAAAATTTTAGAGTAAGATTAGTTCCTATAGTTCTCGTGGAGGGAAATTGAGCTAATTCAACTCCTGGTGTCAGTGTCCCATTATTTAGATTTCCTCCTTCAGGATCAAAACCAGGAAACTTAGTAAAATTAAACAGGTCTCTTCCGAAAAAAGCAAGACTTGCCGATTTCATTCCTATCTTTTTCAAGAGGGTTTTCGGTAAGTTAAATTCGATCCGAACCTCTCTAATCTTAATAAAAGAAGCGTCAAATATATTGGTCTCTCCATTACCGATGTTATAATAATTTTCATAATAGGAACTAGCAGCTACTCTTACAGTGTTTGGAATATAAGTTCCGTCCGATTGTAAAACGACTCCTTGTCCTACAATTCCGCCATCACGACCTGGAAGCGTTACTCGGGTTTTCCCTAAGGTATTATTCTTATGATTGGTTTGCGAATACATACTTCCTCCTTTTTGTCCGTCTAGAAGTACACTCAATCTTACTTTTCCAATGGTAAACTCATTCATGATTCCTGCTTTCCAGTCAGCAAATGCATTTCCTCTTATTTTCAACACTGGATCCAATGTTGCAGGCAAACCAGCCGAAGTATATATAATCTGCCCGTCAGGAGATCTCTGGAAACCTCTACTGTACATATCTCCCATTCTTCCTCCAACTCTAGCTTCTATGCTTACATTATTCTCGTGGTTATAAATAACTTGGTTTGTAATCCCTGGAGCCAATTCTTTTACATAACTTCTGTTTCTACTCCAAGTCAAGGTGGTATTCCATTTGAAATTGTTTTTGGCTATTATTTTTCCTGTTACAGCTAGCTCCATTCCTCTACTGTTTATTAAACCTGCATTTACGGTTGCATTAGAATAACCCGTAACTGGATCTAATGGAATTGCTAAAATCTGATTGCGACTATTATTATTGTAATAGGCCATATCAATTGATAATCGGTTTTTAAACATCCTAATATCAATTCCAGTTTCTATACTTGAAGTTATCTCTGGTTTTAAATTTGCATTAAATAAGATCGAAGTATTCGTAAAGCTATTGCCATAAATCCTGTCATAATACTTATCAGTTTGATACGGTCTTGTGTCATTACCAACCTGGGCCCAAGACAATCTAAATTTAGCAAAAGAGAAAATAGAGGGAAGATTTGTCATTTCGTGAATCAAGAAACTGGAACTGATAGAAGGGTAGAAAAAGGAATTGTTACCATATGGCAAAGTGCTTGACCAGTCATTCCGTCCCGTTACGTCTAAAAATATTTTTTCCTGATAGGAGATTTGCCCTAAACCATAAAAACTGTTAATCGCTTTCTTTGTTTTTAAAGGATCTGCAACAGCTTGATCCAAGCTATTTGAAATTTGGTATATTCCGGGTTGAGATAACTGGTCCGCATAAAGTCCTACAAAATCATAGTTTTGCCTCATTGAATTGGCACCTGCAATAATGCTATAATTGATATCCTTATTTAGCGCATTCTTATAGGTTAACAGTGCATCTGTATTTATTTCATAACTAAATACATTTTGTTCTCTATACATTCCACGAGCATATTTAGTCATACTAAAAGGACGTTGTTGTGATCTGAACTCATTTGACATATCTAGTCCAGAACGGACCATCAATTCAAGTTTATCATTAAACTGATAGGTAGCGGACAAGTTTCCAATTACCCCGTTTTTATTCATTTTGTTAAGCATTTCATACATACCTAGATAAGGATTATCAGGTCCCGTATTAAAAGGATTTTTTTGTTTTACACCTACTAGGCCAGGCTGCCAATAAGGTTTAAACCATTCCGGCTTAATGTTTGGAGCGGTACCAATCATTAGAAAATACATTATGGATTGATTGTTGTAACCTGCAGCTGGTAGATTATCACTTTTCTTATTCGTATAATTTACTTTACCATTTATTTTTAACTTATCAGAGATTTTTTGATTTATAGATAAGGAGGCATTTAATCTTTCGAAACCCGTATTAGGAAGAATCCAATCATTTTTTAGATGAGTAATCGATAATCGAGTAGAACCGTTTTCATTCCCACCTTCTAATGCGATACTATTTGATTGTGTCGTTCCTGTTCTAAAAAATCCAGAAATATAATCTTTGTTAGCAACCCATGGTGAACGTTCAGTAGGTTTGCCATTTGCAGCATTAGGATTATATTGAAAATAAGATTGACCATCAAATCTTGGCCCCCAGGCTCTTCCTGCTCCTACATTTGTACTTGTATTTAGTCCGTCAGCACTATCTAAATAAGAATAGTATTTATCATTTCGACCTTCTCCATATTCAAATTGATAATCCGGCCAACGATTCACTTGATCAAAACTAAAATTACTACTTATTGTTACTCCTATTCCTCCACCTTTAGTTTTACCGGACTTGGTAGTAATAATAATTGCGCCACCTGCAGCTCTTGTTCCATAAAGTGCCGTTGCACCTGGCCCCTTCAAAACTGTTATTTTCTCAATATCTTCAGGGTTAATATCCGATAATGTTGAACCAAAGTCAACTGGACTATCTTGTGAAAGATGAGAAGAAAATCCAGTACCGGTGATCTTACTGCTTACTGGCACACCATCCAGAACAATCAAAGCTTGGTTATTATCAAGGTTAAGTGATGATTCTCCGCGAAGAGTTATTCTGGAAGAACCCATTGGACCAGCACCAGATCCCTGGATATTTAGACCAGCAACTTTTCCGGAAAGAGAATTTACCCAGTTATTTGATTTGGCATCTTTTACAGCATTTTCACCAAGAGATTGTGCGGCATACCCCAGTGATTTTTCTGCACGTTTTATTCCTAAAGCCGTTACAACCACCTCTTTTAGAGCCGTTTCATCTTGACCAAGCATTACTTTTATTTCCGTCTGGTTTTCAATATTAATTTCTTTAGTCTCAAATCCGATATAACTCACCGATAAAACCGTTGTATTTGCTGGAACACTAATCGTGAATTTTCCGTCAAAATCCGTTGTTGCAGTGATCGTGGTTCCTGCTACAAAAACAGAAGCTCCGGGTATTGGCAAATTAGATTCGTCTAAAACCACTCCTGTAATTTTTCGGTTTTCCTGATTCTTTTTTGCCGTGCTTTTTGGAGTAATCCCAACCAGTTCTTTGACTAAAACACCGTTTTTAGTGATCTTAAAATCAAGACTCACCTTAGTTTTCAAAACGGCTAATACCTGATTTAAATCTTGGTTGTTGATAATAATAGAAATTTTCTTTTGAAGAAATTTTTGGTCGGACATATAAATAAACCTATTGTTTATTTGTCGTTCTATAAGAGTAAAGGTTTGCTTTATGGAAACGTCTTTTAGATTTAAATTGATTTTCTCTTTTTTGACTGCAATCTCTTCAATAGCACTTGTATTTGAAGTCTTTGAATAAGATATTCCATTACCAAACAGAAGCAATAAGGATACCGTTAGAATAATTTTTTGTTTCATTTTATCTGTGATTATTTATTGTTTTTTACAAACCAAAACTGATTTTAAAATAGTTGGTTTTCTACTAATTATTAGATGGAGTTCAGCAAACCTCTTTTTTTATAGGATTCTAAAGCCCTACTAATGTATTTAAGTGCAATAGCGATATGATTTTCAACCGTTTTAGGGGTGACGTTTTGAATTTCCGCAATTTCTTTGTATTTTAATCCATCGATTCTACTGAGTTCAAATGCCTGACGTGATTTTTTAGGAATAATATCTAATATTTCACGTATCAAATTAGTTTTCATTTCTTTTTGTTCATTTTCAATAATCTCCTGCTCCCTACTAGGTGAAAATATAGAGTTTATAGTTTTTGTTTCATCGATTTGTTGGTAAAACGGCTCTGATTTTCGTACTGTTTTTAAACTGTTTTTCACTATTACATAGATATAAGATTTAGGGTTTTTAATTGTATCAAGAATATTTCTATTGGTCCATAACTGAATAAAAATATCAGCCACTTTTTCTTCAACAAGGCACGAGTTCAATTCATAACTCATTCCAAAACGGCACAGAGGCGTGTAATACCTTTTAAAGAAAAGTTCCATCGCCTCGTATCGACCATTCTGAATTTGCTGAAATAAATAATCGTCTGAAAAGCAATCACTACTACCCATTTTTGTTGCATTAATTTTCATGGTACTTGGATATCTCGATGTTATTTTGAATGGTTTTTGTGATGCTTACCTCTGAAATAAACTCCAGAGACGTTATAAATTCATCAATTGTCTGGTTTTTAAAAGCTCCTTTTATATGCTGATTTGCAATGTCAGCATCCTTAATGATAAAATTTACTCCATAGAATTGATTGATTTTTGGGAGTGCATCTTCAAATTTTTCATCATCCAATATAAGTATATTGTCTTTCCAAGCAGCAACCTTATTCACATCAAAATTCCTTTTGATCACTAACTTGGTTTTAGAATTCCATACTAATTCTTCATTTGGCAATAGGTTAATTTCATCCTTACTTTCTTTAAGCAATACGTTTACTTTTCCTTTTGCCAAAGAAACAGTTTGATCAATGGCATTGCTACTGACATTAAATTCTGTTCCTAAAACTTTCACATCAAAACCATTTGTATGTACAATAAAAGGAGAATTAGTATTTTTCGTAACTTTAAAGAAAGCTTCCCCTTGCAACCAGATGACTCTTTGTGTACTGAAATCACTGGAATATTTAACTTCACTGCCTGAATTTAAAATAACGGTGCTGCTATCCGGTAACTTAAAAGTTAGCCGCTGCCCTTTAAGGGCAATTTTATGATTGGTATACCCAGAAGGATTCATTCCTATGAAATAAAAACTTAGACAAAAAACCATAAGGAAAGCCATAGAAAAAACAACCTTCTTTTTTATGGAAACTTTTACGGATTTTGTCTTTTCTGGTTTATTATATTTTGTGATGATTTCCTCAAAAGAAATAGTTCGTATTGGCACTTCACTATTGGGATAATTCATCCAAATGGTTTGAAAATTTTCAAAAACAGCAAGGAGATCATTATCTAAAGAAAGCTCAATTTCAAACACAGATCGCTCTGCTATAGACATTTCGTTGGTAAGATACCGCACACATTTTTTTTCTTTCTGACTAACATTCAACATAAAAAATTCTCTTTACTAATAGGAGTCAAAATAAGAGAAATACCCCTAGTTTTCAATACCATCAAATCGACACGATATCGTTAATGAATTGTTAATCGTCCGGTTTAAATCAGCTTCGAATAGCTGAGCTTGAGAGAACACGCAAAGTCACAGTACTAAAAGAGATATCAAAAAAAAAGCAATAACCTTCATTTATAAAAAAAGATCCATGATTAATACTTTCCAAAAAAACAACGAAAAGATATTTCCCATTGAAAAAAGCCTATAGTATTGCAACTGGGACAATGAATTTATCACCACTGGAAAAGCCAAGTCTTATTAGCGTGGAAAATAGTAAATAAGGGACTTACGTACTATTAGATACATTAAAAAATACTTCCATTTCATAAAACGGAACAACATAATAAATAGGGTTTTAACAGTAAGACATTCATTTAACTTCTTTTTTTATCGGACAACAATGGTTACTTTTATAAAAATTATTCAGGCTAGCCTACCACCAAAAAAAATGAAATGAAATTAACCAACCTGTTTTTCACACTGCTGATCGTATTTACTAATACCAGTTTTAAACCGGTACCCGCGCAAACGATTGTACCAACACCTGTTCAAAAACCTAGGGAATTGTATCAACTCAAAACCTATATTTTCAAGACAGAACAACAAGAACAAACAACTGACAAGTACCTAAAAGAAGCTTATTTGCCGGGATTAAAAAAACTAGGAATCAAAAATATTGGGGTGTTCAAGTTAAAACCAAACGCCACAGATACCTTAAAAAAAATTGTGGTACTGATTCCGTTTTCCACTTTGGAACAATTCCTTGCACTTGACGAAAAACTAGCTAAAGACAAAACCTACATAACTGCCGGAGCAGCCTATTTGAATGCGGTTTACAATGAACCTTCATACTTAAGAATAGAATCCGTTTTGTTACAGGCTTTTTCAGACCATCCTTTCCTGACAAAACCCGCTTTGAACAGCACAAGATCCAGTCGTGTATACGAATTGAGAAGCTATGAATCAGCCACAGAAGCAATTTACGCCAACAAAGTAGCCATGTTTAACGGAGGAGGAGAAATAAAACTCTTTGATCGATTGGGATTTAATGCAGTTTTTTATGGCGAAGTGATCTCTGGTCCCAAAATGCCAAACCTTATGTACCTCACTACTTTCGCAGATCAAACAAGCCGAGAAGCACATTGGAAATCTTTTGTAGATTCGCCGGAATGGAAAGCCCTAATTGCCATGGAAAAATATAAAAATAATATTTCCCACATCGACATCACTTTTTTGTATCCAACTGATTATTCTGATTATTAGTTTTGCTTCTAGACATCTTGCAAAACCAACTACAGGTGGTTTTCTTTTAATCCTACATAGAAACCAAAAAAAAATAAAATACCTCTCTTATTTTCTGTTGGAATTTGGTTTAATGTTCAGAGGTCTTTCCTTTATGAAAACGGTTATGAAAACTCAGGTACAAGACCTAAAAACGGTTAATGAGCCTTAAATTTATATCAAAAATTTAATGCCATATTTTTTTGATTTTATACTAACTTTCCTTTTTTTAATTTTGAACTTTGTTTACTTATTCCATTTGTACTTGAAATTGCAATTCTGATTTAAATTGGTTATTTTTATCCACAAAATAAAACCACTTTTGAAAAAATATTTAAAGAAAAGTTTAAAAATTTTCCTTTGGATAATAGGATTCCTACTTCTATTGTTCTTAGTCTTGGTTGTGTCCATCCAAATTCCGTCTGTTCAAAATTATGTCAAAGAAAAAGCAGTAACCTATCTGGAAGGAAAAATCAAAACTAAGGTTACTATTGACCGAATAGAAATTGGATTTCCAAAAAAAATAATGCTGCAAGGTGTTTATTTTGAAGATCAAAAAAAAGACACCCTTTTTGCCGGAGAAAAACTAGCTGTAGATATTAGTCTTTTTCAATTGATGAATAATAAAGTCGAAATTAATTCCGTTCAGCTCGAAGGCATCACCACTAATTTGAGTCGGGATTCAAAAGCAGTTTTTAATTTTGATTATATCCTGAATGCATTTGCCTCGCCAGAGGAACAAAAGAGCGATTCGCCACCCATGCAATTCTCTGTATCCGAAATTAAGCTCGACCGAATCCAGTTAACGTATTCCGATGCGATTACCAAAAATTATCTATCTACCAATCTAAATCACTTTGAAACGAAAATTAAAACTTTCGATTTAGAACAAATGAATTTCGAAATTCCAAAGGCTAAAATCAACGGACTACACTTTAAATTAAAGCAAGGTTTGGTTCAGAAATCCGCTGCTAAAGAAGTTCCCACAGGAAATACACAGGAACCCGTTTTCAAATTAAAACTAGGAGAAATTGATTTTGCAAAAATTGATTTTGATTACCAAAGTGAGGGAACAAAGTTATCTACTGCTTTTTATTTGAAAAAACTAGTAGCTAAAATTGACCGGTTGGATATCAATAACAAATTTGCACTCCTTGAAAGTATTGAATTATCGGGTCTAAAAGGAGCTTTAGCTTTTGGTAAATCAGAACCCGCTAAAACTAAAAAAAATTCTGCTTCGGAAGAAGGCAATAACTGGCAAATCAAAATCAAGAATACGGAAATCAAGCGAGTAGATTTTAGGTATGACAACAACAATGTTGCGGCTGTTGCCAAAGGCATGGATTACAACCATTTGCATCTTACTAACTTAAACCTGCAAATTGATGCCATAAATTACGGCTCAACTAACATATCCGGAGTAGTAAATTCCTTAAGCGTTAAAGATCATAGTGGTTTGAATATCCAATCCTTCAACGCAGAATTTTACTATGGCAAAAAGAATGCGTTTCTCAAAAAACTGTATTTAAAAACACCGCAGACAGAATTGAGAAATGAAATCAGAATTGGATATCCATCTCTTGCCGCTTTGGCTGATACTCCGGGAGAATTGGGTCTGATTGCTTACTTGAAAAAAAGCAAATTGGGTATCAAAGATGTGCTGCTCTTTGTACCAACTTTAGCAAATGCAGACCCATTTAAGAGTAATCCCAATGCCATCTTGCTAATCAACGGTGACATAACCGGAAAATTGAGTGCTATTACATTCCCATCTATGGAGATTAGCGGCATTGGTACTACAAAAGTAGCAGCAAGCGGCAGCATAGTAGGTTTGCCGGATGTAAATAAAGCCTATTTTGACTTGAATATCAAAAACTTACAATCAGGATCCAAAGATTTTATTGGTTTTTTACCCAAAGGAACAATCCCAAATTCGATCCAGTTGCCTCTGCAGTTCAATGCCAAAGGAACGTTTAAAGGAACCATTGCTAATTTCAATACGAACCTGAATCTGTCAAGTAGTTTTGGTACCGCCAAGATTAAAGCGGCGTTGAATCAAAACAGAAAAAATTACGAGAAATATGATGTTCAAACCGAGTTTACAAATTTTGATTTGGGACGCTTTATCAAAAATGATTCTATTGGAAAAATCACTCTGAAAGCAACCCTAAAAGGAACTGGATTTGATCCAAAAACAGCCAATGCCTCTTTGAATGGCAACATTCTAAAAGCAAATTACAACAAATACACCTATCAAAATTTAAGCTTAAAAGGAAACGTTCGCAACGGAAATTTCAATGCTACTGCCTACGCAAAAGATCCTAATTTAACGTTTGATTTAGTGAGTAACGGAAGCTTTAGAGACAAATATCCTACCGGAAAATTAAAACTGAATGTGGATATTGCTGATTTAGAAAAACTAAATCTCCATGCAGGACCACTAAAAATAAGAGGCGTTGTAGATGCTGACATTCAATCCGCAAATTTAGATTATCTCAACGGAAGTGTAAGTGCAAACCGCATAAGCATCACTAATGCAACAGAACAATTTGAGATAGACTCGATCACTCTTGTTGCAATATCTACTGCTCAAAAGAATACATTATTGCTGAGTTCCTCGCTTGCAAATGCAGAAATAAAAGGAAAATACACGCTGTCTAAAGTTGCTACAGCATTAACAAACTCGATTGCTAAATATTATGACAAGAATCCTACTGCTAAAAAAACAGTGGTAGGAAAGCAACAATTTGCTTTTCAAATTGGTATCAAAGACAGTCCTCTTTTAATAAAATTAATTCCTAGCATAAAAAGTTTGGAACCCATTAGCATCAGCGGAAGATACAACTCTGTCAACGACTCAATTGTTCTTAATGGCGCTGTTCCAAAATTAATTTATGGAGAAAACACGATAACCAATGTAATTTTCAAACTAGACACACAAGCAAATGCACTTGTTTACAGCTTAATTATAGACGACATTCAAAACAAACAAATTCAGCTCCCACATACGAGTATTACAGGTAAAGTAGCGCAAAACATCCTGGATTACACCTTACAGCTGAAGGATGCAAAAGACGCAGAACGATATGGCATAAGCGGAACACTAAAAGCGGCAAACGGAAATAACGAAGTTCGTCTTGACCCCGCTAAACTACTGCTGAATTATGAATCTTGGACAATAGCGGATGCTAATTTGATTCGGTTTGGCAAAAAAGGAATTTACGCAGATAATTTCGAATTAAACAAGAACGGCAGCACCATTCGCATTCAATCACATTCTGAAACTCCTAATGCGCCGATCACTATTGATTTCAAAGATTTTGACATTAAAACGATTACGAGTTTTGTGGAGAAAAAGGATTTACAACTGAGTGGTAAGATCAATGGAAACGCAGTGGTGAAAAACACAACTACATCGCCCGTTTTTACTTCGGATTTAAATATTGAAAATTTTACTTTCAAAAAAGATACCATTGGAACTATCAGTGTAAAAGTAAATAATGCCATTTCCAACCAATACGATGCTGTTGTTGCTATTACAGGTCAGGGAAACCAAGTCAAATTAGAAGGAAACTATAAAATAAACAACAGTAGTTTTGATATGAGTCTGGATATTGAAAAGCTGAATTTAAAAAGCATTCAAGGTTTTACGTTAAATAATATTACTGAAAGCACCGGTTTTTTGAATGGGAATTTTAAAATCACTGGGTATACCAGCCAGCCCAAAGTAATTGGAGAATTACAATTCAATGAAATTGGTTTCAAAGCCACGCCGCTCAATTCTAAATTTAAGTCGTTAAATGATAAAATTATCTTTACTGAAAACGCTATTGTTTTTGACAATTTCATTATCAATGATGAGAGAGACAATGATTTAGCCATCAACGGAAAAATTGACAGTGCCAATTTTAGTAATTTTGGGTTCGATTTAGCCCTGGATGCGGATAACTTCAAAGCGGTCAATTCTAAAGCGAAAGACAATGATTTGTATTATGGAGAGCTGTACTTAGACAACCATTTAAAAATAACAGGAAATTTAGACAATCCTATTGTCGAAGGAACCATACGTATTAATAAAGAGACTAAATTCACTATTGTTTTGCCCCAATCAGATCCTTCAATAGCTGATAGGGAAGGAATTGTAGAATTTATTGACCAAGACAATCCAAAATTAATGGAGACCATTGTTCTGGAAGAATTCAGCAGTGAATCCACTATAAAAGGGGTTAACGCATCCGTAAACATTGAGGTAAACAAAGAAGCTAAATTATCAATGGTAATTGACAAAGCCAACGGGGATTTCTTGAAATTAAAAGGCGAAGCGCAATTAAACGGAGGAATTGATCCTTCAGGAAAAACAACGCTGACCGGACGCTATGAATTGTCCGAAGGGAGTTATGAAATGAACTTTAACGCCATCAAAAGGAAATTTGACATCAAAAAAGGCAGCTACATTCTATGGACAGGAGAGCCCACAACTGCTGATATTAATATAACTGCAATTTATAAAACAGAAGCGGCTCCAATTGATTTAGTAAATGACCAATTAGGAAGTGTTACCACCGAAGTGAGAAATACCTACAAACAAAAAATCCCTTTTGAAACCGCATTAAAAATGAATGGTGCTTTGCTCAAACCCACTATTTCATTTGATATAGTTTTGCCGGAGGGGAACAATAGTGTTTCAACAGAGATTATAAATACCACTCAGGCTAAACTGACCCAATTGCGTCAGCAACCTGATGAGCTGAACAAACAGGTTTTTGCCTTACTGCTCTTGAATCGTTTTATTGGAGAAAACCCATTTGCCAGTCAATCCGGCGGAGCAACCGTTTCCTCACTGGCCAGAGAAAGTGCCAGTAAAATTTTATCCCAACAACTGAACAACCTCGCCGGTGATTTAATTCAAGGAGTAGAGCTGAATTTTGATCTGAATACGTCCGATGATTATACTACCGGGCAACGCGAGAACAAAACAGATCTTAATGTAGGCATTTCAAAAAAATTGATGAACGACCGATTGAAAGTTACTGTTGGCAGCAGCTTTGGGATTGAAGGGCCCCAGCAAGCCAATCAAAATACCAATAATATTGCCGGCAATGTTTCCTTAGATTATCAACTCTCAAGAGATGGAAGGTATAAAATGAGAGCCTACCGCATAAACAAATACCAAGTGGCGCTGCAAGGGGAAGTCGTCGAGACTGGAATTGCCTTTATAATCACTTTAGATTATAATAAATTCAAAGAATTATTTACAAAAAGTGAGGCGAAGAAAGCAAAGCAAAAAAATAAATAAAAGTTTTTTTACCATTAAGAAATTAGACCAATTGATTTTCCTTAATAAAAACCTAATCTCTTAGTGGTTTAATTTTTTTTAATAAATAATAAAATTAATGAACAATAACCATTTAGTATCTTTTCTTTTCTTTGCAATGTTGGCTTCATCGTGCAGCAACACTCGCTTTTTGCTCGAAGGAGAGCTGCTGTATACCGGTGCTAAAGTAACCGTAGAAGGAAAAGAAACCTCTAAAAAAGAAAACAAAGCATTAAAAACCGCTCTAGGAGAAGTGGTAAGACCAAAACCCAATTCCTCGATTTTAGGATTGAGGCCTAAGCTATACATTTATAACTTGGCTGGGACGCCAAAGAAAGAAAAAGGATGGCGCTACTGGTTAAAAACTAAAGTAGGCGAAGCCCCTGTTTTATACAGTCAGGTAGACTTAGAATACAACAAAAACGTTTTACAAAATTTCACAGAAAACAATGGCTATTTCAATACAAAAACAGCGGCTGATTCAACACGACACGGAAAAAAAGCAACTGCAGAATATCTTGTAAAACCCGCAAAACAATACAAAATCAGAGCCGTCAAATTCCCTGTAGACTCCGCAGTGATTTCGAGTGCTGTTCGCAATACCAGACTTAGAAGTTTGTTAAAAAAAGAAGAAGGATACAGCCTAAATACCATCAAAGAAGAAAGAATCAGAATCGATTCCAGGCTAAAAGAAAAAGGATTCTTTTATTTTAATCCTGATTATTTAAAAGTACAAGTAGACTCGACAGTTGCAGATCATCAGGTCGATCTTATTGTAAAGATAAAAGAGGAAACTCCGAAACTGGCCGAAACTCCGTACAAAATTAATAAAATCATCGTATATCCAAACTATTCTATTAGTTCTGACAGTTTAAAAATCAGTATCGATACCATTACAAAATATAATGATTTAACCATTATAGATCCAGAAAATTTATTCAAACCCAGGATTTTTGATCGGGCTTTATATTTTAAAAAAGGGGATCTATACAACCGTAGCGACCATAATTTATCATTGAACCGATTGGTAAACCTAGGTACTTTCAAATTTGTAAAAAATCAGTTTAAGGTTTCTGATACACTCGGAAATTATTTAGATGCCTATTATTACCTGACGCCATTGCCTAAAAAATCGCTTCGGATGGAATTATTGGCCAAAACAAATTCTGCTAATTACACCGGAACCGAACTCAATTTAAACTGGAGCAATCGCAATGCGTTCCGGGGTGCTGAATTATTAACAATCTCAGCTTTTGGGGGTGTAGAAGTGCAAGTTTCCGGACAAAATAATGGTTTCAATGTGTACAGAGTTGGTACCGAAGCTAATTTAATTTGGCCCCGATTTATATCCCCTTTTAAGCTAAACCCGTCAAGTGGTTTTGTTCCAAAGACAAAAGCAACATTGGGATATGAATTTCAAAACAGAACCAATTTATATTCCCTACAAACATTCAAAGGTTCTTTTGGTTATTTATGGAAAGAAAACGAACGAAAAGAACACCTTTTAAATGTTACCGAAATCACATACGCCAGTCCGCAAAACATAACTAATTTGTACCATGAACAAATTGCAAACAACCCTTCTCTGGAGAAAGTGGTTGAGAAGCAATTACTATTTGGACCATCCTATTCCTATACGTACACTAATACTTTACAAACAAGAAAGAAAAACACTTTTTACTACAAAGCTAGCCTTGATCTGGTGGGAAATATAGCAGGATTAGTTTCAGGAGCAAATATTCGAAAAGGAGATACTATCAAATTATTTGATGTTCCGTTTAGTCAATTTATCAAAATAGAGCAAGATTTCAGACATTATTTGAAATTAGGAAAAGAGTCTCAATTAGCCAGCAGAATCATTGCAGGAGCCGGATTTACGTATGGGAATTCAAATGAAATGCCTTTTATCAAGCAGTTTTTCATTGGTGGGACCAATAGTTTGCGAGCCTTTAGAGCCCGTTCCTTGGGACCTGGAAGTTTTGATGGAGCTGCAGCTAACACCGGCACTTTTTTAGCGGATCAATCCGGTGATTTAAAACTAGAGTTTAATACCGAATACCGAACTAAAATATATGGACTGGTAAAAGGAGCTTTGTTTCTAGATGCCGGAAATATTTGGTTACTGAATGAAAATCCGGATAAACCGGGAGCAAAATTTTCCAAAAAATTCCTGAATGAACTGGCCGTTGGAGTTGGAGCCGGATTACGCTTTGATTTCTCTTTTCTAATTCTGAGAACAGATCTTGCTTTCCCGTTACGCAAACCGTATTTACCAAATGGAGATCGCTGGGTTTTAGATCAAATCAGTCTGGGAAATAGTGCCTGGAGAAAAGAAAATTTAGTTTTCAATCTAGCAATTGGTTATCCTTTTTAGAAAAACAATGAAACATAAAAAGAGCTCGATACCTCGTGCTCTTTTTATGTAACCTATCTTGTACACTCTTTAATTGACTAAGAACAATGCATTGCTGAACAATAGATTTCCATTTTCCCAAAAACCTCTGAATAATGGATTATCTACCATATAAATTACAGATCCATCGCCTTTTTTATCAACTGCAAAGCTCACGGTATTGTTCAGTTTCTTTTTGATTTCATTACCTACAAAACCATAACTCTTATAATCTTTAGGAACATAAGCAACATTTATGGCTTTTTTCAATAGTGAATAATGTCTGTCATCCGTTTTTAGACTGAAATATGTATCGCCTAAACCAAAAGACATGGGATGTGTTTTATTCAATAGGTTTTCAATTATGGCTCCGGGAATCGATTTAGAAATATACCTGCGTTCTGAATCCTGAAAATCTAAGAAGCGTTCTTTTAGTTCCTCTTCTTCAGCGGCTTTCTCAGAGCTTAATTTGTCTTCTTCAGTTGCAAAAGGACTTAACGCATATCCTTCTTTTGCTTCAAAAAGGGTAAGCGCACTATTCATTGCAATCACTTTTCCACCGTTTTTAATCCATTCGCCAATTTTCTTTTGTTGGTCATCTGAAAAATCATAATATCCGTCTGCTAAAATCAGTGTGTTGTAGTTAAAAAGATTAAATCTATTGAAATTATTTACTTCAACCACACTCACCGGATATGCAATAGTTTCTTGCATATAATACCAAGCGGCACCAAACTCTGTAGAGCCCACCCCTTTTCCGGATAATAAAACGACTTTAGGCGCTTTCAATAAATTAAAATTTTCGCCGCCTACATCTTTAGAATTAGACGAAAAACCTGTAAGTATGTAATTATAATCGGTTTTTATTTTTACGAGTTCACTAATCGTTTTTTCAAAATCAACCACTTTAGGATTATCCGCTTTGGCCACTAACAGTCCACCCGGCTCTACAATCACATCTCCAAAAATGGCTTTTTTCATCGCAGACCTCACTTTGATATTATTTTGGTGCAACAAAGACAACACCTGAGCTGAAATTCTGTTATTCCAAGGAATATGAAACGCATAAGCATTTTTAGGAACGATCTTTTCTTTCACTTCAATAGTTGCTTTAGTCTTTATGTCCAGACTATTTTTTAACGCATAGCCTTCAACACCGTACGCCAAGGGCAAAGCCCAAGAGGTAATATCATACGATAAACTGTCATTCAACTTTTGGTCCGGTTCAAAAAGCACTTGTGCTAAAACAGCTTTTTGTTGATCTACTTTTACAATTAAATCATTGGGTTCAATCGTAAAACCTTTATCTGTTTTTGTATTGTAATTGAATCCGGATACTTTTTGACTGGCATCAGCGTAACTGAATTCTACATTATTTTTTTTCAACAAATCCGCCATTTGAACCAACTTCGGATTATTTTTCATCACATACATTTTATAATTTCCCTTCACTGTTTTTCGGGAATTATTCATAAAACCTCTGAAACCTTTCAGCAAAACATCCGCTTGTGCGGCGGCTGATTCTACAACCGTCAGGACTGCCGTAGCGTGATGTGTCAATCGGTCTTGTATCGTCAAGGTGATTCCGTTGCCCATAGTAACGGCTCTCCCCGCACCTATTCCGCCTTGTTCCATCGTCATACCAACCGCGCCATTGTATGTAGGATACGTATCCCCATAACTTGGATAAAACAAATCAAAACGTTCACCGGTGTTATACATCCAGTTTTGAGCATCAAATTTTTTAGAAATATTTTTACCTAAAGTGTAGTGAAAATCTTTCTGGTATTTCTCAATATATTCGTGCAAAGGTTCCGCTGAGGGTGGAAAAAAATACGGAGAATCGTATCCCATTTCATGCACATCTGTATGAACTTGTGGCATCCATTGGTTGTACAACGCAATACGCTGTTGGGTTTCCGGTTGTGTTTGCCACGCCCAGTCTCTGTTTAAATCAAATATATAATGGTTGTATCTACCGCCCGGCCACACTTCCATGTGCTCTCTGTCTGACAATTCCGGATGCGTTTTTTTACCTGAAATTTCTCTTAACCAATTTCCGTATCTGGAATATCCATCGGGATTGATGCATGGATCCAGTATTACAATGGTATTCTCTAACCACTTTTTAGTATCGGCATTCGAAGGATTTACTAATTCGTACGCCACGGTCATAGCACTTTCGGTTCCGGAAAATTCATTTCCGTGCACATTAAAACTCAACCAAACAATTAATTTATCGCCAATCATTTGTGATTTATTTTCGGATAAACCAATGGCTGCCAAATTGTTATTCCTAATTTGTTCCAAATTAGCCAAATTCTCCGGGCTCGATATAAAGTATACATTCAAATCCCTTTGTTCCGGCGTTACACCATATTTCTGGTGTTTGATAAAAGTAGACTTTTCCGTAAGATGCTTAAAATAATTTTCAGTCTGATGGTAATAGGTTATTTGTTTTCCGTAATTGGGTATAAATTCAGAAGGACTTTGCACTTGCGAATGAACACTCAGCACCAAAGTTAGCAGTAGATAAAAAGAAAAAATAATCTTTTTCATATTGTTTTGGGTTAGTTAAGCTTCAAAAATAGCCATTTACAAAGTATTGCACAAGCTAAATTTTGGATTAAAGAAATATTGATTTTAACAAAGTATTAGTTTTGCTAAATCCTTTTTTTTGAAGAATACTAACAATACAGCAATATTAATTATTAAAAAAACAATATTATTCTATTTTCAATTCGTATCCTTGCTACATTCTATTATATTTGCAGGTAACAAAAATTCACACTTAACATGGAAGAATGTATCTCCGTTTTTGATATGCTAAAAATTGGTGTTGGACCTTCGAGTTCACACACACTTGGGCCTTGGAGAGCTGCCGAACGCTTTCTTAGTGAATTGCGAAACGAAAATTTACTTCATGCGGTCAACAGGGTGAAAATAGATTTATACGGTTCCCTTTCCTTAACTGGCAAAGGACACGCCACGGATTTAGCCGTAATGCTGGGTTTGAGCGGACAAGATCCAGAATACATTCCCATAGAAAATATTGATGCAATTATCAAATCCATTGAATCAAAAAACAAAATCAACTTAGGAAACGAAAAGCCAATTGCTTTTTATTTCCTCCAAGACATCGTTTTTAATAAAAACTTCCTTCCCTTTCATGCCAATGGAATGACTTTCACAGCCTATATGACTGATGATCGTCAATACGTTTCTACCTTTTATTCTATTGGTGGCGGATTTGTAGTAAAAGAAGAACGCATCAACGCTAAAAAGAAAATTAAAATAAAATGTGCTTTTCCATATCCAATTGAGAAAGCGGCAGAACTACTGGATTATTGCATAAAAGAAAACAAATCGATATCGGAAATCATTTATGAAAACGAAAAATCAATGCGTTCCGAAGCAGTTATCGATCAGGAACTAATACGCATTTGGCACACGATGCTCGAATGCATGTACATTGGTTGTCATTCCGAAGGGATTCTTCCCGGCGGACTAAACGTGCGTCGCCGTGCTTTTGACATGCACCAAAAACTAATTGGTTTATCCAATTATAATTCCCCTCAAACCTGGCTTGAGGAGATCAGAAAAACAGAAGTGAAATTCCGCCAAATCCTGAAATGGGTTTCCTGTTTTGCCCTTGCGGTAAATGAAGTAAATGCCGCTTTAGGACGCGTGGTCACTGCTCCAACAAATGGAAGTGCAGGCGTAATTCCGGCCGTTTTAATGTATTATTTAGTGATTGAAAACCACAATGCAGGAGAAAAAGAAATCAAACAATTCCTGATGGTTGCCGGTGAAGTAGGCAGTATTTTCAAGAAAGGTTCTACCATTTCTGCGGCAATGGGCGGTTGTCAGGCCGAAATAGGCGTTTCATCTTCCATGGCTGCTGCCGCTTTATGCGAATTGATGGGCGGAACTCCTGCACAAGTTTTAATGGCTGCCGAAATTGCCATGGAACATCACTTGGGGTTGACCTGTGATCCTATTGGCGGTTTGGTTCAGATTCCCTGCATCGAAAGAAATACTATGGGTGCCATAAAAGCCATTAATGCCGCTGAATTAGCCCTGGAAACCGATCCGAAAAATGCCAAAGTGCCTTTAGACAAAGTCGTGGACACGATGTGGCAAACCGCCAAAGACATGAACAACAAGTACAAAGAAACCTCCGAAGGCGGATTAGCCATCACCGTGAATATGTCAGATTGTTAATTTACGTATTAAACAAAAAAACAATGAAAATCAATTGGGTAATAGTTGGA
The DNA here is from genome assembly GCF_003970375.1 of Flavobacterium sp. ZB4P23. Taxonomy (NCBI): domain Bacteria; kingdom Pseudomonadati; phylum Bacteroidota; class Flavobacteriia; order Flavobacteriales; family Flavobacteriaceae; genus Flavobacterium; species Flavobacterium sp. ZB4P23. The sequence continues at coordinate 27,347 of NZ_RYDK01000007.1, forward strand.
CTTGTACTCTTCTTCGGAATTGCTTTGATAGTATTTCTCATCAGAAAAAATCAAAAAGACAAAAAGAAATACAAACAGTTCTTGAATAAAGATTTCAAAAAAACAACTGAAGAAGATTCTGACTGGAATGATGATACGCATTGATGAATATTTTAATCATTTTAGAAAAATTTAGAAATAAAATCCAATAACGTATTATTAAAAACAAAAACTGCTTGCAAACAGATCCGTAAAACGGATACAACCAAAGGAAATTTCACTAGTACCATATTTTCTCTTTTAAACTTAAAATAATCCAGAAAAGCACCCTTTAAACACTTGGCAGATGGCGACTCGCTTAAATTATAATCGACTTTAACGAAAATTTACAACTATTAAGCAAGAAAATAGTGTAATTATGCAAAATGATTAAACAAATTCGACATACTCTTTTAACTCGATATTTTTGGGGTTTCATGTCGTTATACCTGCTGAACTGCTTTGTTGATTCCCCGGATGCGCAACCAAATTATTTACCTGAGGATCTGACCCACAATGATCTGGAAAGCATTATTGAAATAGTGGTTGAAAAAATATTAGGATTCGAAAATGCCATACCTGAATACGATGATAATGATACCAATCAAGATTTTGCTGCAAAAAGTGCTTTTTTTATAGATTTTTTTGTAGTACCAAACAGTGCAATTAGTCTTTATAAAAAATATTTATATTTAAAAAAGGGGAAATTAGCTGAACAAAATTCGATTCCTCCGACCCCGTATTTTGAAATACACACGCCTCCCCCTAACATTTAATTTGTTATTTAGATCATTAATCCCTGCCTTATTTTCTCATGAAAACTAGGGTTGCAATTCGTATACTAAAACATAAAACAAATTAAAATGGCTCTTCAATATTTAAAAACAGCGGTATTTACTCTGCTATTAACGGTACTTACGGGTACACATTCTCAAGCACAAACAGAAAAAAACCAACAAAATACGATCAAAGACAGTCTTTACATTCAAGAAATTGAAGGCAAAAAAAAACGTCCAAAAGTGTTACATGCTGAACCTCTGTACATCGATCTCATTAGAGATTTGGGAGCCCGAAAAGGAGAAAAAGAATGGAATTTAGGTCTCGGTTTGACAGACAATATCACTCATGATGAATATACTGCACTGCTAGAATATGAATGGGCTCCAATTGATCGATTAGGACTTGAAGTAGAATTGCCTTTTTCAATTTATTACCCTACTTCCGGCAACGGAAATTCGCCGGGAAGTAACCTGAATAGTATAAAACTAGCGGCACAATATACCTTTTTTGTTTCAGAAAAAAAGAAAATATCAATGGCTGTTGGCTATATTCACGAATTTCTATTACCCAATTTTAACAACTACAGCAATAGTACTTTAATAACCGGAAATGGATATAATCCGTTCTTGGTGATTGCTAAACGCTGGGGACAAAATTTTCATACCCTTTTATACACCGGGCCACAATTTACGCACCACTTTTCAGATAATACAACACAGACGAACTGGCAGATTAATTCAAATATCCATTACATGATCCCCGGAACGCGAAATTTTATTGGACTGGAGTTTAACAAAGAAATTAATAATGCTGATTTTGATATGACAATCCGACCTCAAATGAGAGTAGAAATTACAGATAATTTACTAATAGGCATAGTAACCGGAATTCCTATAAATAGAAAAAACCAGCGGTTTAGCTCCTTTTTACGACTCATTTATGAACCTTCGTCGCATTAAAAAAACAGTGCTTTTTTGATGCAAGTTAGTAGGATCCAATACTAAAACCTTAAAATAAAGCGACCTTTCTTTAATTAATATTACCACTAGACTAGCCGGATTCTTTTAAACACAATCCGGTTAATCAGTGATAATTAGCGGGATAGTGTCAAGAGTCTTTTTTTGCAGCTGTTGTAAAACTCTCTCTTAATACAACAACGCACAAAAATGAAATCCTATTTGTTTTCATAGGATTAAATTATATATTTACGTTCGTAAAGAACCTTAAAATTCTTGAAAGCACATGTTTTTAGCTGATTTTACGCCATAAAAACGAAAAACATAATATTCTAAAAAACAGGCCTGATATGAAATGGACAATATCCTTTTATCTTATACTAGCACTAAATTTGATAGGTTATAGTCAAAATAATGATGAATCTGAGAGCATCAAAAAACTACTTGAAAAAGAGTCTGCCACATGGAGAGCTGGCGACAGCAAGGGACATACGGACTGCTGGTACATTCAGCCCTACAGCCGAATATTAATTTCAACTGGAGACGGAACCGTACTCGACATTCCGCCTACGGCTATGATTAATACAAATCCGGAAGCAATGGGTAACGGTGGCTATTCTGTAAATACAAATTACAAAATGAGTATTCATAAGGACAACGCCTGGGTAAGCCACAACGAAGAGTCAACGGCCAAAGATGGTAAAAAAACGTTCTCGTATGAAATTCGGTTATTAGAAAAAATTGATGGACACTGGAAATTAGTGGGGCAATCCATTCATATTTCTAAACAAACAGGTGAATAACTTGTAATTGAACTGCAGCTTACACTTTTTTTTTAATTAACACTCGGCAACTGTCTATTAATCACAAAAGACAAACACATTAACATTAATCAAGGTTCTGAATCTGCATTATGCTTTTTTAAAGCGCGCTTAATCATGGAAAAATATGCAGAAAAGCCATCGATTTCATTATAAATATCCAAAACTAGGTGTGTAAATACGTTAATACTACTGAAGAAACTACTTTACAGCAGATTTTTTATATCGTTTTCAAAGCTGCAATAAGCAAATCAATATCTTCTTTAGTATTATAATGGCTGAATGAAATGCGCAAACTTGGTTTCTTTAAATCGTCATTCGAAAGCATTTCGGCTAATACATGAGACGGTTTTATACTCCCGGACTGGCAGGCGCTACCGCGGGAAACTGCTATCCCTTTCATGTCTAAATGAAACAAAATCATCGCTGTCTTTTCGTCTGAAAAAGGCAGTAAAACATTTAAAACCGTGTAAAAACCATCGCTATTCCCATTAATTTCGAAACCTGGAAAATCAATTTCAAGCTTGGTAATTAAATAACTCCGTACTTCAGAAATGTGCTTTCGTTCCGTTTCTAAATTGGTGTATGAAAGTTCCAGAGCTTTTGCCATTCCTGCAATTTGATGTAGAGCCTCAGTCCCGGCGCGCAATCCTTTCTCTTGTTCGCCACCAAAAAATAAGGGTTGCATTCCTGAATTTTTTCGAATAAATGCAAAACCAACGCCTTTAGGTCCATGAAATTTATGCGCACTGGCCACGATAAAATCTATAGATAAATTTTGCAAATCTATGCCGGTTTTCCCTATGGACTGTACGGTATCCGAATGAAACAAAGCACTGTGCTCTTGACAAATACGGCTTATTCGTTCTAAATCTAAAACAGTTCCAATTTCATTATTCACATGCATCAAACTGACTAATGTTTTCTTATCCTGTGATAATAACTCCACTAAATCAGTAATATCAATTGCTCCATTTGGCTTTATTGCTACATAATCAATCTGAATTCCATACTCTTTTTCTAAAACTAAAGCCGTGTACAAAACCGCATGATGCTCGATTTTACTGGTAATGATTCGTTGCACTTTCAAGTCCTTAACGGCTGACCGAAGAATCCAGTTATTGGCCTCGGTACCACAGGAAGTAAAAATTATTTCCTGCGCAGTGGCATTCAGGTTTTTGGCAATTGACTTTCTGGAAAGCTCCAGAACATTTTTTGCAGAACGCCCTAAGCTGTGCGTTGAAGATGGATTTCCATAATCTTCCGTTAATACTTTAGTCATTTCCTGGATTACTTCGGGACGAATAGCAGTTGTAGAAGCGTTATCGAGATATACTTTTTTCATTTTTTAAATTATAAAATTATTTTAAAACTGGTATTTCTGAAGGGACGAGTTTTAATTTTCGGGGAAAAAGCAGTTTTTCATTAAAAACAACAATTGAAACCAAAATCAGCAAATAAGAAAACAATTGAAGCGAGCTAACCTGCTCGTTATAATAAAATATAGCCAACAAGAAATTAATAATCGGGTTAATATAAATCATAATTCCCACCGCGGAAGAGTTGATTCCTTTGAGCGCATAAAGATTTAGAAACAAAGGGATAATCGTAAAAAAAACCACAATCAGGAACATGTAGCCGTAAAACAGAGGCTCTACAGGAATTGTTCCACTGTATTTTGGATAAAAAGGGAGCAGTACAAGTGCCGTAAAAATCAATTGAATCGTCAGGCTGAGGAATTTATCTAAATCATTATTTTTACGTTGACTCACTAAATACAGCGCATAAGTAGCAGCCGTAATAAGACTGTAGAATATATCCTGAAAATGATTAAAGGATAATAAAACGCAACTAAATACACTAATTAAAACAGCAATCCACTGCCATTTGCTCAGCGTTTCTTTCAACATGAAAAAGGCAAAAACAGTTGTTACAATTGGACAAATTAAATACGCCAACGAAGCCGCATTTACACTTACGTGATTCATCACATAAATGTAAACAAACCAGTTTGAGGAGAGAAATATACCTCCGCCAAGTGTTAGCATAACAACACTCTTCTGTTGTTTGGGAGGTATCGTCTTGAAGTGATTCCAGTTTTTACGCATTACATTTCTACGGAAAACAACATTGATCAACACCATGGTAATGGCACTAAAAAACACTCGGTAAAATAATATATCCAGCGACGGATAATTGTGTAAAGGCTTTAAAGCAAAACTAAAAAAACCCCAAACAAAAAAAGCTAAAAAAGCAGCCGAATAATATTTGTTAAGTCTCATCTATCGTATTAAATTTAGACAAAGATACTGATTTCAATCGGCTTTAAATTCTCACTATCTTTCAATTTTATAACTATTAAAACAGGTACTTTATCACTTAATTGATAGTTGCTAAAACACAATATCCTGTTAAATAATCTATTTTTAAGCGGTTATGCATTTGGAATAAATTAAAAATTCTATTTTTGTTTTAAATTTTATAAAATGAAAAGAATTGTTAGCCTGTTGGTTTTTGCATTGCTCCTAAACGGATGTGATGATGGAGATTTAATTCAAGAAACCATCACTTTTGAAGATGTAGCCACACAAAATTGCACGACAAATGGGATCATTTATAAATTAAAAGATAGCGAAGCGTTAATTCTTGAAATAAAAAATGTTGTTTTTCCGACAGAAACAAGTGTGCAAGAACTGGATATCAATGGTACAAATCGAGTTTTTTACCGTTTTTATAACGGAACTGTCACAAATGCTACAATTTGCGAAACTATTCCTCCGGCAACACCTACAGTTACAGGCCAATGGACCGCAACTGGCGGGAAAATTGTAATAACTACAACGGCAATAAAACCCCTAAATCCTGATGATAACAGTACTAAAATTACAGGATACAATCATAATATAACGTTCAAAAACATCACTTTTGATAAAGGAAACGGAACGCAAGTGTACGAAACATTCTTTTTTGGAGACTATCAAATAGCAGCAACACCGCTGCCTTTTAGTTTCAATAAAACATTGGAACAATGTGCTACTTCCAAACAATTATACGATTACAACAGCAGTGAAGCGCTAATTCTGGATATTGATGCCAGTTTAATCGTGAATGCCGTAACACCGCTGAACACTCCTAGAACCGGATTGATAGGCGACACAGAAAACAAACTGACGTATCGTTTATTCTCTGGCTTGGTTACAGGAAATTATTTTTGTAATACTACTTTTCCTACTACTCCGACATTTAGTGAAGAATGGATTGGAGTGTCAGGAATAGCAAATACCAGCGGTATTATAGAAGTAACAACTACAACAAATGGATCAGGTTTTAGACATACTGTAGTGCTGAAAAAAGTAAAAATGAAGAAAGGAAGCAGTGATTTTATTCTAGGTGATGCTTATATTTATGGAGATTTATTGACTACCAATTAGGGGCCAAAAAACTTATAATTTCAGATAAGAAAAAGTTGTTTTCATGGTTACAAAAAAGGGTCTAATTTAAGAGAATTTCAAAGGAGAAATCATCTTAAATCAGACCTTTCGTTTTGGAATTAAAAATTAAAAATGAGCTTACATAGCGCTTTGCTTAATGAAAACTTCTGTTGCTCCTTGACCGTATTTTTGATAATTACCTTCTTGAAAAGCGATGTTATCATACCGTCCCAATAAGAAATCTAGCTCTGCTTTCAAGACTCCTTCCCCGACTCCATGTATAAAAACAATCTTTGGAATGCGATTTTTAATCGCAAATTCAATATGACGTTTTGCTGTTTCAGTCTGTAGCGTCAGAATATCATAATTCGACATTCCGCGTTTATTAGGCACCAGTTTTTCAATGTGTAAATCAAATTCAGGAGCTGGAATTTCGTGTTTAGATTTCCTTTCTTTTACAAAACTACGGGGTTTTGGGATCTCTTTCTCTTTTGCAATTTCACTTACATTTATTCTTCTGATTGATTCCATTAAGTTACTGGAATCGTTTATTTTAAGCAATTCATTGACAATAAATGTCATCGTAAAACCATCCTCCGTTTCTATCGTAACCTGCTGGTCTTTGACTGACAACACTATCCCATTCATCGCTTCATCCAGCACGGAAACTTTATCTCCTTTATTGAACATTTTCGTCTTCTTTTTCTTGATTTTTACTCGGAGTTTTAGCACTCAACTGCATCATTCCAATCATAAAAACTACAATTGCAACAACCATGATGTACACGTTTTTTTCGGCACTCACCTGCTCATATAAAGCAACTGTGATGGCGAGAATCATTATGGGGATTATATATTTTTTCATCTTTTAAAATATCAGATTCCAAAAGTACTGAATTTAAAATTACTCTATTTACTCTTGATAAAATTTCTTACTTTTACGTATACTTGTAAAAAAGAAAAAAAATTGAATATAGAAAAATACATGCTCCCGTGTTTCAGTAAAACACTCTTTGGAATAGAGTGTTTGGGCTGTGGTTTTCAGCGGGGATTTTTATTGCTTTTACAAGGCGATTTTGGAGGTGCTTTCGATAGGTATCCGGCAATTTTCACGACCTTATTATTTCTGGGAATTCTGGCTTTGAATTTCATAGACACCAACAGAAACTACAAAAAAATAATTATCGGCACCGCTGTCCTTAATGGTGTTTTTATGATTGCAGGGTATTATTTTAAACACTACTAATGAGTTTCTTTTTATCCCCTTTACAGCAACAACAATTATTTGATTCGGGCTAGAATATCATTCATCATTTCGATTTGTACTTTCTGAATTTCAATTAATTCTTCTTGCTGATGCATAATCAAATGATCCAGTTTTTCATGAAGCATTCTGATTTCAAGTTCTGATTTCAAATTAATCATATAATCTTTTTTAGCTCTTTCCCGATCTTTTTCTTCCTGACGGTTTTGGCTCATCATAATTACCGGTGCTTGAAGTGCAGCCAAACAGGACAAAATTAAATTTAATAAAATAAATGGATACGGATCAAAACCTTTATTCAGCAGAATATAAATATTAGCCAAAATCCACAACAAGATAAACACCCCAAAAAGAATGATAAATTTCCAGCTTCCGCCAAAAGCAGCTACCTTGTCTGCCACTTTTTGCCCTACGGTTCGATCACCATTTTCATCCTCTACAGTATTCACCAGCGATTTATCTTCGCTTAAGGAACCGATTACTTTAGCCTCCAGATTAGACAATTCCCCTATTTCGACCAATAAATAATTCGAAATATATTTTTCCCGATACCTATTAAGTTCACTTATTGCTAATAATTTATTGGCATCAAAATCAGGATAATCATTTTGAATAAGTGCTAATATTGGGTTCCGTATGGTCTTAGCAGCTATTTTATCCGCTATTGGGAATACCTTTTTAGAAATGTCACTTATAAAAGTCGAATTACTTTTCATAGCTAGTTATTTATTGGCTAATTTAAAAAACACTTCTATCGAAACTAATAATCAATTTGTATACCTTGAAAATATAAACAGTCTAGCAATAGCTGTTTATATCTTAAAATTGTAAAAAAAGCTATTGATTTAATTTTTATTAATTCCAATTAACGGATATAACAAAAATTTCAATTGCATTCAAAAGCGATAAATTTAACAAAAATGTAGCAATAAACAAGATAGCTTTATTGACTAAAAACAAATAATCCAAAATTGTTCAATACCTTTACCATTCGTTTTAAAAACCATGAAAATGCCACTGAATTATAAAAATATTCCTTTCTGCTATTGTTGTTGCTATTTTTAAAATAAGCTTGTTAAAAATAGTTTTTATAAACGAATACTTATCAAATTTAGTCAATACTCGGATTATTACAAATCAAACACAACACACCCAATAGCATGAAATCTCAAACAATACTAGATTTAATAGGCAATACACCTTTAGTTGAATCTACCCATTTGATACAAAATGACAAGGTAAAACTTTTACTGAAACTCGAAGGAAATAATCCAGGCGGAAGCATAAAGGATCGTGCGGCATACAACATGATCAAATCAGCATTAGAAAGAGGAGAAATCAAAAAAGGAGACAAGTTAATTGAGGCAACCAGCGGCAATACCGGAATTGCTTTGGCGATGATTGCCCAATTATTCAATATCGAAATCGAATTGATACTCCCGGAAGATTCCACTATAGAACGTACGCTTACTATGCGTGCTTATGGAGCTACGGTCATTCTAACGCCTGCTGACACCGGAATAATTGGTTCCAGAGATTATGCTGATAAAAAGGTAGCCGAAGGCGGATACATAATGCTCAATCAGTTTGCTAATGATGACAACTGGAAAGCACATTACAAAACCACAGGTCCGGAAATATGGAATGATACGGAAGGAACGGTAACCCATTTCATATCAGCAATGGGAACTACAGGGACAATTATAGGAACGTCAACGTATTTGAAAGAGCGGAATCCAGAAATTCAAATTATTGGTGCGCAACCCAGCGACGGTTCGCAGATTCCGGGAATCAGAAAATGGCCTCAAGAATATTTACCTAGAATTTTTGATGCTTCAAAAGTAGATACCATCATTGAAATTTCGGAACAGGAAGCACGTGCTATGACCAAACGTTTGGCACTTGAAGAAGGCATTTTTGCAGGAATGAGCAGTGGCGGTTCCGTGGCTGCAGCACTAAAAATAGCAAATACAATAGAGTCCGGCGTGATTGTCGCTATCATTTGCGACCGAGGCGATCGGTATTTGTCTTCCGATTTATTTGATTAAATACCAATACACTATAAAATCAACCTTCCTTTTCTCTATCTTTCGGATAAGAATGGAAGGTTGTTGCGTTTTACTGCACTACCACTTATTTACTGTTTTCAAAATTTCTAATCCGGTTACAAATGAAAAACATCCAATTTATTTACAGCATCTTATTTTTATCAATCGTTATGGGAGAAACAATACAGGCGCAGGACTGGCCAAATTTAAGCAAATACCAAGAGCAGAATGTTGCGCTGAAACCACCAGCAGCTGGACAACAACGAATTGTCTTTATGGGTGATTCCATAACCGAATTCTGGAGTGCAACCAATTCTGAATACTTTTCAGGAAAACCATATATAAATAGGGGTATTAGCGGTCAAACAACCCCGCAAATGCTCATCCGTTTCAGAGCTGATGTTATTGCTTTACAGCCAGCCGCAGTACTCATTTTAGCAGGAATCAATGATATTGCCGGAAATACAGGCCCCACAACATTAGATAGGATTGAAAACAATATTATTTCGATGGTTGAATTGGCACAAGCAAACCAGATCAAAGTTATTTTGTGTTCCGTATTACCCGCTTTTGATTTTCCTTGGAAACCCAATCAAAATCCGGCTGAAAAGGTTATGGAGCTTAATCAATTACTAAAGAAATATGCTGATGCGAATGGAATTATCTACCTGGATTATTTTTCGGCAATGGCCGATGAGAGCAACGGATTAAAAGCTGCCTATTCCGGTGATGGAGTACATCCTAATAAATTGGGCTATCAGGTAATGGCGCCTCTGGCTGAAAAAGCGATTGCGCAAGTTCTAGCAATGAAACACTAAAGCACAATTTTGTGCCTAAAATCTTTTCCTTTTCCCTAACTTTGAGAAAACTAAAAAAAATTAGATGAAATCAACCTCAATTCTCTGTTTGTTCCTACTATTATTCATTACTCATGCCAATTACGCACAAACCACCGTCGATGATCCCGAAATAAAAAAAATGGTGGCTGAGGTACAATCGGAAAATATGGAAGCTACGGTCCGAAAACTAGTGTCTTTTGGAACCAGACATACCCTAAGCGACACAAAAAGTAACACTCGCGGTATTGGCGCAGCGCAACGCTGGGTTAAATCGGAATTTGATAAATATGCTTTGGCTTCTGGCGGCAGACTAACTTCGGTTATTGACTTTTTCACCATCAAAGCAGATGGAAGACGTATTGCCACCGACAGCCAATTGGGTAATGTCATGGCAACCTTAAAAGGAACTGATCCTACGGACGATCGTGTATTAATTATAAGCGGCCATTTAGATTCTCGTGCTTCGGATGTCATGGATGCTAAAATTGATGCGCCAGGTGCTAATGACGACGCTTCCGGAGTAGCCGCCATGATGGAACTGGCCCGTATAATGAGCCAAAGAGAATTCCCTTTTACACTGATTTTTGTGGCTGTAGTTGGTGAAGAACAAGGATTATACGGAGCTAAGCATTTAGCGGATGTTGCCAAAGAGGGAAAATGGAATGTTATTGCCATGATCAACAATGATATGATTGGAAACAGTTTATCCAGCGGTACTTTATTACGAGACAATACTAAAGTGCGCGTTTTCAGTGAAACAATTCCATTCTTAGAGACAGAAGCCGAGTCAAAAATGCGTAAATCGACCAATCGTGATAATGACAGTCCATCCAGACAACTAGCGCGATACATCAAAACGGTTACCAATCAATATGTGGAGCAACTGGATATTAATTTAGTGTATCGCAACGACCGTTTCTTACGTGGTGGGGATCATACTCCTTTCAGTCAAAATGGATTTACAGCTGTTCGTTTTTGTGAAATGAACGAAAACTACGACCACCAACATCAAGATGTTCGAAAAGAAAACAACATCCAGTACGGCGATCTTGCAGAATTTATGGACTTTGAATACATGAAGAAAGTAACCTGTTCTAACTTGGCTACGTTCAGTAATTTGGCTTGGTCTCCAAAAGCACCAACAAACGTAGGAATTGAAGTAAAGGATTTGACTAATTTTTCTACTTTAGTTTGGACCGCACCTGAAGGGAAATCGGTTTATGGATACAACATTCTTATTAGAGAAACGGCATCACAACATTGGGAAAAAACAATTTTTGTACAAGATACTAAAGCTGAAATCCCATATTCTAAAGACAATTTTTTCTTTGCTGTTCAAGCAGTTGATGCATTAGGACATTCCAGTTTACCGGTTTTCCCTTTGCCAATTCGTTAAAACACTAGAAGGTTTTAAACAATTAAAGTAATTTTTTATAGACACGTTTTTATTAATGAATCTTACTTGATGGTTCAACACAACAATAAATAAAAAAGCGTTTGCTTATGCAAACGTTTTTTTTTTATGTTTCCCATTTATAAATTAAGTATAAATGGTAAATATCAATGATCCGAAAATAATTAAATCAACTCTTTAAAATATTGCAGTAAAATACTGTCGTTTTTCAAGGTTGGTGTGAAAATTTCCAAAATACTTGGTTTTTCATTTTGAGCATACAAAGCAGTCAAACTTATTGCTAAACTCGCCTCATCACTGGCAATACAGTATTCAAAACCATACATTTTAGCCAAATGTTCCGCAGTTAAACAATGTGAAGTTTCAAAGAAGGTATTAAAAACCGGTGTTTCTTTGTGTCCGGGTAAAATCCTAAATATTCCTCCTCCACCGTTATTAATCAATATAATCTTGAAATTTTTTGGAATGTAATTGTTCCATAATGCATTGCTGTCGTACAAAAACCCTATATCACCTGTTATAAAAACCGTTTGTTTTTCATTGGCAACAGCCGCACCAATAGCCGTAGAAGTACTACCATCGATTCCGCTGGTACCGCGATTGCAATATACTTCAATTGAAGGATCAACAGCTACTAATTGCGCATACCGAATTGCTGAACTATTACTGATTTGCAATTGACTGTTCGTTGGTAAACACTGCATTACTTTTTCGAAAACTTTAAAATCTGAAAAAGGAATTTTGTTTAAATAAATATCACTTTTTAGCTTTCGCAGCACTTTAACCGCGTCTAATTGCTGAAAATAATTACTTTCTGTTGCTTTTGTAAGTGGCAAGAAAGTATCAAAAAAAACATTTGGGTCTGCTTCAAAATGTTTGGTCAAAGCGCCAAACGTGTCGTAAGCTCTTAAAGAATCAATATGCCAATGGTGTTTTGGTTTGTGTTTTCTTAAAAAAGCCTTGATTCGTTTTGAAACGACCATTCCTCCAAAAGTGACTAAAATTTCCGGACGAAAATTTTCAAAATCGGCATTCGTAAAAGGCGTAATTATTGTGTCTATAGTATTGATGAAAGTATCGTGATGCACGTTAGAAGTTGTTTCAGTCAGCACGACTATCGACACGTCTTTGGCGAAGGCCTCAATTATTTTTTGGTTGATAGCATTTGGGGCATTCACACCAACCAAAATCATTTTTTTAGTGGAATTGTTCCAAATTGTTGCAAATTCCGAAACGTCTTCTATGGAAATCGTCTGAGTCACTTTTGCGGAAGCGATACTATTCACTTCGATTGAAAGTTCCGAAACGGTTTCATACAATGGTTCTTCAAAAGGCGCATTGATGTGAACGGGGCCTTTTTGAGTGATGGCCGCATTGATCGCCGCATTGATTTTTAAATCATTTGCCACCGAAACATTCTCAAGTAAATTAGCATTGTAAAGCGAATGGTTTTCGAATACATTTTCTTGCCGAATCGTTTGGCCGTCACCAATATCAATCTTGCTTTGGGGCCTGTCTGCCGAAATCACAATCATAGGAATCTGGCTGTAAAATGCTTCCGCAAAAGCCGGATAATAATTCAATAAAGCCGAACCGGAAGTACACACCAAAGCCACTGGATGCTTGGTTTGTTGTGCTATTCCCAATGCAAAAAAAGCAGCCGAACGCTCGTCAGCAATGCTGTAACATTGAAAAGCGGGATTGTTTACAAAACCAATTGTGAGCGGGGCATTACGAGAACCTGGAGAGATAATTATGGTAGTAATTCCTTTGGCCAAACAGATTTCAATAATGCTTTGTGCCAAAGGTATTTTAGGGTAAATCATTGTTTTAGTTTAAAAAAAACAAAGATACAAAGTTGTGAAGGTTTTTTTCTAATCTTAAATACTTTTCTTAAATTTGAAGCAAAATATATTCTTTATGGAAATCAAAATAAGACCGGCTGTTTTTACCGATTTAGATACAATATTGGAGATCATCAATCACCAAATACTGCACAGTACTTCGATTTATGATTATGAGCCCCGTGATTTTGAAACCCATAAATTGTGGTTTGAAGACAAAATAACTAATGACTTACCTGTTATTGTTGCTGAAACTGAAAATGGAACAATTGGGTACGCTACTTACGGAACTTTTCGTCATAAAATAGGATATCGTTTTACGGTAGAACATTCTGTTTATGTTGCGGAGGAGTTTTTAGGAAAAGGCGTTGGGAAATTATTACTGGCTGAACTAATTCAATTGGCAAAAAAACAAAAATACCATACAATGATTGGCGTTATTGACTCCGAAAATAAAGGCAGTATCGCTTTTCATAAAAAATATGGGTTTGAAACCGTTGGCGTTATTAAAGAATCCGGCTATAAATTTGATCGTTGGTTGAGTTCCGTTTTTATGCAATTGATTTTAGAATAATTGAATTTGTACCAGCATATAATAGTTTATTTATTAAACATGTTAGGTTTTAAAAAATTTATACCTTTAAGACTTGCCACTTTATAGTATATTTGCACAACTAAAAATTTCATGGACTACACCTTACTCTCCTCGCCTTTACAGGGATTTACTGACTTTCGTTTTAGAAATGCCCAAAACAAACTTTTTGGAGGAATTGATACATTTTACTCGCCTTATATTCGATTGAACGGAAAGATGGTAATAAAACCTTCGTATGAACGAGACCTGCTTCCTGAAAATAATCTTGATTTAGAAGTTATTCCGCAAGTGATAACAAACGATGCCGATGAATTTTTATTTGTGGCCAAGTACGTTCAAGAATTGGGATATAAAGAATTAAACTGGAATTTAGGCTGTCCGTATCCTATGGTTACTAAGTCTGGTATGGGTTCCGGCTTGATCAGCAATCCCGATAAAATAAATACTATCCTTCACAGAGCGCATACTGAATCGGATATTATTGTCTCTATGAAAATGCGTTTGGGGTATGAAAACAGTGAAGAAATACTGGATGTTTTACCTATTTTAGATACCTATCCAATCAAGAACATAGCGATTCATGCGCGTATTGGCAAGCAATTGTACAAAGGTGGCGTAAATCTAGATGCATTCCAGCATTGTGTTGACAACACCAAGCATAAATTGTATTACAATGGCGACATAACCTCCGTGGCTAAATTTCATGAAATGCAGCAACGCTTCCCAACCATTGACCATTGGATGATTGGCCGAGGATTAATATCAGATCCTTTTTTACCAAGTATGATAAAAAACAATACTTCAGAATATCCTGCAAACAAAATGGAATTATTCAGTGCGTTTCACGATACTTTGTATGCTATTTATAGCGAATCCCTTTCTGGATCAACCCATATTTTACTAAAAATGTACCATTTATGGGAATACTTTTCGGCTACGTTTTCAAATCCGCACAAAGTTTTAAAGAAAATAAAAAAAGCACAGAGCATTCGGAATTACGAAGCAGCTGTAGTCGAAATTTTCAAAAATGAAAAATTCTAAGGAAAAAAATAAACGATTAAGAAATTAAGAAAAACTAAGCTCTGATTCTTAATGTAACTTAATTTCTTGATAGTTAAATTTAATCGAAGCTACATTAATACTATAAACAGCAAAAAAAAGAGATTTTCATTTGACTGAAAATCTCTTTTGATTATTTACATAATAATTAGCACATTAGTTACATAAAATTATGCTTTAATCCAATTCAATACTTCCGGATCCGTTACTAATGTTCGTGGAGCGATCACTTTTTCTAATTCACCTTTTTCATTGATTAGGTATTTTTGAAAATTCCATTCTACAGTGGAATCTTGTAATCCGTTTTTAGATTTTTGAGTCAAAAACTGATAAATAGCAGCCATATCCTCTCCTTTTACAGAAACTTTGTCCATCATAGGAAACGTAACACCGTAATTCATTTGACAAAAAGTAGCAATTTCATCATTGGTTCCTGGCTCTTGTGACGCAAAATTATTAGCAGGAAAACCCACAATCACTAATCCTTTGTCTTTGTATTCTTTATATGTAGCTTCAAGATCTTTGTATTGAGGTGTCAGTCCACATTTTGAAGCCGTATTCACAATCATGATTTTTTTTCCTTTCAAAGAAGCAAAATCAAAACTGTTTCCTGATAAATCTTCTACTTTAAACTGATAAATGGTTTCTTTTGCAATTGGAGCTGTGTTCATATTTATTTCAGATTTTTTAGGTTGTGCCTGATTTTGGCAACTAAATAACAGTAAAGCGCAAGTAGCTATAAATACACTATTTTTCATAATTGAAATTTTTTATAAAATTAGATAAATATTTGTTTTGTCAAAGTAATTTTTTGTTAAACAACAGTTAAAAAAATAAGGAGCCTAACATCATGAAAATGCTAGACTCCCAAACAAATAAACAACAAATCTTACTGTGGTATTTAAAAAGTATACGTTATTTTTCCTTTCATGAAGAGAGGCGTTCCTGGAGTTAAATGAATTTCTTCGACACTTTGTGGTTCATTTTGTAATCTGGATTCAGTGGCAAACTGGGTTTCGTTCCATTCAGTATCAAAAATATTTTCTACTGAAATTCCAAAATTCATATTCTTATATTGATAGTTAACATTCAAATCGGATATAAAATAGCCTTTGGCAACAATCGAATTATCTTCATTTGCCGGGCGATTTTTTAGATACCGATACCGAATTCCTCCTGAAAAACCATTCACTTTTTGGAAACTTAATCCGCCAGTTGTGGTAAAATCCGGTGCTAACGGAATGTAATCCTGCCCTTTGGGCTCATCAATACTTCTGGCATAAGTATAATTAGCATCCGTATCAAAATACAACCAATCGTTCAATTGATACCGCAATCCTAGTTCAGCACCCATGCGTCTTGATTGTCCGCTTGGTTCAACAATTCCAGCATCTCCCACATAAACAAATTCTTGTTCTAAGTACAAATGCCATAAAGTGGCATTGACAATCAATTTTGGAAATGGTTTAAAAATGGTCCCTATATCCGTTCCTATTGCAGTTGGTAGTATTTGTTTCCCATTGTTTTGAACCACCACACGGGCATCATTCGAATGGAAACCCATTCCTGATTTTATAAAAAACTGCAAATTGTTATTTTGTGAATAAATAAAATTCAGTTTTGGAGAAAACTTTACTTTCGATTCGGATGCTGTTTTATAATTTTCCATCAATTTATCCTGATAATTGAATTTGAAATAATCCAATCGAATGGCCGGATTAATTATCAGTTTTCCAAAAGTAAACTCAGAGTTCAAATACGTAAACAAATTAGACTCATCAATATCTCCTAATTGTATATTTTCAAGAACGGTTCTTCTATTCAACGTATGCGAAAGTTCCGTATCAGTTGTGGCATCCGTACGGAAACCAGCTCCAAATTGGAACAAAACATCGGTATCATTCCATTTCGTTTTCTTGTTCAACTCAGCATTCATTCCATAAATATCCCTGTTTTCCTTCTGTTTAATCTGGTCCCCATTGATGGGGTCATTTAGGAAAAAAGTAAAGTTAGAATACAATTCAAAATCATATTTTGAATAAAAAGCATTTGCTTTCAGAAATGTATTTTCATCAATAGGTTTACTCAAACTGGCATTGAAGTTCGTTCGGGATGTATTTCCACCTTCAGTATCGTCAACAGAGCCAAATCTTGAAATCGTTCCATCATCAATCAGCCGTTGCGGAATTTGGCCTGAAGCATCCCATTTGCTGGAAAAGCGAGAAGCCAAGATTGAAAACTTGCTGTTATCTTTCAAAATAGCCGAATATTTACCTAATATATTGATTCGGTTAAAATTTTGGGGAGATTCAAACGGACCGTCTGTCAGGATATACTCTGTGGCAATATAAGCACTTTGTGTTTTTTGATTCCCTAAAAGGTTAAAAAGCCCAACTGTTCTTAGGGTATTGAATTGTCCGACTTCGATACCAATACTGCTTTTTTCGATTTTGTCTTTAGTTTGGAAAGCAACGTATCCCGCCGTAGCAAAATCCCCTTTGTTGGCATAATACGTTCCTTTTCCAAAATCTATTTTTTCTACTGTTTCCGGAATTACAAAATGCAAATCGGCATAGCCTTGACCGTGAGCGTGAGACACCATATTAACCGGCATTCCGTCTACTGAAATGGCAATATCTGTGCCGTGATCAATATCAAAACCTCTTAAAAATATTTGCTCTGCTTTTCCCCCACCAGCATGTTGTCCGATAAATAATCCCGGAACTTTTCGAAGAATTTCCTGCGACGAGTTTACAGGAGTGGTTTCTAAATCTATTTTTGAAATGACATTCATCGCCGAAAGTTTTGGTTGGATAACAATTTCATTCAATCTAAAAATATCGTCTTCCATCACAATTACCTCCTCGGAAAAATTCAGGATGAAATTTGTTTTTTTATACCCTAAAGCAGTTATTTTGATTACATCTCCCAAAATCGTTTTATCCAAACTAAACAATCCAAATTCATTAGTGTGGGCATGACTTTCAGAATTTGTATTGACTAAATAGGCATTTTCAATTGGATTTCCATCACGATCCAAAATTTTCCCTTTTTGGATTTGGGCGTAAGAGGACAGCCCAAAAAGGGAAATCAATACTAAAACAATATTTTTCATAATGAATTATAATTGGTTTACCTTTTTCTCAAAGTTAGGCCCCAATTCATACAAACTAGACAGTAATTCGTCCTTAATAGGTTTGGTTTTGAGTGGTAAATTATTCGATTTATAAATCATCGCTAAATGGTATTGAATCTTTGGCTCAAAGGATTTCCCTGCTACATGAAGCTGAGCAATTTCTAAAGCCTTTTTATTATCGCCTACATTTAAGTACGCCCAGGCCAATAAATCATAAGAATCAGCAGTGGGCCTGTGTGCTACTTCAATCTTAGCAATTTCTATTGCTTTTTGCGCCGTTTTTTTGTCCTCAGCATAAATCAAAGCATTGTATTTGTTGTACATTGCACCATAATTATTTTTCTCCATCATCGAAAAATAAGCGTTTCTATTTTTTATTTCTTCACTTTTATTTCCATCAAATTGAGCAATTTGAGATTTTAATAAATAAAAATCTGGAGTGTTGTGTGTGGTGGCAATAGCATCAATAATTCGATTCGCCTCTTCAGTGTTTCTTTCTTTCGAAAAAACAATCCAGGCAATTCCTTTTAGAGCATAGGAATAATTAGGATCTAGTGCTACTGTTTTTAAGAAACTGTCATACGAATCCTGAATTCTGCCAGCATGACCATAAAAATCACCTAAGTTCGAATAGGACCAAATTTTAAGCACCTTATTATCTTCTTTCTCAGCAATATCTCTGGCTTTTTCCATAAAAGTGATAGCTGTTTCAAGATCGCCTTTGTGATCGTTCCATTTTGCCAAGCGAATCAAATAATCAAAACTATTCATATCCCTAATCACATTTAAATTTTTGACTGCTTCCGGATAATTCCCAAGTTCCATTTGAACGTCGAAAAGTAATTTTTGAGTTTCTTTTTTTCCTTCACCTATAGCTAATGCTTTATTAGCTAATACCAACGCTTCTTTAAAACGATGCTGAGAGATATAATTTCTTGCTAAAGATCGAACCGTTGACACTCTGGAATAATCGTAGGCTTCGTTCGATTGTATTAATAATTCTTCCGTTTTATATAGGTTTTTAATATCGCCTGTATATTCAAAAAGGGTACTGTAATTAGCCGCTATCTGACTTAAATAACTAATTTGATTGGGTGCTGCATCGAATTTTTTTTGCCAAAAATCAATTTCATTCTGAGCAAAAGTCACTGATTTATTATCTTTTAAACCCAGATATTTCGTGTAATCATCTGCATTTGTAATTTGTTCTGATTTAGTCTCGCAACCGAATATTAATAGGATTGTGAAAACCAAAAATGGAATTATTTTTAAAGTTTTCATACTCTAATTATTTTGTTTGTTTGTTTGTTTGTTTGTTTGTTTTAAAAATAAAAAAACAGAGCGAAGATTATTAAATAAAGCGCTCTGTTTTTTTAAAAAAATACTACCAAGCAGAAGCTAGGTAAGGGAAAGTTGTGCTAAATGTTTTATCATTTGAATTCACATTATCTTTAGTAAGCCCTGGATTTGAAGTACCCGCTGATCCACCAAAAACCAATAATAATTCCACATCGATTACATCATCAGCCAAAGCTCTTCCTGTCAAAATATTAGTTCCATCAAAGAAAGTTGTTTTTGCTGTTTTAGAAACTCCTAATACATCTGTAGCTAAAAGACCGGTAAACTGAGCAGCCGTTTGTCCTAATGCATTAGTGGTATACCCTGGATTCAAGGCCATTAATCTAGATTGAAAAACAGATTGATATTTAGCACCCATTGCCGAAGGTACAGTGCTGTTAAATTCATCTTTTGGAGATCCAGAAGCAATAAATACAGTGTTTATTGCCGGTCTAGCCATTTGATCTTGCTGTACAAAAGTACCTGTGAAATCAATACTTGGTTCAGAAACAGAATCTGAATCGTTATTATCACAATTTACCGAAACAACTGCAGTTATTAATGCGATTGTTATAATTTTGAATTTATTTGTTTTACTCATGACGTTTGTATTTAGTTATTTTAAAAATCGTAGATTCCGATTTCATACTTTAAAATTAAAATAGTTATTGTTTTTTCTTGGTTTCTGCCCAAACATTTACTGTTCCTGAAGTACCTAGCATTGCTTTAGGAACTTCTACAACTACTGAAAGCACATTAGTCCCTGCAAAAGTATCTGTTCCAGGATTCTTGAATCCAGTTGCTGTACCAGCAAGAATAGCT
Source organism: Flavobacterium sp. ZB4P23 (assembly GCF_003970375.1). Taxonomy (NCBI): domain Bacteria; kingdom Pseudomonadati; phylum Bacteroidota; class Flavobacteriia; order Flavobacteriales; family Flavobacteriaceae; genus Flavobacterium; species Flavobacterium sp. ZB4P23. The sequence continues at coordinate 47,712 of NZ_RYDK01000007.1, forward strand.
TTAAATTGACCTAAGTCAAAAAAGAAGGGATCGTCTCTTGGTCCTGCAAAAAATTTCATTCCATTATTCTCTGCCGTTAATGCAGCAGCTCCATAAGAAGATATGGTAACACTTCCTGAGGCAGCAGCCGTTTTAATCGTGCTTGAAGTTCCTGGAGTACCTGGAGCTACCGGACCAAAGAAATACATCTTGTCATCTCTTTTGATAGCTTGGATCACTAAATCCTCAACATTGTCACCATTGTTGTCAATATTAATTTCGATCATTGTGTTTTCATCGAATTTTGCAGCACCAGTTGCATTTGGACTTAACAAGCCTTGTGTATTTACAGCAAAAACTAAATTATTAGTGTCTTGCCCTTGAAAAGCGTACACGTCAGTAATATCATTTGCACCACCCGATGCTGTAGCAGGAGCATCAATGTGATCCGCAGCTACTAAAATTAAGCCTGAAACCGCCACTAGCGAAAGACCTAAAATCATTTTTGATTTTTTCATTTTATTATAAATTTAAAAGGTTATACAAGCATTTACGGGATTGTACTTGATTTGGTTTTTTTTAACCCTAAAAAAAAATAGACTTTTATTTAAGTTACTTACAATCAATATTTTAAATACTTAAATAAAATTCAATTATTTTAAAAATTATTTTTTTTGGTATTACTAATCATAAAAAAGGTCAATTGTAAAGTAAGATTGTATAAATTTGTAAGAGATAAATAAAAAATAGTATGAGCCAAGAAGAATTGTTAGTCTTAATTTACAAGAAAGATGAAAGGGCATTTACACATCTATATGATATGTATTCGAAAAGCTTATTTTCCGTGATCAATGTTCTCGTAAAAAACAGAGAAGAAGCTGAAGATGTACTTCAGGATGTATTTGTCAAAATCTGGAAAAACATTGATTCCTATCACGAAAGTAAAGGTCGGTTCTACACATGGATTCTAAATATTGCCAGAAATACCTCTATTGATAAATTACGTTCTAAAAATTTTAATAACAGTCAAAAAAACCTTTCTTCAGATAATTTCGTAAATCATTTTGAAGACAGCAACAAACTGTCTGACAAAGTGGATACAATAGGGTTGCAGGAATTTGTAAAAAGACTGAAACCAAAATGTATTCAAATAATAGATTTACTTTTTTTTAAAGGTTACACCCAGCAGGAAGCTTCGGATGAGTTGGCAATACCTTTAGGAACTGTAAAAACACAAAATAGAAATTGTATTAATGACCTACGAAATTATTTGAAAGTATAATGGAAACAAAAGAATATATTGAATCAGGAATTCTGGAGCTTTACGTTTACGGTTTACTGAGTGAACCCGAAAACGAAGAAGTTACCACTATGGCGAAAAACAGTCCGGAAATAAATGCAGAAATTATTGCTATTGAGAAAGCGATTATTGCTATATCATCCAGCTTTTCACCCTTTCATTCTGTGGCTAATTTCGAAAAAATAAAAGAAAAGCTAGAACTTAAACATGCTCAAGTCATACCATTACAACCTACTAACAATAGAGCTCAGTACATTGGTTGGGCTGCAGCTATACTATTATTAGTTGGTATTGGGTACCAATACAATCAACTGGATCAGACCAATACACAAGTTGCTACTACAGCAATTGAGAAAGCTAAATTAGAAAAAGAATTTAATGTCTTAAAATTAAAAAATACAACAATTGAAACGAGTTTAGCCGTTGTAAGGGATACTAAAAATACAGTCGTAGCTCTTGGAGGGCAAACTGTAGCTCCGGAATCCTTTGCAAAAGTATACTGGAATCAAGACACCAAAGTGGTTTATATTGATGCTGCAGGCTTGCCAGAACCGCCAGAAGGAATGGTATATCAGGTTTGGGCGTTAAAATTAAGTCCGCTGACTCCTACCAGCATTGGATTATTAGAAGATTTTGATGTAAATGAACAAAAATTATTTGCAGTAAATAATGCTAATGAAGCGGAAGCCTTTGGAATTACATTAGAACCCGCAGGCGGAAGTTTGACTCCTACAATGGAACAATTATACACCTTAGGAAAAGTATAACTAATTCCTTTTTTGGATCAATATAAATAGGCTATCTCAAAAGGACAGCCTATTTATATATTCAAATTAACAGAATAAGCATTCTATTTTTACGATTTTCTGGTTTTTAATCCATACTATGTAATTTCAAAAACCTGTTTTTAAAGCCTTTCATCAAAAGCAAATAAAGCTTTAGCCTTCTTCAAGACAAGACTTAGTGCCGCTAGGCCATCTATTTGACGAAGTAATTGAAGTGAGTATACATCAAATTATCCTCAAAGCACAACCAAATCCGAAAAACAAGAAGTTATTCCGGGAGAAAGAAATTCCTATTCCATCGCTGCTTTTTACTTTTTATCAAACTCACCTCCTTGAGAGTGAAATAGATCTTTGGAAATCATAGGTTTTCCCAATTCGAAATACAAACAATAGTGACTGGTTTATTTTTAATTTGAGACAACCCTTTTTTTATATCATTTATTCTCCCTAAATTTAGTCTTTAAAACACCTTATCATGGCAAATCTTTATGATGGAAAAATGGCCTCAATTTTTGACGCCATGTACCAAACCTTTATTGATTATGATGCAGAATATCAATTCTATACCAATTTAATTAAGGAACACGAGTGCAAAACAGTTTTGGAAATTGGCAGTGGAACAGGCAATCTAGCCAAACGGTTTTTACAAAATTACATCGATTATATTGGTTTGGATTACAGCCAAAGTATGATTGCAATTGCCAAAAAAAGAAATGAAAATGGGATTTTTATTCTGGGAGACATGAGGGATTTTAAACTACAAAAACCTGTTGATTCCATATTAATTACGGGACGCTCTACCAGTTATTTGATAACAAATCAAGATCTAAATAATACGTTCTGTTCTATTTATAAAAACCTGAGTAAAGAGGGAATTCTCATTTTTGACTTTATAGATGCTAATAGATTTATCCCTTTTATTAAAGAAAATCCTGTAACACTTCACGAAGCTACCTACCAAGGAATAGACTACTATCGCAACAGCAAGTGGAGAACAACTGCCTTAGAAAATTTCATGCTGGATTGGACAGCACTTTATTACACCATGAAAAATGATAAAAAAGAAATAATTGCCGATGATTTTTCTACCGTTCGTGTTTTTACCTTAAACGAAATACAACTATTTTTATATTTAAATGACTTTGAAATCATTCAAACCATCGATAGAAAAACCTACGCTTACGATACGTATGTTATTGTTGCACGAAAAAAATAGAAAAAAAAATCCCGAGCATCAGACTCAGGATTTATATAATACAAAATTATTTGCTATTCGTTGTGTAAAAACGCTTGTCTGTTCAGTAAAGTCTCTTCGCTTTCTACATGATTGTCATCCGGAATACAGCAATCTACCGGGCATACGGCCGCACATTGTGGCTCATCGTGAAATCCTTTACACTCCGTACATTTTCCGGGTACAATATAATACACTTCGTCAGAAATTGGAGTTTGAGCTTCATCGGAATCTACTTCGGACCCATCAGGCAAAATCACTTTCCCTTTCAGTTTTGTTCCGTCTTTGTATCTCCAATCGTCTGCTCCTTCATATATTGCGGTATTTGGACACTCGGGCTCACAAGCACCACAATTGATACATTCGTCTGTTATAATAATTGCCATCTTTTTATTGTTTTAAAGTCAAAATATCGAAGGTAAAATATCAAATGTTCTTTTGACATTAGGACTTTTGACTTTCGACATAATTATGCTTATTTTTGTGCAAAATTACAATCAAAACTATTCATAAGCAAACATTATGACATTAGAAACAAAAAAAAGTGTTTTTGTTGAATTAGGGAAATTTTTAAGTCAGTTTTCCGAAAACAACACGTTAAAAAATCCGACTGTTTTGCACAACGAAGCGTTTTTTGATGCTTTTGTTGACTTGATACAATTATCGCAATCGCATAATGGCTGGTACACCCCAGAAAACGTCTATTTCTCGATACATTCTTGGGCAGAAGCTCTGACAGAAAAGAACTTAAACCAATGGCTTTCCAGTTATACTATTCCAATACAAGAATCTAAAAACATCGCCTTAATTCTTGCCGGAAATATTCCGTTGGTGGGTTTTCACGATTTTCTATCGGTTCTAATTACAGGAAATAATGTGTTGGTTAAAACATCGTCAAATGACCAGCATTTATTACCTTTTTTAGCTAAATACATCATTGCAGTACAACCAGGATTAGCTAAGAATATTACCTTTGTAGATGGAAAATTAGAGAATTTTGATGCCGTTATTGCCACAGGAAGCAACAACACAGCCCGTTATTTTGAATATTATTTTAAAGACAAACCGTCTATTATTAGAAAAAGCAGAAATTCAGTAGCGGTTTTAACCGGAAATGAAACCCAAGAACAACTTACTGCTTTAGGCGAAGATATTTTTCGCTATTTCGGATTGGGTTGCCGCAATGTTTCTAAACTTTTTGTACCAAAAGAATATTCGTTTGTCCCATTTTTTGAAGCCATATTTGTGTACCAAGACGTCATTCATTACGAAAAATATGCTAACAATTACGATTACAATAAGGCGGTTTTTCTGATGAGTAATTTCAAATTACTGGACAATGGATTTCTGACTTTAAAAGAAGATCAAAGTCATGCCTCGCCAATTTCAAGTGTCTTTTATGAGTTTTATGACGACATTAATGAATTAAAAACAAAATTAAAATTAGAAAGTGAGCAAATACAATGTGTTGTAGCGGATAGAACGATTGATGACAATGTGGCTTTTGGACAAACTCAAAATCCCCAATTATGGAATTATGCAGATAATACCGATACTATTTCGTTTTTGTTAACAATATAGCTGAAAAAAGTACAATTATTCCGAATTAATTAACGTTTTTTAAACTCCTATTGTCGAAATTTGCACTTTAATTTTTTGGACATAAACTACACCATGAAAAAACACAACTACAGCGCAGGACCTTGTATTTTACCGCAAGAAGTTTTTGAAAAATCAGCACAAGCTATTTTAAATTTTAATGATTCCGGATTATCCCTTTTAGAAATATCACACAGAAGCAAGGATTTTGTTGCCGTTATGGACGAAGCGAGAACACTGGTTATTGAACTTTTAGGACTTGAAGGCAAAGGCTACAGCGTCTTATTTCTGGCAGGCGGAGCGAGTCTAGAATTTATTATGGCTCCCTATAACTTGATGAAAGAGGGCGGAAAAGCGGCGTATCTTGATTCCGGAACCTGGGCAGCTGGTGCTATAAAAGAAGCTAAGCTTTTTGGTGACACAGTAGTTGTTGCTTCCTCAAAAGACGAAAATTACAATCATATTCCAAAAGGATACGCAGTACCAGCAGATGCTGATTATTTTCACTGCACGAGTAACAACACTATTTTTGGTACACAAATGAAGGAATTCCCGGCATTGGACATGCCAATTGTATGTGACATGAGCTCTGATATATTTTCACGACAATTAGACTTTTCTAAATTTGATTTGATTTATGCCGGAGCCCAAAAAAATATGGGACCAGCAGGAACTACCCTGATTGTTGTAAAAGAAGAAATCTTGGGTAAAAGTGGTAGAATAATCCCAAGCATGTTGGATTATACTAAACATATCAAAGCAGAAAGTATGTACAATACACCCCCTGTTTTTCCGGTTTATGCTTCCTTGTTGACCTTACAATGGTTGAAAAATCTTGGTGGTATTGCCGCTATTGAAAAAATAAACAATGCTAAAGCAGCGTTGATTTACGGAGAAATTGACAGAAACCCATTATTCAAAGGCGCTGCAGCTGTTGAAGATCGTTCGAACATGAATGCTACTTTCTTATTAAATGATGAAGCACATGCTGCCACATTTGATGCAATGTGGAAAGCAGCGGGAATTTCAGGTTTGCCCGGACACCGTTCAGTAGGTGGTTACAGAGCTTCTATGTACAATGCACTCCCGTTAGAAAGTGTTCAAGTATTAGTGGATGTAATGCAGGCTTTGGAAAAAGGAATTTAAAAATTAAAATATTGAATGATTTAAAGATTTGAAAAATCAATTTTTAATCAATCACACATTAAACAACATAGATTGAATCTTTAAATTTTTCAATCTTTAAATATAAAATACAAATGAAAGTATTAGCCAATGACGGAATTTCTAAAAGTGGAATTCTAGCTTTAGAAAAAGGTGGATTTGAAGTAATAACAACAAAAGTAGCACAGGAACAAGTGGCTAATTTTGTAAACGAAAATAATGTAAGTGTGGTCTTGGTACGAAGTGCAACTAAAGTTCGGAAAGATATCATTGACGCTTGCCCAGGGCTGAAAATCATAGGTCGTGGTGGTGTAGGTATGGATAATATTGATGTGGATTATGCTAAAAGCAAAGGGATTCACGTGATTAATACTCCAGCTTCATCCTCAGAATCAGTGGCTGAATTGGTTTTTGCACATTTATTTTCCGGCGTTCGTTTCTTGCATGATTCGAACAGAAATATGCCGCTTGAAGGAGATACCAACTTTGATGGTTTGAAGAAAGCTTATGCGAACGGAATTGAACTAAGAGGAAAAACACTGGGAATTGTTGGAATTGGCCGTATTGGTCAGGCTACCGCTAAAATGGCGTTAGGACTAGGAATGAAAGTGATTGCTGCCGATAGTTTTATCCCGCAAGTAGATGTTAAAGTCGAATTTTTTGACGGACAATCCATCACGACCACAATCGTTTCTCAATCATTAGAATCTTTATTCAAAGAAGCTGATTTCATTACGTTACACGTTCCTGCACAAGATGGTTACATCATTGGAGAGGCAGCACTTGCTATTATGAAAGAGGGTGTAGGAATTGTAAACTGTGCCCGTGGCGGTGTTATTGACGAAGTTGCATTAGTAAAAGCATTAGACAGCGGAAAAGTATTATTTGCAGGATTAGACGTTTTTGAAAATGAACCAACTCCTGAAATGGCTATTTTGATGCATCATAAAATCTCGTTGACTCCACATATTGGAGCGGCAACAGGAGAAGCACAAGATAGAATTGGGACTGAATTAGCTTCCCAAATTATTAGCATATTAGGTTAGTATTTTCAAATTAAATATTTAATGAGAGGCTGTTTGATACAAACAGCCTCTTTTTTTGTTTAAAATCCTACCAATCAATGATTTGTTTTTCGTAACTTTATAATTCAATTTTTTATCATGAAAAAAAGTTACTGCATCATTATCGTCATTTTTTGTGTGATTTTGGGATGCACATCTTCTAAAACTGCATTTCCAAGTACCGAGAAATCTGTTGCCGCTCAAGGCGACACAGTTCGTATTGCAAATGAGGAACTGGAATACGAGGTGATAATTATTGATCCTGGTTTTAGCCTTTGGCTTAACTCAAGGGCTTTTCCAAGAAATTATCATTCCCAACCTTTTTTGGAAAGCAAAAACCAACTTTATGTGATGGAATGGAACAGTCGGGTGTTGCAACCGCAACGCTATGATCCCAATTTGTATGAATTGACAATCAATTATGACCATAACATTGATTATGGGTATGAAGTAAATTATTTGATCTACAATTATATGATTTATTTTCAAAACACGCATAAACAAAAATTCTTTGGTTTTGTCCCCATCAGATAATGTCACTATCTTTGTATTGATTATAAATAAAAATGAACAAACTGAAACAGCGTTGGGGGATTGAAACTAATTTCCAACTTACCCTTATATTTATTGTTTTTGCAATAACCGGATCCGCATCGGCATGGTTGTCCGAACCTTTTTGTTTTTGGCTGGGAATTACTTCCGAAGAATTAGGGCATTGGTTTACTCCTGTTCGGTTAGTTCTAATTTTCCCCATCTATCAAGTATTATTAGTGTTAATAGGCTTTTTGTTCGGACAGTTCAAATTCTTTTGGACTTTCGAAAAAAAGATGCTTAAACGCATGGGATTAGAATTTATTTTTAAGAAATAATTAAAAACGCCTCGAATTACGAGGCGTTTTTGTTTTTAATTACATACTTGTAAATCCAAGTTAAGGTAAAGGTGGGAATAAAATCCGAAAACGGTAAAATTTCTTCCAGAAAAGTAATCACTCCTCCTACCCGTCCAATTGTTCCTTTATACATCCATGTCATCAAAAAACCGGCTAGAGGAGCCCAAATTACATCTGAAAACTCCCCTATAAAAGGAACAACGAACGAAAGCATACCGATGGCATCAAACAGAATTCCTAAAAAGAGATTTCTGGTCTTACTGCTTTCTGCGCTAACGGACACCTGTTCTGTCATAAAATTTTGATTTTATTTTGGAATGCGTACAAATCTCTAGTGCCAATTATTTTTTGAGTTTATCCTGATATATTTTTTTTAATTTATCAATTTTGGGTGTGATCACATAACTGCAATATCCTTGTGTTTTGTTCTGATTGTAGTAGTTTTGATGGTAATCCTCCGCTACATAAAACTTCGTTGCTGATGAAATTTTAGTAACAATTGGTTTTCCAAATGTGTTCTCAGTAGTCATCAAAGCCATATAATCCTCGGATAACTGTTTCTGGAAAGGATTGTGGTAAAAAATTTCACTTCGGTATTGCGTCCCAATATCATTCCCCTGACGGTTCAAAGTTGTAGGATCATGTGTGGCAAAGAATATTTCCAATAGCTCTCCAAAACTTATTTTATTAGGATCAAACGTAATTTCAATCGCTTCGGCATGACCAGTGTCACCAGTACCTATTTGCTGATATGTAGGATTTACTGTGTTTCCGCCTATATATCCTGAAACTACCTTGCTCACGCCGTCTAGTTGTAAAAAAACTGCTTCGGTACACCAGAAACAACCTCCCGCAAAGGTTGCCACTTCCATTTTGTTTTGTATTTCCATATTTTTTGTTTCTATACTTTTAGGCAAAGTACTATTTTTTTCTTTTGCACAAAATGAAAAAGGCAATAGTGCTAAAAAAATCCCAATTATTTTATTCATAACCTATGATTTAAGATCAAATTTATTCATTAAATCGTTGTGAATATCCACTCTTAACTAAAGTTTATAGTTTGTCAAAGGAAAATAAACGGTGTTCCAATTCATAATCATGAAAATCTTTGTTTCTTTGTAAAAATAGATTATAATGATACAAGCCAAAAATTTACATAAATATTACGATCAACTCCATGTGTTGAAAGGAGTTGATTTACATATTCAAAAAGGAGAGATTGTCTCTATCGTTGGTGCTTCAGGAGCCGGAAAAACAACACTTTTACAAATCCTTGGTACTTTAGACAAGCCAAGCCTTGAAAACGGAATTGAATTACGCATCAACAATGAGGACATTCTGACGATGAATGACAAAAACTTATCCAAATTCAGAAACTTAAATTTAGGTTTTATATTCCAATTTCACCAATTGTTACCAGAATTTAGCGCATTAGAAAATGTGTGCATACCTGCTTTCATTGCTAATAAGCCCAAAGTTGAAACGGAAATTGAAGCTAAAAAACTACTGACTTATCTTGGTCTTTCCCATAGAATGAATCACAAACCCAACGAGCTTTCCGGCGGGGAACAGCAACGTGTGGCGGTGGCCAGAGCGCTTATTAATAAACCTGCTATCATTTTTGCTGATGAGCCTTCCGGGAATCTAGACACGGCTTCTGCTGAAAACCTACATCAATTATTTTTCAAACTGCGTGATGAATTGGGACAAACGTTTGTAATTGTAACACACAACGAGGAATTAGCCAATATGGCCGACAGAAAACTAATAATGGTAGACGGTTTGATTAGTAATTAGGAGCTATTTCCAGCTATACACTCTATCTTTTTATTTTTAAAGAAAAAATAAAAAGGATGCCGTTTCTATCTGGGCTATACCTTGAAAGAACTAGCTGTACTTCCTAAAACAAATTAGTATCCAAAGTCATCCTCTATAATGAATCCATCAGAACTTAAAGATTTCCTCGACGAAAAAGTCCTACAATACAACACACTCGATTTCATAGAAAGTGATCCGGTACAAATCCCGCATTTGTTTTCACAAAAAGAAGACATTGAAATTGCCGGTTTTCTCAGCGCTACCATTGCTTGGGGAAACCGTAAGATGATTATCAAAAATTCACATCGCATGATGGATTTAATGGGAAATGCACCGTATGATTTTGTCATGTCACATACAGAAAATGATTTGGAACAATTGGAATTGTTTGTACACCGCACTTTCAACGGACAGGATTTTGCTAGTTTCATCAGAAGTTTGCAGCACGTTTATGCCAATCATGGTGGTTTAGAAGTGGTTTTCAGCAAACATCAGGAAACTCATTCGATGCAAAAAAGCATCCATGAATTCAAGAAAATATTTTTTGAAATTCCGCATCCGCACAGGACCCAAAAGCACATCTCCGATCCGCTGAACAATTCAGCAGCAAAGAGAATTAACATGTACCTCAGGTGGATGATTCGTCAAGATAATAAGGGAGTCGATTTAGGAATCTGGAAAAGCATTTCTCCCGCTTCATTATCTTGTCCCTTGGATGTACATTCCGGTAATGTAGCCCGAAAATTAGGTCTCTTGACACGCAAACAAAATGATGGAAAAGCCTTGTCTGAATTAGATACAAACCTTCGTAAATTAGATGGTATAGATCCTGTTAAATATGATTTTGCTTTGTTTGGACTGGGGGTTTTCGAGGGATTTTAGCAGGGGTAAAAGTTAATTTAATTTTAGGGGATTTTTTTTCTATGGTGTAAAATAGTTTACATTAAAATAACCCGAAAATTTCATCTGTCATAAATAGCCTTAGAAAAATCGAACTTAAACTTGATGAAAACCTACTTGCGTATCTTCGCTTAAAATATTTATCCTTTACAATTGTGTTTTTAAAATTCTATTTATTGGATCTTGAAAGCCACCTATTCTTTTGTCTTCTTTTCGATTAAAATGATGGCTCCAAACCAAAAATTTTGACTTTAAAAAAAACAAAAAATTTGTTTGGATAAAAAAGTATTGAGGTCAGTATTAAATTTCATATATTTAAAGTCTATAAAAGACCGATAAAATGGTAATTCCCAAAGGTCAAAACCTTATAGAGTTTGCTGAACGCTTTAATAGTGATTAAATTTGTAATAATACCTTTTAAAAATAAAATGCTCAGAGAAGTATGTTTGTAGAAACTGTAGTCATACTAAAAGTCAAATTCGCAAAGACTATACAAGAACCTAAAACATTTGTAATGATACTGAATAAACTATGGCTAATACGCTATTCCATAAAGTAAAATTTGGATTAAGAAAAGCATTTTTCATTTGCTTTGAAATGGCTACAACCACAAAAAGTCTTTCTGCATCTCAAATGGGTGTTCAATTTGGAGTTCAAAAAAAAATAGCAAGAATGTTTATGTAAAAAGTTCGAGAAGCAATGAAATCAAGTAAAAATTTTCCATGAAAGGGATTATAAATGTAGATGAATCCGTTGTTGGTGGTTTGGAGAAAGGCAGATAATATTTGTCATAAAGAAATAATATGCGGTTAGATACCGACCTCAAGAAACTAATTCATTAAAAATAAAAACTATTCAATATGCGATTGCGTATATAAGTAATAGGAACGATATATTGTTGCGTATTATAATGTCAAACCTATAATAAAGACTGAGGTTGAGTTAAAAACAAATACAACATTATTTTAATCTCATTACTTAATTAAATATTAATAATAATTTTAATTTAGATTTTCCAAATATAATCCATGAAACAAAAATTTATAACAGTACAAAAACTAAATAAAATGGACGAACTTATACTGTTTTTCCCCTTAAAAATAAAAGACAAAAACCGTACTTTATTCCCAAAATTAAAAGCAGTAGACAATGAGTGATTTGAAAAAAATCGTCTTGGCTGAAGATAATTCTATTTTTTTATTATTATTAAAGTTTCGATTGGAAAAAGAGGGCTATAAAATCCTGACAGCTGTAAATGGAAAAGAAGCACTTGAAATAATAGAAGAACACAATCCTGACTTAATTTTGACTGATATCATGATGCCTTTTATTAGTGGTTTAGAAGTTATCAGCTATGTAAGAAATAAATTGAACCTACAAATCCCAATCATCGTTTTTTCATCGGCGGGACAAGAGGAAATTGTTCTTAAAGCATTTGATTTAGGCGCTACTGATTTTATGAGTAAGCCTTTAAGTCCTAACGAACTAGTGATTAGAGTAAAAAGATTATTGCGCTAACAAGTCCCTATAAAGAACCCTGGGGTTGCTATATGAATACAAATTATTACTTACTTGACTATTTCAATGGGTCACCACTTATCATTCAAGTGGCATGGATGATAAGTGGTCTTTTTATTCTTATTCTTCTTCCTCTAATACTATACTTGAAATATTTGAGAAGCCATCTGAGAAAAAAAGAACGGATTACGGCTGAATATGAAAGCAAATATGAAACGCTTCTAATCCGATATCTATATTCTGGAGATGAAGAACAAGAGATCAGTCCGGAACAGCAAGTGATAATAGATGAATTAAAAGACTCTCTAACGGATCTATTCAAACGAAAAATTTTAATTGCTGTTTTGCTAAAGTTAAAAAATGAGGTTTCAGGAGAAATTGATGAATCTATTCAAAAACTCTATTTTCAAACTGGTCTTATCAACTACACTTTATCGCAATTAAAGCATAAAAAATGGTATATTATTGCCAAAGTAATCCGGGAATTAAAGCAATTTAAGGTAAAGGAAGCACATGATGAAGTGATTGTTCACATAAACCATCCCCGAAGAGAGGTTCGAAAAGAAATGCAATTGTATATGGTCAATTTATTTTATTTTGAAGGACTGAATTTTTTAGACATTTTAGAAACACAACTGTCTGAATGGGATCAGATTCAATTATTAGAAGTCCTACAAAGACTGGAAAATCAGAATATCTCTAATATTAAATCCTGGTTGGGTTCCCCTAATGATTCAGTAGTCATATTTTCTTTGAAACTAGCAAAAACGTACAATCAGTTTGAAGCAAAAGAGGAACTAATCCATTTGTTGTACCACATTAATAAAAAAATAAGACTAGAGTCCATTCAAGTATTGAGTTATTTAAATGCCTCAGAAGCCAAAGAAATTTTGAAAATCAATATAGAGCAACGCAGTCCGGAGGAACAAATTGCTTTTTTTAAAATGATGGAAAATTTATATGAAACCAGTGACGAATTGTTTCTGATGCAATACATACATTATACAATTTTTGAAATTAAGGTTTCCTCATTAAAAATTTTAAAAATCCTTAATACCGAAAAATTCAATCTGCTTAAATTAGAATCTTCTGATCCACAATTTTTGAAAATTGTTAATTTTATTGAAAACAATTAAGTATGGGAAACAGTACTGAACAAATTATATTTGAAACAATCCATTATTTGTTTTTTATTTATAGCATGACGGCTATAGTGTCTTATCTCATACTTGCCGCCATTTCTGCTGTAGAAACAATAGAATACAAACGAAAAAACAGTTTTGTGAATTACATAGAAATATTATCTTCAAATAGCTCCCCTTCCATTTCAATTATAGCTCCAGCCTATAATGAAAGTTTAAATATCGTTGAAAACGTACGCTCTTTATTGTCAAACCACTACGTAAATTATGATGTAATTATAGTAAATGACGGTAGCAAAGATGACAGTTTAGAAAAACTCATTCTGGTGTATGAACTAGTGCCCGTATCCTTGCTTATTAACGAACAAATCCCAACCAGACCGCTCAGAAAAGGAATTTACAAATCAACAAATCCTGCATTTGAAAAATTAATTGTTGTTGACAAAGAAAACGGAGGAAAAGCAGATGCTTTGAATATGGGCCTTAATATAAGCAACAGTAAGTATGTTGCCTGCATAGACGTCGATTGTTTATTGCTTGAAGATTCACTCCAAAAAATGATTAAACCCTTTCTTGAAACTACTGACAGAAGAGTTATTGCTGCTGGAGGAGTCATTAGAATTTCGAATTCCTGCATTGTCAAAGAAGGCAAGTTGCAAGATATCAATTTTCCTAAAAAATTACTAGAGCAAGGCCAGATCCTAGAATACATTCGTGCTTTTTTATTAGGAAGAATGGCCTGGAGCAGACTTAATGGGTTGTTAGTGATTTCCGGCGCTTTTGGCTTGTTTGACAAAAAAATTGCGATCAGGGTAGGCGGTTATGACATCCGTACGGTAGGAGAAGACATGGAACTTGTAGTACGAATGAGAGGCTACATGGAAGAACAGAAAAAAAAATACAAAGTTGCCTATATTCCTGATCCGCTGTGTTGGACGGAAGCACCTGATAATTATAAAACATTTATTTCACAAAGAAACAGATGGACTCGCGGAACTATTGAAACTTTGAGAAGACATCGAAAAGTTGGATTTAATCCAAAATACAAGGCGCTGGGAATGCTGAGTTATCCCTATTGGTTTTTTTTCGAAAGAATGGCTCCTATCATAGAAGTGGCAGGTCTGCTCTATTTTGGAATTCTTATTGTGTTTAATCAAGTACGCTGGGATTATTCTCTTGCCTTTTTACTTTTAGCCTATTTATTTACCGTTTTCTTTTCTTTAATATCCTTAATTACAGAAGAACTCACCTATCATCAGTATAAAAAGAAAGGAACAGGCGTTCACTTATTGCTAATTGCTTTTTTAGAACCATTTGTCAATCATCCCTTTATTTTATATGCAGCGATTCAAGGGAATAGCGATTACTATTTTAATAAAAAGAAAAAATGGGGAGAAATGACCCGAAAAGGAATGACTAAAGCATCTAATTAAACGCAAATGAAAACGAAATTTACTTATAAAAAAAGTTTAGAATATATTTACGCTACGGTTTCGTTGATCCTTATATTTTGTCTGTTGAGTTTCATTGATGTATTCAAAAATTTTGAATTACTGTCATTTATTTATAAAGTATTGAATGATTTTTTTACGGGAATACTCCTCGGAGTATTATTTTTCCCACTGTATTTAGGATTAGAATATATAAAAAATACTATTGGAATACTGGTTATCAGAATACTATTCTCCAGTATCGTACTCATCCAAGTTGGATTAACGGGATACAGCCTTACCACTCATATCAATCTTGGAGCAGACCTTCTAGGTTATTCATTGAGTGATATGTACACCACTGTTTCTGCATCTTTATCCTTATCCTTGCTGACATTTTTACCTTTTGTAGTTATACCTGCAATGTATTGGGGACTGAACTGGTTGTTCCATTTATTTGGACATAAAATCAACACAAAAATTTTACTTTTAGTGGTATTCTTTTTTGGAAGTTTGAATTTATTAATTGCCAATAGCAATAAAACTGCTTCTCAAAACAAATTAAATTTTTTGTTGAGTGATATTCTAAGAGCTAAAAATGACATCGCTTTAGCGTCTCAAGGCGACTTCTCTTTTAAGAAAGAATACCCATTAGAACGAGCCTCTGAAGAAACTAAAGATGTCCTGGCTTCGTTTTTTAACATTCAAAAAGAGAAACCAAATGTGGTTTTTATAATTGTTGAAGGACTTGGTAGCGATTTTACTAACAATGGCGATTATAAAGGTTTCACGCCTTACCTTGACGCCTTGGTATCAAAATCGCTTTACTGGGAGAATTTCGTGAGCAATGCAGGTCGAACATTTGGCGCACTCCCTTCATTAATAGGTTCGTTGCCGTTTGGAAAAAATGGCTTTATGGAATTGAATCCCTTACCCAAGCACAATTCACTAATCAGTATTTTGAAATCAAATGGATACACTACCAATTATTTTTGTGGTGATGACTCCAGTTTTGACAAAAAAAGTAATTTCCTGGAATACAATGGTATCGATAAAATTGTAGATATCGATAAATTTGGCCCAGGATATACAAAAACAAAGAAAAATGCAGGCGGTTTTTCCTGGGGCTATCCTGATGCGGAGATTTTTCGTAAAACATTATCTGAATTAAAAGATACTAAACAACCTCGCCTGGATATCATCATGACGCTTACCAATCACGAACCCTTTAATTTTCCTTCTAAAAAAGCGTATTTAGAAAAAGTAGAACGCATTTTAGAAACCAAATCATATTTTGAAAAAGACAAATGGAACGATTACAAAGATATTTTTGCGTGTTTGTTGTACACAGACAATGCGATACAGAATTTCATGCAAGCCTATGCTAAAAGACCCGAGTATGCAAACACCATTTTTATTATTACGGGGGATCACAGGTTAATTCCAGTTCCTCAAAAAGATAATTTATCCCGTTTTCATGTTCCTTTTTACATTTACAGCCCCATGTTGAAGAAAACGGCAACATTCAAATCTATTTCTTCCCATAGCGATGTTACGCCAAGTTTAATTTCTTTTTTGACAAATAATTATGAATTTAATCCATTAGAAAAAACGACCTGGCTTGGTCAGGGACTCGACACCGTGCGAGAATTCAGAAATATCCATAGCATTCCGCTGATGCGATACAAAGGAAGCATCAATGATTATATTTATAAGGACTATTTCTATTCTGATGGGACTGTATTTAAGATTGATGAAAATTTAAATCTTAGTGAAGCAAACAACGACATGACTGAAACGATAAGCAATTTTTTTACTGATTTCAAAAAATTAAATGCTTATTTAACTACAAAGAATAAAATCACAAAGGCTGCTACAAGCTTTAAGAAACCTGCTTATACGTTTACTGCTGAAGAATTTTTGACCATTAAAAAATTAACAAAAGGATTGAATCGTGATCAGGTTTTCTTTTTAGCCAGAGAATTAGCATTTACAAAAGAGCGTGAAAAAGCCCGATTATTATGTGATTACATCTTGAATGAACTTCCTAATTATGGCGAAGTAAGAACACTCAAAGGCCGAACGTTAGCTTGGGATGGCGATTATAAAAACGCCGAAAAAGAATTATTGGAAGTTATCAACAGAACCCCTTTTTATAGCGATGCCTATTTAGCACTGATGGATGTGTATTGGTGGTTAGGGCAAAACAATAAAGGGGTCGCAATTGGCAAGCTAGCATTGGGTAATCAAATAAATGATGCAGAATTGGGTTATAAACTGGCACAAGCATACTATAGAATTCACAATCTAAAAAATTCAAACACACTGATTGATAGCCTATTGATACTATATCCTAAAAATAAAGAATACTCTAATTTTAAAAAAAATCTGAAAAAATGATTTCAAAAATAATGCTAAAACTACTTTTTCTAGCCCTGTTTTTTGGCGGCTTTCAAATGTCCGCACAAGAAACTAAATTTGAGGGAGATCCTGATGCTTCTTTTGAAATTGCTCGCAATTTAGCTTTTAATCAACAACGCAAGCAGGCACAAGACACCTTGTTATTCATTTTGACAACATATCCTAATTACCATGATATCCGCTCTTTTTTAGCGACAACCTATTCTTGGGACGGCGACTATAAAAAAGCAAGAAAAGAATTTAATTATGTCCTCGAAAAAGACATTGAGAATAAAACTACCTGGATAGCTGCCATAAAAAATGAATTGTGGGGAGATTTGCCATTTGCCGCATTAGAAATGACAAATAATGCTTTAAAAATATTTCCAAAAGACACTGAACTATTGTATTTGAAGGCGAGCGCACAAGAAAACAGCAATAATACATTAGAAGCATTAAGCACGATTCAGCTCCTATTAGATACAAATCCGGAGGATCAGAAAGCCAAAGACTACAAGGCGAATTTAAACAATGGCTTGAGCCAAAATGCCATAGGAATAACTTCCTCCGTAGACCTTTATTCCGATGTTTTTGATCCAATGCAATACCATGCGCTAATGTACAGGCGGCAAACGAAATACGGAAGCATCATAGGAAGAGTAAATTTCAACAGGAGATTCAACGAAAATGGAGTGCAATATGAAGTAGATTTATACCCAAAAATTACAAAAGGACTATATGCCTATGTGAATTTTGGCATCGCCAGTACTTTTTTGTTTCCAGATATAAAATATGGTGCTGAATTATTTAAATCACTACCTAAAAGCTTTGAAATTTCCCTAGGATTCCGCACCTTGAAATACAATACTACCACCAATATTTATACTGGATCTCTGGGCTGGTATACCGGAAACAGTTATTTATCTTTCCGTCCTTACTTTACTCCCGGAGTAACAGGAACCAGTATATCCGGGACTTTTACCTATAGAAAATACCGAAGTGACGCTGATAATTATTTAGGAGTAGCCGTTAGTATGGGTTTCTCTCCGGAAATTAATCAGTTCGCTATTGATGAAAATGCAGCTAAATTTGTCGCCTTAGAAGCCCAAAGAATTAATCTTGGGTATTATTTTACCTCATCTAATAAGCAAAATGCCTGGGGAACACAATTAGCGGTTACACACCAAGAAATAATATTTGACCAAGGAAATTTCTTTTGGATTTATTCTCTAGTACTTTCATGGGAATTAAAATTCAAATAACCGATTCCCATTTCTAATTTAATTTTCCAAATCTTTTTTTGCTTCAAAAGAAGGATTCTTCATGTATAAAAAATCGAACTCACTGTTTCTAAAAACCAATAAAACAAATGCTGAAAAACTGCTTTTTGTTAAAAACGATTCTGCTTTTTTAAGATTATGTGTTTTGAAGCATTTTAATGCAATACATCAAAAATATTTTTTTTTGATGTATTTTATATGTAATATTATAGTGCAAAATATTAATAATCAAATACCTATTAAAAAAAATTCCACTTGACAAACATTAATTTAAGTAAATGATTGTAAATAGTATGATTCGCTTTAAACGCAGTTTAAAAGGAAAAACATCCGAGCAAATCAATATTTTTTATCAAGCACTATAACTTGATAAATATTCAGCTGGTTTAATTCTTCATTTCAGAAGCTTTTACAGATGCCAAAATTTTTATCTTTATCCAATTTGTTATTGAGTAAAGTCGAAATAAATAGTATAAACGATATTCAGGATTAATTTAAATGTATAGATTTGCAGTAGGATTTTTAATCAATAAGTGTATTTTTTTTTCAGGACGAGACACGGCTATGTAAGAAAAGAACTTTTAATACAATTAGTTCTCATGATTCATCCGCCCAAACGCTGTGATGAAATAGACGGAATTGCTTGTGAAATATTAAACGGAACGCCAGATTTTTGTTCTGTACCATTTATTGTAAAGTCCGGCATACAAATTTTTGTGGAAACTAAGGTATCACAGAGTGTTTGGCATGGTAAACGGATCATTTTCAGAGTCAGCTAAAGATATATCTCAAATGAAACTATCAGAAAAAAAATTTTTAAAAAAATTTTATCTCAATCCATCTGCTTGTAGTTTAAGCGATTTGGTTACAGGAGAATATATTGAAGTGAATGACGCATTTTGCAATTTGCTCGGATTTGATAAAAATGAAGTCATAGGTAAAGCACCTGTGGAATTTGGTATTTTAACACTTGAAAGTCTAAATACCCTATACCTGAAGATAGATACCAATCAAAAAATATCTAACCTGGAAGCAAATCTGATAGCGAAGAATGGAGATGTGAAGCATGTGCTGTTATCGGCAGATAATGTATATATCCGGAATAAAAAATGCCGTTTTACTGTTGTCCATGACATTACCAATCACATACAGGCCAAGCAGGCGCTGGAAGTAAGCGAAGGAAAATACAAAACCTTGCTAAATGCATCTCCCGATGGTATTTTATTAATCAATATGAAAGGAGTCATTACTGAGGTTTCTGAAATCGGGCTTGAATTATTTGGCACCGATACCAAAGATGATTTGGTAGGCAAAAAAATTTTCCGATTCATTCCATTTGATGAAAAAAATACGATAAGAAAAATCATTGAAAAGACAATGAATGAAGGACTATCACAAAATATTGAATTAAAAATTAGAAAGCTAAATCAATCGTTATTTGCCGGTGAAACGAGTGTCACTTTAATACAGGACCCGGATGGGGTGTCCTTATCATTCATGATCATCATCCGTGATATTTCACAACGTAAGAAGATAGAGGCAAAACAACTTCATGCCGACCGGATGGCCAACCTTGGAGAAATGGCCACAGGTATTGCACATGAGATCAACCAGCCATTAAATATCATTTCTATGGTAATGGATAAGATTTTATTTGAGTCTGCCAAAACCGAAACTATCAACATTGAATTCCTTGAAAATAAATCAAGCAAAATTTTTGAAAATATAATCCGGATCAGGAACATTATAGATCATATCAGGGCATTTTCAAGAAACGACAGCGATTACATATTGACAGCTTTCGATATTAATTCAAGCATCGAAAATGCCGTTACTATATCAATAGAACAGTTGAAACACCTTGGAATCAACCTGAACCTCCAACTTGATAAACAAATTCCTCATATAGTTGGCAATACCTACAAATTTGAGCAGGTTATTATTAATCTGCTGGCCAATGCCAAAGATGCAATAGAAGAAAAGCAAAGCATACAGGAAGATTATTTTGAAACACTCATTGGGATCAGAACGTATCAGCAGAATCAATTTCTAATCGTAGAAGTTACAGATAATGGTATTGGCATTGGAAATGACGATATCAATAATATTTTACTTCCTTTTTATACTACAAAAGATGAAGGAAAGGGAACCGGAGTTGGATTATCAATCTGTTATCAGATAATCAAGGAAATGAACGGAACCATAGACATAACGAGCGATCATTTTTATGGAACGAAAATAAAACTAGTTTTGGATACTCAAAAGAAAAAGTAAAAATGGAAAAAAAAGAGAAAATAAAAATCTTGATCATTGATGATGAGAAGCAATTCACAGAAGAATTGATTGGTTTTTTTCTGGATTCAGACTTTGAATTTTATGAGGCCAACACAGCCGCAGAAGGGAAAAAAGTATTAAAAAATAATAAAATTGATCTTTTAATCCTTGACGTGCGGTTGCCTGGTGTGAATGGCCTTGATATTCTGAAAGAGGTAAAAATCCAATACGCTGAGATGGAAGTCATCGTCATTTCGGCTCATGGCGATATGGATACGGTGATCAAAGCCATGCGATTTGGGGCATTCGATTATTTGCGCAAACCTTTCCGGTTTATTGACATTCAGATTGCGATTGAGCGTACCCGAAAATATCTTCAGATGCAACGAAGGCTGAAGCAGATGGAAGAAAAGAACTCATTAATATCCAAAACCCTCGAAGATAAAATCAACCGACAGTTTATCGGAGTCAGCCCACAGATTTTGAATGTATTTGAACAAGCCATCATCGCCGCAAATTATCCCGATGCTAATGTGCTGATAACCGGCGAAAGTGGAACCGGAAAAGAAAATATTGCCAGAATCATACATTATTCGAGCGAAAAGAAGGATCCTGTTTTTTGTGCCGTTAATAGTAGTGCCATTACAGAATCACTTTTGGAAAGCGAATTTTTTGGCCATAAAAAGGGATCGTTTACCGGTGCCATCTCCGATAAAATGGGTTACTTTGAAGTGTGTAACGGCGGTACCCTATTTCTTGACGAAATCGCAGATATGCCATTAAATCTACAGGCGAAAATTCTGCGTGCCACGGAAGAAAAGGTAATCACCCGGGTGGGGGATACAAACCCGATACATACTGACTTCCGGATTATTTCTGCCACCAATCATGATATTTATAAAAAAGTGGAGCAAAAAAAATTCAGGCTCGATCTGCTTCACCGGCTCAATACACTGCATATACATATTCCGCCCCTTAGGGAAAGGCCAGAAGATATCAAACCTCTGTTGATCCATTATGTTGATGACTATGCAACGAAATTTAAAAAACCAAACATTCATATCTCCAAAGAGGTTTTTGATGCGCTCCTAAAATATGATTTTCCTGGAAATGTCAGAGAATTGAGAAATATGACCGAAAGGGCCCTCATTCTTTGCAAAGGCAACCTGCTCGGGATAAATGACTTCCCTGTAAAATCGCAAAAAATATCCTCATCGGAAGCTCATTCTGATTCAGTCAATCTGAGAACCCACGAAATTAAAATGGTACGTAAAGCTCTACAAAATTGTAAATGCAATCAGACGGCTGCAGCTGATATGCTGGGAATTACCCGCGATGCTCTCTTGCGAAAAATGAAAAAGTACAATATATCTGTTAATAAAAACGAAGAGTAAAAAACGATAACCAACAATACTTCTGATATAAAAAGTATCGTTCTATTCAGGAGATCTCAGATCAGGTCTGGGAAGGGTCAATGTTATTATCAGATTCGGGAAGGACGGTCGGATTAGGAATGCTCCTTGACTCAGGAAGTCTCGGACTTACAAATTTACCTATCCGTTTTGTAAGTTGAATTCGTTAACCTTTTTGTGGATAATGTAACTGACGAAGTTAATTGCACTTAACCATTTGTTGAGAGCCTGCCTACCAGATGAAGTTCTCCCATTTCCGCACATGTGTGCGATAATTTCAATTATTATCCATTTTTACTAATCTTTTCGTAAAAAATATATTAATATAATTTATTTTTTTTATAAAAAATCACAATTAATTAATGATATTGAAATAATGTCTTGTTTGTTTTTAACTCAACCCCAGTCTTTACTGAAGGTTTGACATTATAATATGCAACAATATATCGTTCCTATTACTTATATAAACACCTATATACCTTAATTACAGCATACTGTACTGTATAATACAATGCAATATTCCTGTTTACTTACTTTTCGGCACACTACTTGTAATACGCTCAGAACAAGAGGTAAGCCGTCTCTCTAATTTGTAAAGCACGGTTTTATTAATAACTTAATTTAATAAAAAATGGCAGTAGAAAAAACAATTGGATCATCTAGCCTCGTAGAGGTTATTGATCGTATCTTGGACAAGGGTGTTGTAGTTGATGCCTGGGTAAGAGTTTCGTTGGTAGGTATTGAGTTACTTGCTATTGAAGCAAGAATCGTTGTTGCCTCAGTTGAAACATACTTAAAGTATGCAGAAGCAATTGGATTAACTGCTAAAGCCGCTTAGGCATTTGTAGTTAAAAAATAGGTGTTCTTGCTAAATCATCCTTACGGATTAATGCTCGGAAGCATGATTTACCAAGAATTTCTATTTCAAACTCATCAATCCCTATTTTTCATCAACCTATTCAACCACAATGAATACTCAACCTGAATTAAATATAGATGGTTTTTTCGACAATATTATAACATCTTATGAAAGCCGGATTCAAAAAATTCAAACTGTCTTTCAATCATCCGAAAATATTACAGAATCATCTTATTCCTTGTTCGGGAATGTCAATAATTCTCTAAACGAACTTACAAAGGAAATAGAGATATTAAATTCCAGACTTAGCGAAACTCTGGCAAAAAATGGTTCCCTGCGAAAAAAAGATTACAATACAATAATGTCGTGTATTTTTGATATAATCGATGAAAAGAGAAGCGAAGCCGAAAGCCAGTTTTTGAATTTTGTTGAAACCCAGAAAGAAACTGCCCAATCGCTTAAGAATGGTCTGTTAGGTCTTAAAGACATTACCTCACCAGATGCGCTGGAAAGAATAAGCATCATCAAAGAGCAGCTTTCTCAAATCCCCAAACTACAGGAAATGAGAAAGGAAAAGGTAATGAAAACATTCTTGAATTTTCAGAAAATACATAACAGTATGATAGAATGCCTTGAAAACTTACTTAAAAAAGGCGATAATATTCTGGTAAAGGATATAAAAAAAGTTAAAGATCAAATAATTAAAGAGAATCAAGGCCTTATGTCAAGTATCCAATAGGGTAAATAACCATAGGGAATTAAATATTCATTAATAATTAAAAAATAAAAAATGAGACTATCATCAGAAATGAAAAATTTAAGCGAAGACATACTTGCTTCATTCAAAAAAAGAAACAAGGAAAATGAAGAGCTTGTAATTGAAGTACAAAAAACCCTTGATGGATTTCAAAAGGATCATCAAGAGATGTCAGTGGCTTTAAATGCCAATGCTGTAGCTTTAAGAGTAAAACTTGAAAAGGACGAACAAAAACGGTTAAAAGATTCAGATATTTCCTTGAAAAAAATTAGTAAAGAAAATAAGAATATGGCAACAGCTCTAAGAGCAGGGTTAAATGAGGGTGAAAAAAATAGAATGAAAGAATTTGTTGCTCTTATGAAAAGTATCAACAATAAGATTTCAGAGATTTTTACTTACACGGATAATTTGCTTGAAACTAACGAAACAGAAAGGCTCAAGGAATTTGCTAGTCTTATGAAAAACATAAATACAGAAGTTTCAGATATTTTTACATATACCCATAGTTTGCTTGAGAAAAGCGAAACGGACAGGCTTGAAGAATTTTCCATCCTTATGAAAGGTATAAATGGAGAGATTTTAAGGATTTTCACATATACTCATAATTTGCTTTCTAACGGCGAAATAGCCAGGCTTAAGGAATTTGATGTAGTAATGAAAGGGATCCAAAATGATGTAAAAAACCTTAAAAAAGCAATTAAAGCGCTACTTGGTGATTATGCGAAAGACAGAGGTGATGCATCAGCATCATGGAAAAAAATGTCGGAAATTCTTACTCAATTACGAAATAAAGTTGTTGCTCAGCCTAAGGAAGTAGCTAAAAAAATTGAAAAAAAAGAAGTTAAAATAGAAACTCCAGTTAAAGAAGTAAAGGTAATTCAGGTTGAAGTTCAGCAAAAAGTGGAAACCAAAGCAGTAATCCCAATAACTTTGGAAGAGAAAGTAACGGATTATATCAACAACCATCCACAAGGTGTAAGAATTTCAGAAATGGAAGAGCCACTGGGAGAAACACGCATGAAGCTTGGGTTTGTAGCTAAAAATTTATTAGATGAGGGGAAAGTTCAAAAAGTTGAAAATATTTACTTCCCGATAAAATAATATCCTGTACTGAGCAAGAGTTGTGGGGCATTTTCTTCAACTCAGCATTTTTAATTTATAATTGATATAAAAACCATGTCAAAAACAATCAGTTGCACCTTTTGTAATGGTCTTGGAAAGGATCCTTATGATTTACTCTCACCAATGTCGGGTTGTCAGGTTTGTAAAGGAACTGGGCAGGTTGAAGTGGAGAATCCTGCAATAGCCTGTGTTTTTTGTTCGGGTACAGGTAAAAATCCGCTGGGAGCCAGAGTCCCTTGTATTGTATGTGGTGGAAAGGGAAGTAATTATTGCCAAAGCAATGCAAAATGTTCGCAATGTAAGGGTACAGGAAAATCAAATGACGGATTGCCTTGTACACGTTGTAAAGGCAAAGGATATGAAGGTAATTAACAATGAACAATACCAGCAACACAATAAGGAAAGGTCTTACGAAAAGATTAGAGGCCATGGCTAAGCATTATGCCCGCAAGGAAGAATTTGTAAAAACAAGGGCAAGAATGATACAAGACATTGAAGAGGCGAGGAACATTTGGAAATTGACTCTGGAACAATTACCTAAACAGGAGTTTTAATCAAATAATAAAGGTGAAAATTATGGAGAATAAAATAATGAACAATGAAACTAACACGGTCCTTGAACCTAAGCCCATGTCGGATTTTGTTGAGACAGCGTACATTAAAGATATTACAGAGCGTAGTCTTACCTACATAAAAGCAGGATTTCCAGTACATTTCAGAGGCCCATCTGGAACTGGAAAAACAACTGTGGCTATGCATTTAGCAAGTAAAATTGGAAGACCAGTAGTCATTATTCATGGCGATGCGGAGTATAAAACATCCGATCTGGTTGGTAGCGAGTCTGGATATAGATTTAAAAAATTAGACGATAGATTTATACATAGTGTTCACAAAGTTGAGGAAGACATGGAAAAAAAATGGGTGAATAATCGTTTAACAATAGCAGTTAAAAATGGTTTCACACTTATTTATGATGAATTTACCCGCTCACGTGCCGAAGCAAATAATATATTACTGCCCATCCTTCAGGAAAAAATGATGAGCACCTCGGCAGGAAAAGAAGAGGATTATTATATGAAAGTACATCCAGAATTTCGTGCCATCTTTACTTCAAATCCTGAAGAATATGCGGGTGTTAACCGGACTCAGGACGCATTGCGCGACAGGATGGTAACCATGGATCTCGATCATTTTGATTACGAAACTGAGTTACAGATTACCAGGGCTAAATCAAACCTTACATTGGACGATGCTGAAAAAATCATAAAGATTGTGAGAGGCTTACGCGAATCCGGGAAAACAGAATTTGACCCAACCGTTCGTGGCTCTATTATGATTGCAAAAACTTTGGCAACCATAAATGCAACTCCTTCTAAAAACAACGAAATGTTTAGATTAATATGTCAGGATATACTTACTTCTGAAACCAGCAGGGTTGGCTCAAAAACCAATCAGGAAAAGGTTAGATTAATTGTTAATGAACTGATCGAAAAAAATTGCTAATTACCCATCAACTAATATAATATATTATGCCAACTTCAAATGCAGTAAAAGGGATTGGAAGTATCAAAACAATGTACAATACAAAAAAATCAGCCATTTCAAATAATGAAGGTTCTGATTTTTTAAAAATGTATATGCTTGAAAAGGAAAGAACTCGTTTGCGAAGCGAAGAAATATTGATTTCGCGAAGACTTAATATCATTCAAATTAGGCTAAACGAAATTCAAGAGTTTTATAATGGACAATCTATACTGCTCCAAAATCCAGATAGGACAGAAAGCTATCAAACAAACAAAGATGAGGAGAAACCGAATTTTAAAACCATGTCGATAGACTATTAAAAACAATACGCTTATTATGTCACAAACACAACCCACCCATTCAATTAATGCGACTGGCCTTGCTGATATTCTTGAAAGAGTACTCGATAAAGGGATTGTAATAGCAGGTGATATTAAGATACAAATAGCTGATATTGATTTACTTACTATAAAAATCAGACTACTGGTTTGTTCAGTTGACAAGGCCATGGAGATGGGTATCAACTGGTGGCAGGAAGATACTTACCTGTCCACTAAAGCTAGAGAAAAAGAGCTGATGCAACAACATGAAACTTTAGAGGCTCGTCTGGAAAAGCTTGAAGCTATTAGTAAACCATTATAATTTACAGAACCTAATAAATTATCAATAAAATGGAAAACGATAAAAATAAAGGAAAAAGAGACGAAGCTGATTTTGAAATTTTCGGGCTTGGCGGTTTGTTCAAAGGCATCGAAAAATTGGTTGACCTTGCGGGAAAGCTCGAAGAAAAGGCCGGAATAAGTAAGGAAGGGGAGATCAATTTTGATCATATCAAAAAAGGCATGAAAGGCGTTTATGGCTTTACCATCAACACGGCAGGTGGTGGTACCCCAAAAGTGGAAACTTTCGGGAACATAAAAAAAACACCCGAAGGGCCTAAAGTAGATGAAGAGCGGGAACCGATAACAGACATCTTTGATGAAGAGAATGAAATTGTTGTCATTGCCGAAATGCCTGGAATAGAGGAAAATGACCTTATAATCGACTTGAAGGAAGACATTCTTGAAATTTCTGCGATCAGCAAAAGCCGAACATACCGAAAAGAATTACTGCTTCCGGTAAAAGTCATTAAAGAAAATTTAAGTCACAAATTCATCAACGGTATCCTTGAAATCAATATTAAAAAATAAAATCATGGCACTTGAGTGCTTAGAAAACAAGGACTTAAAACTCATTATTTTCGGAGGAAAAGGTGGTGTTGGAAAAAGTGTTTGTGCCATAGCTACTGCCCTGGCATTATCTAAAAATTTTAAAACGCTACTTATATCTACCGATCCGGCTCATTCCGTATCGGATTGTCTCGAACAAGAAATTGGTTTTAAAGTAGTAAATGTTGACGGTACAGCTAACATGTCGGCCCTTGAAGTAGATGCCGACAAAGCACTTTCCAATTTTAAAACAGAACACCGGAATGAGCTGAAAAAACTTTTTGATACCTCTACAAATCTTGACAGCGAGGACATCGATGAAATGCTGGACTTATCAATACCCGGCATTGATGAGATGATGAGTTTTAAAACCATCATTGATTTTATTGAAGAAGGTGGATACGATAAATATGTGGTGGATACAGCACCCACCGGGCATGCATTGCGATTGATTTCATCTCCAAAGTTATTGGATGATTGGATAAAAGTTGCAGCCAGAATGAGATGGAAATACCGCTATATGGTTACCAGTTTTTCGGGGTCCTATCAACAGGATGAGGTGGACGCATTGTTATTCAGCCTGAAAAAAATAGTAAAAAGAATCCAAAACCTGTTGCGGGATAAAACCAAATGTGAATTTATTCCTGTATGTATCCCCGAAGCGATGGCTACCATGGAAACAGACAGACTGCTTGCTGATCTTAGCGCATCCGGAATAATTGCGAGGCAGATTATCGTGAACAATGTAATGGTTTCGGATGATGGTGATTTTTGCAAAAGAGTAAAGGCTAATCAATTACCTTATTTACAAGAGATTAAAAAAACGTTTAGCAATTTAAATATAGTTCAAGTGCCAAAATTTGCTGAAGAAATTAAAGGACTGGAAGCGTTGGATAAATTGAGACAAGTATTGACAAGTTAATAAAGCGGTTGAAGAGTTTATGAAATGTCCCTTTGAAAATTTTGAAGTTTGGAAAACGCCAATGAAACTGGTAAATATCGAACAAATAAACTTATAAATCAATAAACCTATCAACAAATAAATAACCCAACATATTAACTTTTTCACCAACCTTTTATCAACGAAAATGAAAGACGAAATAATATTACGTGTAAAAGAAGCCCCGGTAAAGGATGTTGGAAGGGCAATTGCTAGGATTGACCCAAAAGACATGAAGTTGATGGGTTTGGAAAGTGGCGATGTGATTGTTATAGAAGGCAAACGTGCCACGCCTGTTAAGATTATGCCTTGTTTTCCAGAAGACAGGGACAAACGTATTATTCAGATTGATGGCATTACCAGAGAAAATGCTCAGGCTGGGATTGATGAAAAAGTGAAGATCATTAAAACTACCTGCCGCCAGGCTTCAAAAATAAAACTCAAACCTGATACAAACTCTGGTTCTTTATTTAAGGCCGATGACGCAAAATATATTGGTTCGCTCATCAATGGTCTTTCGGTAACAAAAGGAGATAAAGTGAGAGCCACCCTTTTTGGTTCCCGTGCGGTTAATTATACCGTAACCGGCACCAACCCTGATGGGGCGGTACTGATACACCCAAATACCACGTTTCAGCTTGAATTGACCAAGCAAGAAGGGGAAAATAAAAGTAAGGTTTCGTACGAAGACATCGGCGGACTTGGAAATCAGGTACAGCGCATTCGGGAGATGATAGAACTGCCCTTGAAGTATCCTGAAATTTTTGAACGTCTTGGTGTTCAGGCTCCCAAAGGTGTATTCCTGTATGGCCCTCCTGGAACAGGGAAAACGCTCATCGTTAGAGCGGTGGCTCATGAAACAGATGCTTATTTTATCAACATCTCCGGTCCGGAGATCATGGGGAAATTTTATGGGGAAAGTGAAGGCCGGATAAGGAAAATTTTTGAAGAGGCTCAGGCACATGCACCATCCATCATTTTTATTGATGAAATTGATGCTATTGCGCCCAAGCGGGAAGATATGGGTGGCGAAAAACAGGTTGAAAAGCGTGTTGTAGCCCAACTATTATCACTTATGGACGGATTGGAATCAAGGGGGAAGGTCATTGTAATTGGCGCAACCAACATTCCTAATTCCATTGATCCGGCATTGAGAAGGCCGGGACGTTTTGATCGCGAAATTTCTATCTCTATTCCCGATAAAATAGGCAGGCTGGAAATTCTTCACATCCATACTAGGGGAATTCCTTTGTCGCTGGATGTAGATATGGAAAAACTAGCAGAAATTACCCATGGTTTTGTGGGTGCTGATTTGGAAGCTTTAGCCAGGGAAGCCGCCATGACTGCTTTGCGGAAAATACTCCCACAAATCGATTTCGAGATGGCCGAAATCCCTTACGAACTTTTGATGTCGCTCGAAGTAACCATGGATAACTTTTTTGACGCGATGAAAGAAGTAGAGCCTTCGGCCATAAGGGAGGTTTTTGTGGAGGTACCCAATGTGAAATGGGATGATGTTGGCGGCCTCGATGAAATAAAAGAGGCTTTAAAGGAAACCGTAGAGTGGCCACTGATATATGACGACCTGTTTAAAAAAGCCGATACCAAACCTCCCAAGGGAATTATCCTTCACGGGAAACCTGGCACAGGTAAAACCTACCTGGCAAAAGCGCTGGCAAGCGAGAGCGGAGTTAATTTTATCTCTGTAAAAGGGCCACAAATTTTAAGCCGCTACATCGGTGAATCGGAAAAAGGGGTAAGAGAATTATTCAGGATGGCAAAACAGGCATCGCCTTGTATCTTGTTTCTGGATGAAATAGATAGCCTAACCCCCAGACGCAGTAGTGACGGTTCAGGTTCCGGGGTAATCGAAAGAGTGATTGGCCAGTTCCTTACCGAAATGGATGGTATTGAAGACCTGAAAGGAGTGATTGTGCTGGCCGCTACCAACAGAATCGATTTAATTGATCCAGCTTTGCTAAGAAGTGGCCGGTTCGATCTGATATTTGAATTGCCGTTCCCAGATGTAAAAACAAGGGAAAAAATATTCGGTATTCATACCCGGAATAAACCACTTGGAAAAAAAGTAAGCCTAAATAAACTGGCCCTGAAAACAGAAAGCCTCACCGGATCAGATATCGAATTTATTTGTCGTAAAGCGGCCATGCTTGCTATTCGCGAATTGATTGATAAAAGCAAAGGAAAATCGAAGGAAGTTACCGGAGAAATCATCATCATGGAGAATCATTTCGAAGAAGCGATCGGGCTGGTATTACAACAAAATTCAACGAAAAAAGGTTGATAGAAAGATTGATAAGTTAAGGCGTTTATGAAATATTCATTTGAAAATATGGAAGTTTGGCAAACGTCAAGGAAACTAGTTAATATCAACAAATAAACCCATCAACCAATAAACTAATAAAATGACAACAAAAGGAATATACATCTATGGAATAGTGCCGAATTTTTACAGTACGGATATATTTAAATCATTTGAAAATTCAGGGATTTATGCCATCCCCTTCCAAAATATATCTGCCATTGTTTCCGACAGGGAGAGTGCACACATTGATTATTTAGACAGGGAAAGCTTGGGATACTTGCTGGTTCATCATCAAAAAACCATAGAAGAACTCATGGAGAAAGGATTCAACATGCTTATCCCTATGCGGCTCGGTACGATTGTAAACTCAAAGGAAGAGGTTATTAAAATACTTGCAAATGGCCATGATTTAGTTATTGATACCCTAAATAAAATTGAAACCCTGACAGAAATTGACTTAGTGGTTACTTGGGCTGATTTTTCTAATACCCTCATAGAGATTGGAAACCACCCCGAGATCATCGCAATAAGAGATGATATTCTAAAAAAGACAGATACGCTTTCACAAATCGACCAGATAAAAATAGGGATGCTAGTTCAGGAAAAAGTAAAAGAAAAAAACACAAAGGTTGAAACGAATATTTTGGATTCGCTGTCATCAATCAGTCTCGATATAAAATCACATGAGGTGATGAATGACGAAATGGTGGCCAACTCTGCTTTTCTCATTAACAGGAATAAAAAAGAAAAATTTGAACAGATAATTGACCAACTTGATGAAGAATACAAAGGCTTGTTGAACTTCAAATTGGTTGGACCCTTGCCCTGCTATAGTTTTTATACTATTGAAGTTAAAGAATTAGATCAGGAGAATGTGGCACAGGCAAAAATAGAACTTGGCTTAACAATAGAAACTTCTGACTCTGAAATAAAAAGGGCATATCAGGAAAAAGCAAAAGAATTTCATCCCGATGCAAATCAGAATAATCATAATAAGGAAAATTTCAATAGGATTAATAAAGCCTATCATACATTGCTCGAATATTCAGAAGCGGAAAGGCAATCTTCAAAAGAGAGTTTAACCTTTAAGGGAAAACAAAAAGTGAATGAAAATTTGATTTTGATAAAAATAAAGGAATAATATGCAACGTGACGGGAAATATATTTATTGCATCATTGCAACGGATTACGACATCAATCTGGGTCCAATAGGAATAGGCGGACGCGGCGACCTAGTCTCCACTATCAGTTTCGATGGCTTGTGTATGGTGGTGAGTGATCATCCCCTTAACACGGTAGTGGCTAATCCAGAAAACATGCTTGCACACCAAAAGGTTATAGAAGTGGTGATGCAGGAATTTAAGAGCATACTTCCCATTAGGTTTGGCACCATTGCGGCAACTCCTAACGAAATACGAAATCTACTTAACCGGCGATACAACGAATTTATGGAATTGCTCAAACAGTTTGAAAATAAAGTGGAGCTTAATGTGAGAGGAACATGGAAAAACAT
This sequence comes from Flavobacterium sp. ZB4P23, assembly GCF_003970375.1. Lineage (NCBI taxonomy): Bacteria > Pseudomonadati > Bacteroidota > Flavobacteriia > Flavobacteriales > Flavobacteriaceae > Flavobacterium > Flavobacterium sp. ZB4P23. Next base: position 80,147 of record NZ_RYDK01000007.1, read on the forward strand.
GCGAATGATATACAAAGAGATCGACAAGGAACACGTTGAGCTACAAAAAATAATGACCGAAATTGAAAAACTACATGATCAGGAAAGGAAGAACATGGAAATTGCAGATGCCGGAAATCTAGTAGCAGATGCACTGATTGAAAAGAAAGTAGAGGAAACTGAAACGATTATCGATGCTTTGCGCAGATCAGCATTCGAGTATAAACATAACAAAACAAATGGTGATGCCATGTTTATGAATACTGCATTCTTGGTGAATAGTGGCAGGGAGATCGAATTTGACCACATAATGGCCGACCTTGGTGCCAGATACGAGGACCGAAGTGATTTTGTATATACAGCTGCCTTACCTATTTATAATTTTATTGACCTGAAAATATTTCCAGAGAAATGGGAATTGTAATAGAAAAACAAAACGCTGATGACGCAGATTAATTAATAAAATAGTAACAACATATCTGAAGGATTTTATGGAAAAAGAAGTTGATATACCGAAAGAAGGAAAATATATTTATGGGATTATCAGGCATTCAGATCCATTAGACTATGGTCCGATTGGTATGGGTAAACGGACCGACCTGGTTTATGGGATAAATTTTAAAGATATTAGTGCTATCGTCAGTAATTCGCCGATCATCGAATACGAAGTCCGTAGAATAAACATGATCACTCACGAAAGAGTACTTGAAGAGGTTATGAAACAATTTACGGTTCTTCCTGTTCGGTTTTCAACTATTTCCGAACATAACGATGACTCTGGTATCCTGAGAATTCTTGAGAAAGATTACAAAAAATTTGATGACTTACTTACTAAAATGGAAGGCAAGAAAGAACTGGGTCTCAAAGTACTGACAAAGGAAGCTGTGATATATGAAAGTATCATTGAAAAATATGACGAAATTAGGTTACTCAGGGGAAAATTGATGAGTCTTCCGGCCGATAAAAGCCATTACCAGCGCATGAAAATAGGCGAAATGGTAGCAGAAGCACTCAAAAAGGAGACGGAAAATTACAAAAATAGCATTCTCGATATTTTAAATCCACTTTCTGTTGATGTAAAAATAAACGATAGCTACGGAGAAATGATGATTATCAATGTTGCCTTTCTTGTTAAAAACTTAGCTGAATCTGCATTTGATAAAGCTGTGAATGATTTAGAGGAGAAATTTGGCCGCTTTATGACCTTCAAATATGTAGGAACATTACCACTCTATAATTTTGTCACCCTTGTAATAAACACTAAAGGAATATAATATGTTTTTAATCGATAGCATACTGTTAGCACCCCTAAAAGGAGTAGTTTTTATCGCTAATAAAATCAATGAGATTGTTGAGAAGGAAACGTCGGATGAAGGCTCCGTCAAAGAAAAACTGATGCGACTACAGTTGAAATTTGAATTGGATGAAATTGATGAAGAAGAATATGACAGAAGAGAAGATGAATTGTTGAAATTACTGGAAAATATAAGGAAAGATAAATAAGGAGTAAAAAATATGAGCAACATTATTGAAGTTAAAAAAGTAGTGATTAAGTTCCTGAGAGAGAACATCAAAAGTTATGATGTAACGGTCATAAAAATTGAAAAAGTGAAAGAAATCTGGAACGCTGTGGCAGAGGTATATGAAGACGATTCATTTCTAAAATCAATGGATCTTCCGTCAAAAAAAGTGCGGCTTTTCTATGCGGTCAAACTGGATGAAAATCTTGAAATTACATCCTTCGAACGGCATGGTTCCTTGGAAGGAATAGATAGCACTGACGAATATATTAATTAACAAATTTCTGTCATGATAAATGATCTGATATATGTTTATTGCATATCACGTACTCCTCCCCGGCTTATACCGGGCATGGGGTATAGTACAGTGGAATCACTTATGTTCGATGATTTTCACGTGATCGTTAAATATGTTTCCAAAAGTGAATTCTCTGAAGAAAATTTCAAAAAGAATTTATCAGATATTCAGTGGGCGGAATTAAACGCACGGAATCATATCAGGGTAATCAGCATGATTATGGAACAGAGTACTGTGATTCCTTTTAAATTTGGCACCATCTATCATACTAAAGCCAGTTTGAAAACCTTCATTATTGATTATGCTGACTCATTGATTGAAAGCTTCAATCATATCGAGGGAAAGGAAGAATGGTCGATTAAAATTTATTGCGATCGTAAAACACTATGCGAGCAAATTGACGAATTAAGCGAGGAAGCTGCTGCGCTTGAAAAGCAGATTATGGAAAGTTCGCCTGGGAAAGCCTTTTTGCTGGGAAGAAAAAAAACTGACCTAATCGAAAATGAGATGGACAGGATTTGTAAGAACTACGGACAGAAATATTATGATGAATTTAAAAAACTGAGCGAATCAACCAGCCTCAACAATCTACTCCCGAAAGCGTTTACCGGAAGAGAAGAGACCATGATCCTCAATACCACCTTTCTTGTAAGTAAAAACAAAGTTGCTGATTTTATAAGTACAGTTGAAACATTGAAAAAAAAAGAAGGGGATTCCGGCTTTATTATTGAAGCAACCGGTCCCTGGCCACCATTTAGTTTTATTTCCATTAAAGAAAAACAATAATGCACAATAATGTAATCGACCGGTCTAAAGACATTACCATGCTTGAATTGCTTGACAGAGTATTGAACAAAGGGGTTATCCTCAGTGGGGATATTATAATTTCAGTAGCAGATATCGACCTGGTATATGTAGGAGTGAAATTGCTTCTAAGCTCTGTTGAAACCATGGAGCAGTTAAAGTCTGGAAAGCCAATAATTTTGTAGAAATGAAAAAAATGATTTATTCCATATTATCCGTAAAAAGAAATCCAGAGAAGTTAAATGCTCTGCTGGTTGGGATGAAGGGCATTTCTGGTTCTGACTTATGTGCTGTTTCTTTTGGTGAAATTACTGCTGTAGTAAGCGATGTAAAAAGAGCTGAATTAATTGCAGATAGATCCAATGCTATTGAATATGCAGGTGTGATCGAAAACCTTGCGCAACAATTTACAGTTCTTCCCATGCGATATGGCTCAATAATGGAATCAGCCGAATTAATTAATAAAATGCTCGAAAGAAACTACCATGAATTTCAACAAAATCTCCAGGAAGTTGAAAATAAGTATGAATTTGGGCTAAAGATTTTTTGTGATTCCGAAAAATTAAAATCAGAACTGAAGATAAAATCAGAGGCAGATACCCAAACAACCGAGAATTCTGCGACGGAAATCAAAAATTCAGTTTACAAGGATTATCTGGATAAAAAACTTAAAGAGCACAGGCTTGAGGAATTGATGCTAACTTATGTTAATTCGGTCATTGAAATGATCACTGGATACCTTTTCCGGTTAAACACCGTCAATAAATTCAAAAAAAGGGCAATAACAACAACAGCTATCATTGATGCCGTTTTCTTACTTGATATGGAGCGGAAAGATGGACTAATTCATGTAATTGGGGATTTGCAAAACCAATATCCAAGGCTTAACTTTGTCCTGACTGGACCTTGGCCTCCGTATAATTTTGTTGAAATCGCCATAAAATAATCGGTATGATAAGTGAAAATAAAATACTGTTTAATACCGGATCGCTTGATGAGCTTTCGGAGGAGATCGGGAAACTAACAAACAATGAAGAATCCAGGCTAAAGCTAGGCCCAGACAATGCTGATTCCGGCTTGGCAAAACTGGTACTAACCCTGGTTGAACTCATTCGTAAACTGGTTGAAAAGCAAGCTATGCGCAGAGTTGACGGGGGATCATTGACTGAAGATGAGATTGAACGGCTTGGTGAAACCCTTATGAAACTTGAACTAAAAATGGAAGAGCTGAAAAAGCACTTTAATCTTACCGACAGGGATTTAAACATCAATCTTGGCCCATTAGGCAATTTAATGTAATATAATGAGTAAAATTTTAGGTATAGATTTAGGAACCACAAATTCCTGTATAGCTGTTATGGAAGGTAATGAACCGGTCGTAATCCTTAACAGTGAAGGTAACAGAACAACGCCTTCTGTAGTAGGATTTACTGACAGTGGTGAGCGTAAAGTTGGTGACCCGGCAAAACGTCAGGCCATTAGCAATCCAGTAAACACGATTTTTTCCATTAAACGGTTTATTGGTGAATCATACGATCTGGTTGAGAAAGAGATTAGCAGATTGCCATATCAGGTTTCAAAAGGCGAAAATAATACACCCCGTGTAAACATTTCCGGGGAACTGTATTCGGCTCAGGAGATTTCGGCTATGATTCTTCAGAAAATGAAAAAAACAGCTGAAGACTACCTTGGACAAGAGATCAAGGAGGCGGTGATTACCGTTCCTGCCTATTTCAGCGATTCACAGCGGCAGGCAACCAAAGAGGCTGGTGAGATTGCAGGGTTTACAGTCAGACGTATTATTAACGAACCTACGGCGGCAGCTCTTGCCTATGGATTGGATAAAAGGCATACAGATATTAAGGTTGCAGTATATGACCTTGGTGGCGGAACTTTCGATATTTCGATACTCGAACTCGGAAATGGTATTTTTGAAGTGAAATCTACCAACGGGAACACTCACCTTGGTGGCGATGATTTTAATCAGCTGATCATTGACTGGTTGGTTGATGAATTCAGAAAAGACGAAGGTATAGATCTCCTTAGAGATTCTATGGTACTTCTGCGGTTGAAAGAGGCGGCCGAAAACGCAAAGATCGAATTGTCTGGATTGATGGAAACTGAAATTAACCTACCCTATATTATGCTGGTTCAAGGCATACCCAAGCACTTGGTAAAGAAGCTTACCCGTGCCAAATTTGAACAGTTGGTTGATAACCTGTTGCAGTCAACTATTCTATCTTGTCAGCAGGCACTTAAGAATGCCCGATTGAAGGTCTCCGATTTAGATGAAATCATCCTCGTTGGCGGATCAACCAGAATACCTGCTGTTCAAAAAATTGTGCGTGACTTTTTCGAGAAAGAACCTTCCAAAGGTGTTAACCCAGATGAAGTTGTCGCTATTGGCGCTGCCATCCAGGGTGGAGTTCTTGTTGGCGAAGTAAAAGATGTATTGCTACTTGATGTTACACCGCTTTCATTAGGTATCGAAACCCGGGGTGGTGTGATGACACGGCTGATCGAAGCCAATACAACCATTCCTACTCAGCAATCAGAAGTCTTTTCTACGGCTGCTGATAACCAACCCTCTGTAGAAATACACATATTACAAGGAGAACGGCCAATGGCTAACGATAACAAGAGCATCGGGAGGTTTCATTTTGATGGAATTCCGCCATTCCATAGGGGTATTCCTAAAATCGAAGTTACCTTTGATATTGATGCTAATGGCATTCTTCATGTGACTGCCAAAGATCAGTTAACTGACAAATCGCAGCAGATTCGCATTGAGGCCTCTACCGGACTTTCGCATGAGGATATTCACCGGATGAAGGAGGAAGCCAGGCAACACGCTGTTTCGGATAGAGAGACAAAAGAAAAGGTGGTTCAAAGTAATCAAGCCGACACTCAGATCTTCCAAACGGAAAAACAGTTAAAGGAATTTGGGGATACAATTCCAGGTAACAAAAAGGCTGCTATTGAAAATGCACTTGAAGAGTTGAAATCAGCGATTAAAAACCGAAGTTTTACCGATATTGAACAGGCTATGGAAACTCTGAGTACCGTATGCCAATTGGCTAGTGAAGAGTTGAGTATAGATCAAAGCTAAAAACCTTTTACAATGAAGACACTAATATATGTTCCCATCATTCATACAAGTGCCGACATGGGATCCATGGCAGCCGAGCTAACCCAGAAGGGTATTGATGAATTTGGGAGAGAATTTTGGGAAACACATGTTGATACCGTTAACAAATACTGGGAGATAATAAGCCAATATTGTGATACTATTGGGCTTGGCGGAAAAGTTGTAAAAATATACCAGGATGGAATGGTTGCGGATGGAGAGATCGCAATAAAAATCATGGAAGATAGCATAAAGGCAGGAAGTAAGAACTATGAAATTATTTCAAGACTGGTCAAACGGGGAGCTATTATCGTGCGAACCGAGGATATTTCGATGGTTAAAAAAGAATTGGAAATGCTAAAATTGATACCCTCTTCCGGCCCATTAATCATGAAACTGATCAGGATTATTAGGTTTAAAATTAGCCGATCCAAACTGTTGAATCAACGGGATGAGTATATTGCTGGCAGGATTTCGGCAACACTCGGCCCAAATGAAACGGGTATAATCTTTCTTGGGGCTTATCATAATATTTTAGATAAACTGCCGAAAGATATAAGAATAAATGAACAAAAAGAAATCCATAAAGTAAGGGAATACCAAAAACTCCTTCCGTTCTATGCTATAAAAAAACAACGTTTTGAAGAACTCTCTCAGTACCTCATAAAACCTATAGTGAGCAAGTGACAGCAGGGTATTAACAAAGCCCTTATTTAGTATCTGATGGTGGAGAGAACAAATCAAAATTCTGGGTTTGGCTCTCCACTTTTTTATCAATAGTTATTACATTTATTTGTTATGTTGTATAAATAACCTTTATTTACCCAAGGTTGTTGCACTAAATTGTATGTTGTTCCTGATGTTGGGTTTGAAGCTCTTACCCCATCTTGTCATTCCGTCCACATATTCCAAGTATCTAAAGCTACTCCAACAAAAGGTTATCCTTTTCCCTAAGATGAAAAATATTATACTACACCAATACTTCCTACAAAACTTTTTGTTTCCAATAATTTCAGGATTTAATTCAATTCTTTATTAGGTTAAGAAAGTAGCTCAATCCTTGGCTTTGTAAACCACCGCATCAAGTTTCATTTGCTTTATCATGCTCTCCAATCCTCCGGCACGTTTCATCGAAAGCATGCTTTTAAATCCTATCCTTTCAATAAAATTAAGCGGGGCTTTAATAATTTCATCAGGTGTATGCCCCGAAAGTACATGAATCAACATGGCAACAAGCCCTTTAGCATAATCGGCATTTGCATCTGCATAAAAAATAATTTTACCATCTTTTAATTCACTATATAACCACACATGTGCCTGGCATCCTTTTATCATACAGTTATCCGTTTTCAATGAAACGTCTAATGGTTTTATATTTTTACCTAAATCAATCAGGTATCCGAATTTATCAAACAGGTCCTCAAACTCCGAGAATTCTTCCACGAGTTCCTGCTCTATATTTTCTATTGTTTTCATCTCTATCATTTTTGGTTTATTCGTTTAATTGATTTCACAATTGCGTTTGCAAAAACATCTATTTCCTCCTTTGTATTATAAAATGAAAAACTTGCACGCACAGTCCCCGGAATTTGATAATGTGCCATTAGTGGTTGCGTACAGTGGTGCCCTGTTCGTACTGCTATTCCCTGCGCATCCAGGAGCATGCCTAAGTCAAGCGGATGGATCCCATCCACAACAAACGAAATTACACTTGCTTTTTCTTTTGCCGTGCCGATAATTCGCAAATTATCAATCGCTGAAAGTTTTTCTGTAGCATACCCAAGCAGTTCGTGTTCATAAGTAGCAATATTTTCAAGACCGAGTACGTTGATGTAGTCCAGTGCCACTGCAAGACCAATTCCTCCTTCGATATTCGGAGTGCCTGCCTCAAATCGAAGAGGGGATTCTGCGTATTCTGATTTATCGAATGAAACTGTTTTAATAGTTCCTCCACCTACTTGATAATTCGGGAGTTTATTAAGCCATTCTTCTTTTCCGTAAAGTATTCCTACTCCTGTGGGAGCATAAACTTTGTGCCCGCTAAAGCAATAAAAATCTGCATCTAAATCTTGCACATCCACTTTTATATGAGGGATAGATTGGGCTCCATCCACAAGCACAGGAATATTTTTCGAGTGAGCGATAGCAATCATCTCTTTTACGGGATTTACCGTACCAAGTGTGTTTGATACGTGTGTAATGGCGATCAGTTTTGTTTTTGCAGAAAGTAGTTTTTTATATTCGTCCATACACAATTCTCCGCTATCAGTGATTGGGATAACTTTAAGTACTGCATTTTTTTCTTCGCATAACTGTTGCCAAGGAAGAATATTACTGTGATGCTCCATCTCACTAACAACAATCTCGTCTCCGGAATTCACATACTTTTTCCCAAACACAGTGGCTATAAAGTTGATGCTATCAGTAGTTCCGCTTGTAAAAATTATTTCGTGTTCCTGTTTAGCACCTATATGTTTTTGAACAGTAATTCGGGCATTCTCATATTCATCAGTTACATCCTGACTCATTCGATGAACTCCACGGTGAATGTTAGCGTTCTGCACCGTGTAATATTTTATGAGGGCATCAATCACTTGTTGCGGTTTCTGTGTAGTAGCACCGTTATCAAAATAAATCAATGGCTTATTATTCACCATCCTTGAAAGGATAGGGAAATTTTTTCGGATTTTATGAACATCAAAAAGAATTACTTTTTCTAAGTTTTTTGGCAGTTTCATTTATTCCTTTTTATATGTTTATTTGTTCTTTTTTTTCGAATCTTGTTAGACTATCTTGACCTACAACATTTACATAACCCAAGAAGTTATCAATAGCCGGTTCCTCAATTATGATTTCTATCTCTTCCTTTAAATCTTTCAGAATCATGCCTTCTTTAATTAGTGTTTGAATTTCTTTAACCCTTGAGATTTTTATAGGTATTAAATCATCTTCATTCGGGTAACTAAACCACATTATATTTTTTTCAATATCTGTTTTTTGACGGCTGGCGATACCTTTAAGCGTTTTTATTCTATTGAGATCATTGTCCTTCAAAGAAGATTTGTTGTTTTCTCGATCTTCTATTAAGCAACATTTGAATTCAGTCCATTGTTTATCTTTATTCCTGCCGTATAATGTAGCCCTAGTATTAAAATCTGTTAACCAGGCAGTATGACAAAACTCTCTTCCACAAGTACCGATACCACCTAAACGGGCGGCTTCCTCGAACAGGCTAATCTGACGCATTACTATTTTGATATGAAACGCTGTAGCCATTACCAGAATTAGTTCCCGGAAATCTACCCGTCCTTCAGCGGTATAATAGAAGGTGGCACTTGACTTATCCCCTTGATAATCAACATCACATATTTTCATCTTCAAGTCCAAATCTTTAGCTAAAATTCGGGCTTTATACATCGTTTCTGATTCCAAACCCTTCGCTGTTTTCCATTTTTCAATATCAGCTGATGTTGCCTTTCTATAGATTTTTTTAATGACTTCTTCCGTCTGGATATTGTGTTTTTTTAATTGCAACCTAACCAGTTCTCCTGTTAATGAAACATGACCTGTATCGTGTCCGCCAATGGTTTCAACAACTACTATATCTGTTTGTTTAAGAGATATATTTTCATGCTTCAAATAAAAATCTTTACGCCCTCCTTTAAATTTTACTTCAACAATGTTGAATGTTTGTTGATTGGGTGGCAATGGTATATCGGCAAGCCAATCATATATATTTAATTGACTATAACCACTGATTAGGGATGGTACATCATTTTTGTGTTTTGTAGTAGTATCCATAGCTATTGTATAAATTCCTTTTTCATGTTTGTCAATATATACTGTTTTGTTCCTTTTGCTGAGCATATTAAACTTTAATTTTTTATCTAAAATTAATTCACCTTTGCTCAATTACTTTAATAAACCGGTTCAACAATTATCTCTGTTAAAACCGAATTGGCTATAAAACATTCCCGGTGAGCACGGTGGTGCATTGCATTAATTATTGTTTTATCGGGTATATTATCTCCTTTGTTTTTCCAGTTTAAATAAACTTTATGTTCTGACATGTTTTTATGTTTTAAATTATTTTACACTATTTTATTTTTTTGCAAGAACTTAAGATGAACAGGAAACACTATAATTTTCTTTTCTGTAGGCGTTGGTTTTGAATACGATTCATATTCTGGATGTTCGGCAAATGGCGAATACAAAATTTCTAACCATTTTTTTAATTTTTCATTCCCTCCTTTTTCTACCTCCTCAATTATTTCCTGAGCAATATAATTTCTTAATACATACTTTGGATTTACGCGTTTCATTTCCATCTGGCGTTTCATTTCGTCAGATAATTCTCTTTTCAATCTTTGGTCATAAAGTGAAAGCCATAGTATCACTCTTGAGGTAGGAATTTCTAAACCGTACATGGTTTCTGAGCAAAGATATTCTCTGACTGATGAACGAATTACGGCTTTGCCATCTCCCATTCTGGAAAAAGAAGTTTTGCCTGATCCTTTAGTTTGTATTTCCCATCGCTTTCCATCAGAAGTTAAAATTTCGCACTAGGAAATTGCCCTGCCATCGCCTAACTGTCCGGCAAAGCTCCCAAATTGATGACCGGTATAACGGGTAGCAATTCTCTGCTCATTACTAATCTTGATTTAACCATTTTTGTAAAATGGAATCACTAAGTGAATCAAGACCAAGTTCATTTTTTAACACCGTTACATGAATAAGAGTAGGATCTTTTAATGGGGTAAGCGCAACATGTTCATACAAAAATGCAGGAAGTTTTTGGAAAGAATTATCAAATTAATAGCAACGTCGAACATGATGTTTGTTTAATATATTATTTTTTTGGAGGCAATCCAAATGCAACAGCCTCATGTTCAAAGTGCCCGTTATGAGCACCATCACAAAAAGGTTTATTTTTAGAAAGACCACAACGGCAAAGTGAAAGCATCTCTCGTCCTGCTAAATCATATACATTCCCATTTTTATCTACAATCTCAAAGTCATTTTCTATTCTCAGGGAACCATTATTGTTTACTGTAATTTTTGTTTTAGCCATAATTATTTTTGTGAGCGTAAATATTAAATCTATTTTATTTATTAAAACAAATGTCTTTCTGCATGATAAGATGATCTTATTAATGGTCCGCTTTCAACAAAACGAAAACCCTTGTTCATGCCTATTTCTTTATACTTTGCAAATATTTCTGGCTTAATAAATTCTATAACGAGTAAATGGTTTTTAGTAGGCTGCATATACTGGCCAATAGTTAATATATCAACACCAACGCTTCTCAAGTCGTCCATAGTTTCATATATTTCTTCTTCTGTTTCACCTAAACCCAACATGATACCTGATTTAGTTTTCATCCCAGCTTCCTTTAATCTTTTGAGAACCTCAAGGCTTCTGTCATACTTTGCCTGTACCCTAACTTCTTTCGTTAATCTGCGTACGGTTTCAAGATTATGTGAAACTATTTCGGGATGTACATTAATAACTCGCTGCAGGTTTTCCCATTTACCCTGAAAATCCCCAATAAGCGTTTCCATGGTAATTCCCGGGCATGCTTTTCTTACTTCATTTACGGTTTCTTCCCATATCATAGAACCACCATCTTTCAAGTCATCTCTATCAACCGAAGTTATTACGGCATGTTTCAACTTCATTAGGCGAATAGATTCGGCCACCATCTTAGGTTCCTCCGGATCAGCAGGCAGAGGTTTACCAGTATGTACATTACAAAATCCGCAGGATCTTGTACAGGTATTCCCCAATATCATAAAGGTAGCCGTTCCATTTCCCCAACATTCACCCATGTTAGGACAACTGCCGCTTTCACATATCGTATGTAGTTTATGTTCGGATACTATTTGTCTTACTTCGGCATATTCTTTTCCTGTGGGTAATTTTACACGAAGCCAATCTGGCTTTTTAGTATATTTACTTTCTTCTTCAATTATTTCTGACATAATCTAAATTTTAACCAATATTAATTTTTTATTTTATTACATTGGTATTATAATTCCCCATAGCATGATAGTTTTATCATCACCGGTTGAAATCAAATAATTATTAAAATCACTCCATAAAAGTTTATTTACCGAATGGGTATGGCCTCCGTGTTGAGACTTATCTATTCGATAGGGTAGTTCAAAGTTTTCTGCATCCCATATTTTAATTGTTTTATCTCTGCTACCCGTAGCAAAAAACTTTTTATCAGGACTGAAAACGATGCTGTAAATAGCGTAATTATGGGCAGGAATATGATGGATCAACGCATAATCGTTTTCAATATCCCATACATTCAAATAGGCATCTCTAGAACCAGACAAAAGGTATTTCCCGTTTGGATGATAGCGTACTGTATTTACCGAAAAATCATCAAGATGCCCCTTAAGGATTTTCTTTTCTTCATAGGTTTCAAAATCAAAAATTCGAATAGAACCATCACCGCATCCAATAGCTGCTTCTTTCAAAATAATATTAAAATCGATGCTACGGATATTTTTATCACAAAGTTTTAGAGCTGTTATCAATGAGAAATCATTGATTGACCAAACTGAAAGTGTACCGTCACCAGCTAAAACCCAAAAGCATTCTGTTTCTGGTAAATATTGGATATCAAAAATGTATTCCTTATGAAGCTGTAATAGTTTTATTTCCTTATTTTCTTTTAAGTCAATAACATGAATACCTCCTAATGACTGACCGATAAGTAATATATTTCTATCGGGAACATATTTCAATGCCATGGCTTTGGCAGGTAATTTCGCAACAACTTTGTTTTGTTGCTGGTCTTTCATATTCCATTCTACTACAAGGTTATCACTGCTGCCAGAGTAAAAAAGATGAGCTTCATGAGCAAATTCTAATGTGTAAATAGCACCTCCGTGTCCATTAAATTGACCTGTTTTTTCTATTTGTATTTTTGTAAGTGCAGTTATCATATAAGATGCATAAATTCTTTTTTGTGTAGTAATTCTTCTATTGTTTCTCTGTAATCCGGATCATCTACGCAGCAATCTACCGGACAAACTGCGGCACATTGTGGTTCATCATGAAAACCGACACACTCGGTACATTTATCAGTTACGATATAATAAAAATCCATAGAAACAGGCGTATTGGGAGTATCAACATCAACGGTATTACCTGAATTTTGTCCTGTGTAAAAGCCTTTGAGTGCGGTGCCGTCTGCATATCTCCATTCATCACCACCTTCATAAATTGCATTATTGGGGCATTCAGGCTCGCATGCTCCACAATTTATACACTCCTCTGTTATCATTATTGCCATAGTAATGAATTTTAGTAATCAAGATTTAATTTAATAATTTATTTAGCGCTTCCTTCTATAATATTTTGTAACACTCCGGAAACATCTTTTTCATTTTTCATCATGTCTGCCATAGTTACCTTATCTAGTAATTTATCCAGTGTAGCCTGCATCATTGACCATAATGATCGGATGGAGCAGTCTACAGAATTAGTGCATAAGGTCATTATTCCTGAATGACTATCACAGAATTTTTTATCGAACAACTTTCCGCTCAAAGCTTTTAATGTGTCATTTACTGTTATAGCGGCAGCAGGTTTTGCGAGTACATACCCACCCATGTGGCCTCTTGTACTGTTAATTAATCCCTTTATGCGAAGTAGTCGGGTTAATTTAGCAACATAGTTAATAGATAATCCTTCTGCTTCACTTAGCTGACGAATGCTTAGTCCTTTCTCATCTGTGCAACGGGTTATCCTTACCATTATTCTTAATCCATATTCTACCTGAGCTGTTATTTTCATAATTGTATTATTTAATTAGTTTGTGTATTTAATTTACTATTACAGACAAAGTTCGCAAATAAAAAAGTAGCTTACTATTGCAAATTTATTATAAACCATAAACACAAACTAAATAGACACAAACTATTTAGTTTTTATCCTTACCTAAATCAGTATAACAACCGTATTTGCCTTGAGTAATATTTTCAAAATCTTTTGCAGAAATTGACGGCCCTGTATTACTGCATTCGTTGTTAAAAATAGTCACCAATTGGCTGGCAATACTTTCTGCTGTATGTCCGTCAATATCGGAACGTTTAAAAATTGCAACTGGCTCACCATTTCTAAAAAGGGCAATGTGGGGTGAAGAGGTGTGATGATTTGCAAGATATTTATTCCTGTACCAGTCAATTGCATCTTTTTCCATTCCACCAAACAGCGTGTAAAGCTCATCAGGGATAATACTGTTTTGCAACGCCATCATTACTCCTGGTCGTCCACTACCTGCCGAACAACCGCATACAGAGTTGATTACAACAAGTATCGTTTTGTCATCATTTCTGTCTAATGCCTTATCTACATCTTCAGGGGTTAATAATTCTTTGCAACCTACAGTTGTTAGTTCCTCTCTCATGGGCTGAACATAAACGGCATCATAGCTGGGTTGTTGCGTGATTTTGGTTAAATTAGATTGTTCCATTTTTTTAATGATTAATTTTGTTATTGTTTAATTTACATCATTCCAGTTTCAAATTTAGCCGTCTCGCTCATCATGTCTTTTGACCAAGCGGGATCCCAAGTTACTTCTACATTAGAGCTGCTAACTCCAGGAATATTCCTAATCTTTTCTTCCACTTCTGGAGGAAGTGTTCCCGCTACCGGACATGAAGGGGAGGTTAGTGTCATTATGGTATGCACATTGGCTTCATCATCAATGTTGATTCCATATACCAATCCTAAATCATAAATATTGGTAGGTATTTCTGGGTCAAAACAGGTTGTTAGAACCTCTATGACTTTTATTTCCAATGCTATTTTAGCTGCTATTTCCATTTTTTAATTGTTAGTTGTTAGTCTTTCAGCTTTAATGTCTTTTACGCATTCCATTACTTTTAGGGCTAAGTCTTTAAATATTTTGCTTTCAATCGTATTTTCATTTAATGCTGCTGGCGCTCCAACATCTCCTGCCTCCCGTATTCTTGTTATTAAAGGAATTTGACCCAATAATGGAACATTCATTTCTTCTGATAATTTTTTTGCACCATCCTTTCCAAATATGTAATCTTTTTTATCAGGATTACCTTCCGGTATATAGTATGCCATATTTTCAACCAATCCAAGCACCGGAACATTAACCATTGGCATCCTGAACATATCGATACCTTTTCTGGCATCAGCCAAAGCTACTTCTTGTGGTGTACTAACTACAATAGTACCTGTAAGCGGAATTTTATCTACCAGCGTAAGATGAATATCACCTGTGCCTGGCGGAAGATCCACAAGCAGATAATCTAAATTACCCCAGTCGGCATCCTGAAATAATTGAATAAGGGCTTTGGAAACCATAGGTCCACGCCATGGAAGTGCCTGCGATGCTTCCGTAAAAAAACCAATAGATAAAACTCCTACTCCATGAGATACAATTGGTTCTATTAGATTTCGACCAGAATCATTTGAAACTTCAGGCTTTCTATTCACTAAGTCAAACATAAGTGGCATTGATGGCCCATAAATATCGGCATCTAATAAGCCCACTTTTGCACCTAATTGGCTTAATCCCACTGCAAGATTGGCGGAAACGGTAGATTTACCTACACCACCTTTCCCGGAGGCAATAGCAATAATATGTTTAACACCAGGCAATATTGTTCTAAGTTCAGGAGCTCTATCCTTAAAACCAGGTAGGGCTTGCATATCTATATCCACCTTAATATCCGTACCTAATGCTTGCAAAAGGCTATCCATACAAGCCTCTTTTACTATCTTTTTACTATTCATAGTAGGGCTGCTAATCTTAACGATAAAGCTGATGATGTTCCCTTCAACATGAATATCATTCACTAATCCTAATTCAACAATACTTCTCTTGAGGTCAGGCTCAACGACGTTAGTCAGTATTTTTAGAATATCCTCTTTAGTTATTTCAGGCATGTCATTTATCAATTTAATAGTTAATTGTTTGTTTCCGTAAATTGCTTAAATTTATCAACAAGCAGCTGTTCTACTTTTTCCCTTACAGGTTCAATTTTAATTAACTCCGTTATTTCTGTTAAAAAAGCTTGTTTTAAAACTGATATAGCTTCTTTTTCAGATAAGCCTCTGGAACGCATATAATATAATGCCTCTTTATTTAATTGTCCAATGGTTGCCCCGTGACTGCATTTAACATCATCCGCAAAAATTTCCAACTGGGGTTTGCTATTCATCGAGGCGGTTTTTGATAATACAAGGCTATGGTTTTTCTGAAAAGCATTTGTTTTTTGAGCATCGGGTCGTACTATTATTTTACCATTAAATACTCCTTTAGCTTTATCTGCAAGAATTCCTTTGTACAATTCGTTGCTGTTACAATTCGGATACGCATGGTCTATAAAAGTTTGGTTGTCTATATGCTGCTTATTTATACCAACATAAAGTCCATAAAAATTAGTCATTGTTCCACTATCCTTTAAAATGGAGCTTAGGTTGTTCCTTACTAATTTTCCGCCCAAATCAACTACATAAGAGCTGTAGGTACTATCACGCAGCTGCTCAACTTCTGTATTATTGATAAAAAATGCATTCTCACCTTCATCTTGAATTCTATAATGATCAACAATCGCATTTCTTTTTAGAACCAACTGTGTAACCGTATTCGTGAAATACGTTTGTTGGGAATTAGTGAGATGATGATACGTTTCAATAACCGTTAATTTACTATTTTCTCCGGCTACGATTATTTTTTGCGGACTGATAACTGTTGGCTCTTCTTCTGTATGTGCTATATTTAGTATATGAACAGGGCGATCCAGCACTAATCCATCAGGCACATAAATATAAATTCCATTGTGAGCGAAGGCAGTATTTAATACAACGAAGGAATTCATTTCTTTAATTGCCCATTTCGACAGGTATTCAGAAACCGTTTCTTTTGTAAGCCTATCTTCTCTCAAACTAGAAGGAATATCCTGCACTATGATTTTTTGCGATAATTCATCTTTTGATGAAAGTAATTTATTGTATTTACCGTTCACAAAAACTAGCAGGTATGCATCCAACCCTTCAAAAAGAAAAGGCTTAATATCTTCTGTTGTAATGTCAACCAGTTTTGGCTGCTGGTATGTTGGCTGAAGTAACTCGGCAACATTGGTATATTTCCAATCCTCATTTCTTCTGGTTGGAAAATCTACGTTATTGCCAAATCGTTGAATAGCAACTTTCTGGAGACTATGCATTACATTATTTTTCTGTCCATTTAATGAATTTTCATAAAGACGGAATAGTTCAATAAACTTTCCCCTGTTATCATTTTTATCTGGTGTATTTTGAATTTTCATGCTTATCTTTTTAAGATATTGTTAATGTTGCTACTTCTTCTTTAATCCAGTCGTATCCCTTTTCTTCCAGCTGTAATGCTAAATTTTTGTCGCCCGATTTAACGATTTGTCCATTGTATAACACATGCACAAAATCAGGGATAATGTAATCGAGTAAACGTTGGTAGTGTGTAATTACTATAAAAGCATTGTCCTTTGTTTTTAGTTGATTAACACCATTGGCAACTATTTTAAGCGCATCAATATCAAGCCCTGAATCAGTTTCATCCAACACGGCAAGTCTTGGTTCTAAAACAGCCATTTGTAAAATTTCATTGCGTTTTTTTTCTCCGCCCGAAAAGCCTTGATTTAGAGAACGGCTTAAAAAACCATCTTCCATCTCCACCATTTTTGCCTTCTCTTTAATATATTTTAGCATTTCGGTTGCACTCAAATCCGTCTTTTCTTGATGTTTTCTAACAGCATTAATGGTATGTTTAAGAAAGTTTGCAGTGCTTACACCCGGTATTTCTATCGGGTATTGAAATGCCTGAAATATACCTTCCTTGGCACGTTCATCAACTGATAATTCGAGGAGGTCTTTCCCCATATAGGTAATACTACCCTCAGTGATTTCATACCCTTCTCGACCTGCTAAAACGTGTGCCAGCGTACTTTTACCACCACCGTTTGGTCCCATTATAGCGTGTACTTCGCCAGCATTTATTTGAAGGTTAATACCATTCAATATTTTTTTTCCTTCAATTTCTGCGTGTAAATTTTTTATTATTAACATGAGTTCTGTTTTTTTATTTAATTATTTTATCCAACACTACCTTCTAAACTTACAGCAAGCAATTTTTGTGCTTCCACTGCAAATTCCATTGGTAATTCTTTAAACACATCCTTGCAATACCCATTAACAATAAGATTAATGGCATCCTCCATTTTTAATCCTCTTTGCATACAGTAATAAAGTTGATCTTCACCTACTTTAGAAGTTGTGGCTTCGTGTTCAATTTGAGCTGTATCATTGTCAATTTCGAGATAAGGGAAAGTATGCGCACCACATTTATCTCCCATTAATAAGGAATCACATTGTGAAAAATTCTTGGCATTTTCCGCATTTTTTCCTACTTTAACCAAACCTCTGTACGAGTTATTGCTTTGACCTGCTGAGATACCTTTGGAAATAATAGTACTGCTGGTGTTTTTACCAATATGCCACATCTTAGTTCCTGTATCCGCTTGTTGTAAATTATTTGTAACTGCAACAGAATAAAACTCACCCGTTGAATAGTCACCTTTTAAAATGCAACTTGGATA
Source organism: Flavobacterium sp. ZB4P23 (assembly GCF_003970375.1). Taxonomy (NCBI): domain Bacteria; kingdom Pseudomonadati; phylum Bacteroidota; class Flavobacteriia; order Flavobacteriales; family Flavobacteriaceae; genus Flavobacterium; species Flavobacterium sp. ZB4P23. The sequence goes on from NZ_RYDK01000007.1 coordinate 98,508, forward strand.
TTTCCAAGTAATGGAAGAACCTGCTTCTACTTGTGTCCAACTGATTTTTGATCTTACACCTGCGCACAATCCTCTTTTAGTTACGAAGTTATAAATGCCTCCTTTTCCGTCTTTATCTCCCGGATACCAGTTTTGGATAGTGGAATATTTGATTTGAGCATCGTCAAACGCTATGAGTTCAACCACTGCAGCATGCAATTGATTTTCATCTCTTGTAGGAGCAGTGCATCCTTCCAAATAGCTAACATAACTGCCTGCTTCGGCCACAATTAATGTTCTTTCAAATTGGCCTGATCCCTCGGCATTGATACGGAAGTAAGTTGAAAGTTCCATCGGACACCTAACCCCTTTTGGAATGTAACAAAACGAACCATCTGTGAACACGGCGGAATTAAGTGCAGCATAAAAATTATCAGTAGAAGGAACAACCATTCCTAAATATTTTTTTATTAGCTCAGGATGTTCTTTTACGGCATCACCAAACGAGCAAAAGATAATTCCTAATTTGGATAATTCTTCTTTGAAGGTAGTTATCACAGATACACTGTCAATTACGATATCAACGGCAACACCTGTTAATCGTTTTTGTTCTCCTATTGAAATACCTAATTTCTCAAACGTTTTCAATAATTCAGGATCTGCTTCATCCAAGCTGTTGAGTATTTTTTTTTGTTTTGGAGCAGCATAATAAATGATGTCCTGATAATTTACTGGTGGATATTTCACATTCGGCCATTTGGGTTCTGTCAGGGTCTCCCAATGCCTAAATGCTTCTAAACGCCAGTCAAGTAGCCATTGCGGCTCCTCTTTTTTAAAAGATATTAATCGAATAGTATCTTCATTTAAACCTTTTGGAATAAGTTCAGTATCAATATTACTGGTAAATCCATATTTGTAATCACTCTTGGTGTAATCTTCAAGAGTTTCTGTGGACGCTTCTTTGCTCATGATTTTTAGCTATTAAATTTAAATCTTCTCTGCAAAGATAAACGAAGTTATTTATTATGTACTAAAAAGTATAAATTAATTTATACTAAAAAGTATAATAATATTACGTGACTATAAATATGAGTTTATTTAGATATATAGGCAACATAAGAATAGCTACTTTATTTGAATATTCATCCATTTTTTGGTATAAACAATATATATAGAGGAGTGGGATTTGGATTTCAAAATGGATATATTGCAGCCTTACCTATTTTAGGAAAAGCTGGACTGAAAACTCTGGGTCGTAATAATCAACATTGTTAAAACCTGCATTTAAACGAAGGTTTTACGGTACTGTCCAAAATTTGAGATTTTTCATTCTATAATAAATTAGGCAAAGAAAATAATAATTTATGGCTACATTTGGAAAAAATTAAAACTTAATATTTCTGAATATTGATGACACATACGCTTTTTAATCCTTTTAAGGATTTGAATTTTGACGAACATTTTTGCTTCCTTTCAGGAGCTTTGACAAATGAAAACATGACCGTTTTTCCAGTATGGCTGATGGATCATTTTAAATTAGGTAATGAAAGAATTGAGATGATGGATAAAACCAAATCTTATAATTATTCAGATCTTAAATTACCGTGTTCTTCCGAAGTGAAAACAGCTTTTGAGGAGCTGGATGTAAAAGTTGAGGCTGCGTATAAAAAAGGTTTTGAAGGCATGGCGTCACTCGATCAAGAGTTGCTTTTTCAATGGACAGGCAGAATGGTCTATGGTATGCTATACTACGAAATGCTTTATGAAAGAGACAGGCTGCTAAGGCAAGGTGAAGATTTTGAGCTTTCCGTCACTCTCAGGAAACGCTTTGGTTACTTCCATTTAATGCTACAATCCTTAATAGAACCGATTTCCTTCGTTGGAAAAAAACCATGGAGCATCGCCGTATTTCCACTTAAATATTCTGCCGATATTTTTAGCTATCGCAACGATGCAGTTAATTTAATGTTCTCATTTGGAGTCAATGAATTTGGTTTTATTGCATGTTTACAAGATAACGGGGTAATTGGGGAGAAGCAAAAAGAGATCCTCGATAAAATGGAAGGTCATGTTTTACATCCCATCCAGTTTGAAGAGTTGTACGCTAGGTTTCATTATTCAGATTATATATTACAGTACAAACCTGAATACAAAATTGAAAACCAAGACAATGGGATTGTTATAGAAGTTGAAACGGCTGGTAAGCAACCTCATTTCGGATTTTGGGATGAGGATATATATGCCCAATTGCTATCCAATTATTGGCAGGTTTACGGTATTGAAAAAGAGGATATTCTTAAATTTCAAATGCCGCCACTTAGCTTTCTGGAAAATCCGTATACCAAAGATTTTATTAATCCAGAATCTATTGACTTACCATTTTAACGGCTTAACAGCAAAAATTAGTGCCAACGCATAACCAATATTTAATGCCATTAAAAGTAAGTTTTCAGCTGTTTCTCTAAAGTAGTTGCACAAATTCTCATTATCTAAAATACAATCGGGATTTCCGGTAATTTTTTTATTTGAGTTAAAATTTATAATTGTAACCTAATCGAACTACCTGTGTTTCATTATAGTCAGTGCTGTTATAATTAAAATTCAGACCTTGAATTTGTTTCCTGATTACTAATGTATTTAAAATGTCGGTTGCATTTAGAAAGAATTCTCCTTTGCCATTTTGGACTGATTTTTTAATCCCTAAATCAATTGAAAATCGAGAAGCAATTTTTCCTTGCGGAATAATATCTGGCGCCAAATATATAGCGGTTACTTGAGCATCCACTTTTTTGGATAAGTGCAAGATATTGTTCCATTTAATATTTCCAGAAAAAATGTCTTGCTTCTCTGCCGAAAAAGTATTGGGAATTGGATATTTATTTTCAACAGCAAAAGCATTAATTTGATTGTGATACGCAATTAAGTTGAAGTTAAACGAGTACCATTTTGCAATCTCTTGTGAAAAGATCATTTCAATCCCTGTATTGAAACTTTTATTTGCATTTTGGAAAATAGCATAGATTAAATTGCTGTCTGGAACTGTCGATGCTATTCGAGTAATGGTAGCATTTGCAAAACGGTGGTACACTGCCGAATAGAAATATCCTTTTTTTAAGTTCGTTTTATAACCCAGTTCTAACAAATTGGTGAACTGCGGACGAAGTGCAGGATTCCCAACCTTTATTATTTCTGCATCATCGTATTTTGGAAATATTCTAATATCGACTTCATTTGGTCTGTCTACTCTACGATTGTAAAATAATGATATTTTATTGCTGTCATCAATTTTGTATGCCAATCGCACATTTGGAAAAGGTTGGGTATAGTTGTACCCGTCACTTTTATAGGTATTATGATCTGGATTGATATTGTATTGCAAATCGACATATTCTACTCGCAAACCCAGTTCTGCCTCAATTTTATTGTTTTCAAAAATATAATTTCCGTACACGGCCGGAATAATTTCTTTGTAAGTTGCTTGACCGCCAGCACCGCTATCTATGGGAGAATTTGCGCCGGGAAAGAACTGCATATTAGTTGGAATATCCCTTTTTCTGAATTTAAAACCGGTTTCAAATCTTCCGTATTTTAAGGGTTTGATATAATCAATATTAAAGTCGGCTACTTTCTCCTCTGATAACAATTTGAAAGCATCTTTTCCGGTGTAGGTTGGCAGAATATTGTCAAAAAAATATTTTTCATCCTCTCTGTGAAAAGTATAATTTAAACCAATATTTAATAACCGTCCTGCTTCTTTAAACTTGTGCTGGTATGCCGCAGTAGCCATAGCGGTGGTTTTTAATTCATCTTCCAAAAATTGCCACAGTCGCAATCGTTCCGAATAATTTTCATTGAAAAAGGGCTGATCTCCATTGTCAATGATTTTTTCGGTTCCAAACAGACCAGAAACGGTTAATGAATTTCGGTCATTAATATTCCAGTCAATTCCAGTTTTTAAAGTAGTAAAGTGCGTATTCCGATTTCTTTTGGTTTGTTGATTAATAATAGTTCCATCAGTGTAGGTTCGCATTACAAACTCATTTTTATTGAGTGTTTCTGTATAAAGATAATCACCCTGAAAAAAAGCATTGATTTTGTTTTTACGATAATTAAGTGATAACGTCGGATTAATTTTTGGTGTTAATGAGTATTGCGGACGAATAGTTGGTAAATTTTCTTTTCTTTCCCACAGCGCACCCAATCCAGAGGTAAAACCCACTTTTCCGTTGAATCCCTCTTTTTTGTTTTTCTTGTAAATAATATTGATAATTCCAGCGTTTCCGTTGGCATCGTATTTTGCAGAAGGATTGTTAATGATTTCGATTTTTTCTATCGCAGATGCGGGTATATTATCTAAGCCCGATTGGTTTCCAAACCCTGTTAATGCGGTTTGTTTTCCGTCAATTAAAACGGTGACTTTATCATTACCTCTAATTTGTACTTTCCCGTCTTGCACGGAAACACCAGGCAAATTTTGCATTGTTTGTAAAACAGAACCACCACTCTGACTGATATTATCTGCCAAAGAGAAGGTTTTTTTGTCCGTTTTCTGATTAATAAGTTCTTCCTTTGAAACGACCACAACTTCATTTAAAATAGTAGCATTATCTTCCAATTCAATGCTTCCCTCATCTAGAAATTCAGAAAGTGAACCTACATAAATAGGTTGGTTTTTTGTTTTGTATCCATCAAGTGTAAACTCTAGAAAGTAATTTCCAGGAACTACATTCGAAAATGAAAACCTACCCTCTTCATTGGTAACAGTTCCCGTAATCAAAACGTTATCCTTTGTGTTTTTCAAGAGTACATTTACATAAAGCAAAGTCTCTTTTGATGTTTTATCTTTTGTAATTCCGGATAGTGTGACCGCTTTGTTTTGTCCTAATAAATCTGAAATTGATAGTATTAGAAATGATACTAATAATATTGTTTTTATTGGCATATCTTAATTTTTATTCTTTATTTAAACGACAAAATTGCGATTGGAGTTTGAAGAAATATTGAATTTTAGAATTGAATTTCGAAAATGTGTAACTTATCTTTGTAACTATAAATAACTTCCCAATTGTTGTTCTCTACAATTTTATTAATTATTGATAAACCCAAACCGTTCCCTTTCGAGGATGGATTTACTTTAGAAAAACGTTCAAATAATTTATCTGTTTCGAGCGATTTTAATATACCCGTATTGGAAAAAACTAAAGCATTCTTATGCAATACAACATTGATGCTTCCATTAGCAACATTATGATTAATTGCATTCAGAAACAAATTACTGATCAAAACTTCAGACAAAAACAGATTCGTTTTAACAAATGTATTCGATTCTAAAGCAGTATTTATCTTAATATTTTTTGCTAATGCCTGTTCTATAAAAAAATCTAATTGATTTGTGATAACCTCATTCAAAAGAACCTCTTCAGGAATGTTATATTGTTTGTTTTCTATTTTTGATAAAAGCAACAGGTTTTTATTTAATCGGTTTAGCCTTGTTGTTGTATCATTTAATTTATCCAGTATTTCAAATTGTTCTTCCGATACATCGTCTCTTTGCAATAATGTTTCCAATTTTCCTTTAAAAATAGCAATTGGTGTTTGCAATTCGTGTGCCGCGTTCTCAATAAATTCTTTTTGGCTTTTATAAATGCGTGTGTTTTTTTCAATCAATTTATTTATTGCCTGATTGAGTCGATTGAATTCCTCAATAGTATTTACAACTAATTTTGGATGGGAACTTTTATCGATTTCAAATTTCTCAATTTGCTCGAGAGTGTCATAAAATGGTTTCCAAAGCCTAAGAGATAGCCTTTTAGTAATGATAAATAATCCAAATAAAAGAATTAAAATAATGATGGTAAACACCATTAAAATACTGACAATAAAATCCTTATTGTCAACTAGGTTTATTCTGGCAGAAAAAAGGTAGTGTTTATTATTAATTGTAACTGGAGCATTTAGCACCCGATAGGGTTCGTTTTCTTTATCCAAATTATTATAATAACTATTGCTGAATAGTGTGTCTCTAGAAATTATTTTCTGAACTTTCTCTATTTTTATATCCCTATTCCATTTATTCCAAACTGCAACATCCTTGTCTTGTAATTGCGGCGCATACAATAACTCGAATTCCTCTTTTTGAAGTAGCAAGGCTTCATCTGTTTCATGTAGATACAGTAATTGAGTTATATAAAAGAATAATGGAGCTGCTGAAAGCATCACTATTAAAGAAAATAAAACATAATATTTTAGAGTAGTATGTAATAATTTTTTATTCATTGTTCCATTTGTAACCAATTCCGTAAACTGATTTTATGTAATCATTGCTTCCGGCATCATTTAGCTTTTTTTTCAAATTCTTGATGTGGGCATAAACAAAATCATGATTGTCCAGCATGTCCGCCATATCACCTGAAAGGTGTTCAGCTATGGCACTTTTAGACAAAACCTTGTTTTTATTTCCAATTAAAAACAATAATAAATCAATTTCTTTCTTGGTGCATTCTATTTTCTTCTCTCCAATTTTTACCGATTTTGCTAAAGTATCAATTTCTATTTCATTGAATTCAATTTTATTGTTTCCGTCGTATTTTTTTCTTCTAACCAAGGCCTGAATTCTGACCAACAACTCTGAAAGATGAAAGGGTTTCGTCAAATAATCATCTGCGCCAAGATTGAATCCCTCGATTTTGGTCTCTAACGTTTCTTTAGCCGAAATTATAATAATCCCCTCTGATTTGTTTAGTATTTTCAATTTCTTCAAAATGCTAAATCCATCACCACCCGGAAGCATTAGATCTACTAAAATACAATCATAATCATACATAATAATTTTGTCTAAAGCCGTTTGATACGTGCTTGCGGTTTCGCAATGAATATCATTTGTTTTTAGATAACTTTTTATGCTGTTCGCAATATCGATTTCGTCTTCGATGATTAGAATTTTCATATTGCAAATTAACAATTCAATTTTGAATGAAATTTGAATTTAGGTATTAAATTGTTTTTTCTAAATTTAACTGAGTTATTCACTTATAAAATTCTGACAACTAATGCAGCTACATCAGACAGCGTGGTTGATTTTAAAAATTATTTTCTGTCATTACTGTAAATTTATGTTTTTTATTCTTCTACATTTTTCATTTTCATTAAAAGTGCATAAGCTCCTTTGATAACAATTCTTTCGTCTTTTAAATCGTCTGAAAGAATTTCAGTGAATTCATTTTCTGTAGCTCCTATTGTGACTTCTTTCATTTCAAATTGTTTGTTTTGTTTGGCAACAAAAATATAATTCTTGTTTTCATAATTTACAATAGCATCAGATGGAAGTACATTTGATTGCTGACTTTTTAATTCTATTTCGGCATTCATATACATGCCCGGTAAAAGTGTTTTATCATAATTTATAAAATGGCAGTGTATTTCAGTGCTGCGGTTTTCTGAAAAATCTTTACCTATCAAAATAATTTGGCAAGGATATTTTTTCTCGGGATCGGTATTAGTATAAGCCAATACCGATTGACCAATAGCCAATTTATTGATGTCTTTTTCAAATACGGTTAAGGCCAAATGAATATCCGATGGATTTACAATCTCGAATAAAACATCGCTCGGGTTTACATACTTGCCAATATTTACATTTACCTTAGCTACATAACCACTTATTGGCGAGTATACATTGATGCTTTTTGAAATGTTTTTTGTTGAAACATTATTCGGATTTATCCCTGCAAATTTTAATTTCTCGCCATACGATTGCACCATTACAAATAGTGAGTTGTATTCTGATTGTGCTTGTTGATACACTTTATCGCTGCTGGCTTTGCTTTGGTTGAGTTCTTTTTGTCTTTCAAATTCGGCTTTTGCATACCCAATTTTTGCTTTCGCCAAAAGGTAATCTTCCTGCAGTTGAATGTATTGTTGGTCTTCTACAACGCACAAAACCTGCCCTTTGGTAACATGCATTCCTTCTAACAATTTGGTGTATTTTAAATAACCGCCCATTGGAACACTAATGGAAACTAAGCTTTGAGGCGGCACATCTATTTTACCATTTAATTTTAAGGTAGATGAAATTTGTTTTTGTGTGATTTTTCCAGTTTCAATACCTGCATTTTTTATTTGTGCATCGGTAAGAGTTGTCGTGTTTTCGATAGTTGGATTAGCTTCGGTTTCGCTTTCCGTTTTCTTGTTTCCACAAGAAGAAAGGAATACTATTGCCAATATTGTAATAATTGTATTTTTAATCATGATAGTATTTTTATTTTGGTATTTGTGAATTTTCGATTCTTTTTCATAATTTAAAATTAAGGTTTTTATTCTTAACTTTTTATGCGGGTAAAGTTAGCAAGTCCAGTCATATGTAATTCGCATATCATCATTGGCGCTTGCGACCCTAATTACGATCATGCTCCTTTCATAATTAAACTATTTTAATTAGTTAAAGCATTGATTTCAATAACAGCGGTGTTTAATTTTTTAACTGCTTCGATGTATCTGCTTTGAATTTCGGTACCTTGATTAATAAGCATTACCCATTCCATATAATTAATGTCACCATTGATAAATTTATCATTAGCAGCTTTAGTTACTAAATCAACATTTTTTAAAGCTTGACTCTCGTAATAGGCGATAGTTTCTTTGTGTTTTTTATATTCCTGGACTAATTCCTGATTCTTGCTTTCCAGTTTTAGTTTTTCATTATTTAAATTATTTTCGGCTATTTGCGTATTTATCTCTAAAGCCTTTTTCCTGTTATTTATTGCTGTATTAAATAATGGAAGCGCCACTCCTAATTGTCCGTAAACACCATTATTACTGTCTTGAAATACAGTATTTGTTTTGAAAGTCTGGTAATAAACACCACCAATTAATTCCGGTAATTTTTTAGATTTTTCAAGTGAAACTTCTGCTTTACTGCTATTCACTTCTTGCTCAAATAATTTCACACTGGGTTGATTGCTAATAGCATTTGTATCTGAATTTTTGATGAAATCCATTTTAAATTTATTTGAAACTGGGACAAAGTCTTTATCCGTATTAAGTAAATACTTGAATTGTGATTGAATTATTTTGTAATCACTTTGTAATTCCAAAAGTTGAATTTTTATTTGTCCAGATTGGTTTTCAGCGGTTGCTTTTTCTAATATATTGCTTTCGCCTTTATCAAACCGAAGCGTTGAGATCCCTAAAAAATCAGAATATATACTATCGCTTTTTAGCAACAGCTTTTCCTTTTCTTTTAAATACAACATTTCGTAAAACACGATTGTTACCTGTCTGGTCAATTGCTTTCTTTGCAAAGCTTCGTTCCATTGTCCTTTTTTGGCTTCTTCTATTAAAAGTTGTTTCTGTCTTTTATAAACGGTTGGGAATTTTATGCTTTGCGAAATACCAATTTTCACATCATTTACAGTGCTGTTAAACTGACCATATTCGCTTATAATTCCCGTGTTGGAAATATCATAACCTGTGTTTTCCATTTTTTGCAAGTACTCTGAATTCAGTTTTTCATTTTTAATTTTGATATTGTTTAAAAGAGCTGTTTCAATCGCGCGCTCTATTGAAATTTTTTCCTGAGCATTGGCACTTTGGAAAGAAAAGAACAATCCCAATACCAGGATAGTCGTAATTGATTTTATCTTTTTGGGTTGTAATTTAATTCCTTTTTCAAACATGATATATAAAATTGGTAAAACAAATAGAGTTAAAAATGTTGCAACCAACAGACCTCCGATGACAACAGTTGCCAATGGTTTTTGTACTTCTGCACCAGAGCCATTGCTTAATGCCATGGGTAAAAAACCTAATGATGCTACAAATGCAGTCATTAAAACGGGGCGTAATCGTATTCTAGTTCCTTGCAAAACAATCGCTTTTAAATCGGTTTCCCCTGATTTTCGAATGCTGTTGAATTCTGCAATTAACACCAATCCATTCAGAACCGCTACACCAAATAAGGCTATAAAACCAACTCCGGCACTGATACTAAACGGCATTCCTCGCAATGCTAAAAAGAAAATACCTCCAATTGCCGATAGTGGAATTGCCGAATAAATCAACAGTCCTTGTCTTACGGAATTGAACGCAAAATAGAGCAAAATAAATATTAATAGTAATGAAACTGGAACCGCAATCATCAAACGATTTTTGGCTTCGTTTAAGTTTTCAAAAGCACCGCCATACGTAGGATAGTAACCCGCAGGAAATTTTATTTGAGCTTCGACTTTACCTTGCAGTTCTTTTACAATACTTTGTACATCACGGCCTCGTACATTAAATCCAACTACAATTCTACGTTTGGCATCTTCCCTTTGTATTTGATTCGGTCCTTCGATAATTTCAACTTTAGCTAATTGAGATAAAGGAATTTGCAAACCAGTTGCCGTTGGAATTAATAAATTTTGAACATCTGCCAAATCCTGACGTTTTTCGCCTTCTAAGCGAACTACTAAATCAAATCGTTTTTCACCTTCATAAACAACCCCTGTGCTTTGTCCTGCAAATGCGGTATTTACAATTCGATTGATATCCTGAATGTTTAAGCCATATTGTGCAATGGAAGCTCTGTTGTAGTCAATTACTACTTGTGGCATTCCGGTAACGGTTTCTACATAAAGATCTGAAGTTCCTTCAACTGTATTTACAATTTTACCTAATTTATTGGCGTATAACGCCAACGTATCTAAGTTTTCTCCAAATATTTTACAGACCACATCTTGCCTAGCACCAGTCATCAATTCATTAAAACGCATTTGAACCGGATATTGAAAACCAAAGGAAACTCCAGGAACAGCTTCCAATTCCTTGGCCATTTTTGCTGATAATTCGTCAAAAGTTGTGGCAGAAGTCCATTCACTTTTGTTCTTTAAAATGATCATCATATCGCTTGCATCAATTGGCATTGGATCGGTAGGCACTTCGCTACTTCCTGTTTTGCCTACAATTTTCTCCACTTCGGGAAATTTTTCTATTAATATTTTTGCACCTTGTGAAATAGCTGTCATTGAAGTTTGCAAATTACTTCCCGGCAAAACCCTAGTTTCTACTGCAAAATCTCCTTCTTCTAACGAGGGCATAAATTCACCACCCATAAACGAAAGTGTAATCAGCGCTAAAACAAACAATCCTAATGTTACAGCAATAATTGTTCTTGGAATTCCCAATGCTTTATTCAAAATGGGTTGATAGAAATTTTCTAATTTTTCCATCATTATATCTGAAAAAGTTTTTTTGTGGGATATTTTTTTATTTAAAAATAGAGCGGTCATCATCGGAACATAAGTCAATGACAATATAAAAGCGCCAAACAGAGCAAATGCAATGGTTTGTGCCATTGGTAAAAACATTTTCCCTTCGATACCGCGCAACGTAAAAATGGGAATGTATACGATCAATATAATCAATTCCCCAAAAACGGAAACATTACGCATTTTTATTGACGTTTTTAGTACGGTGTTATCCATTTCTTGTTGTGAAATTTGAGCAGTTTTCCTGCTGTGCAAACTAAACAAACACGCTTCAACAATAATAACAGCACCATCTACAATCAATCCGAAATCTAATGCCCCTAAACTCATCAAATTACCGCTCACCCCAAATATGTTCATCAATATGACTGCTATTAACATTGCCAAAGGGATAACTGACGCCACAATTAATCCTGCTCGTATGTTTCCTAAAAAGAAAATAAGAACAAAGAGAACTATTAATGCACCTTCTAATAAATTTTTTTCGACCGTCGAAATAGAATTATTTACCATTTTGGTGCGGTCTAGAAAAGGTTCCAGTATAACACCTTCGGGTAATGTTTTTTCAATTTGTGCAATACGATTCTTAATGTTTTTAATAACCACATTACTGTTGGCTCCTTTTAACATCATTACTACTGCACCTGAAACTTCACCAGATTGAACCTCTTTTTTGTGAAATGTCATTGCTCCGTAACGGATAGCACTACCAATGCGAACTTCAGCTACATCACGAATAAACAAAGGACTACCGCTATTAGTGTTTTTAATAGCAATATCTTTTATGTTTTCGATAGTATTAATTAATCCCTCACTGCGGATGTATAAAACTTTAGGCCCTTTTTCAATGTAAGCACCACCCGTATTTTGATTGTTTTTTTCTAAAGCAGTGAAAACATCTGTAATAGTGATATTATAGGATTGCAATTTATTTGGGTCAACGGCTATTTCAAATTGTTTCAATTTTCCACCAAAACTGCTCACTTCCGCCACACCTTCAACGCTCAATAACTGCCGGCGAACAATCCAATCTTGAATGGTTCTTAACTCCGTGATATCGTATTTTTTTTCATAACCGGGTTTGGTTCGTACAACATATTGATAAATTTCGCCTAGTCCTGTTGTCACTGGTGCAAGAACTGGATCTCCAATACCGGTGGGAATTTGGTCTTTTACAGCACTTAATCGTTCTGTTACTTGCTGTCTTGCCCAGTACACATCGGTTGCATCGTTAAAAACAATGGTAACCACTGATAAACCAAAACGAGAAAAACTACGAATTTCTTTCAGTCCAGGAATATTACTGTTGGCTTGTTCTATTGGAAAAGTAATCAGTCTTTCAATATCGGTCGCACCCAGTGATGGCGCTGAAGTAATTACCTGGACTTGATTATCTGTAATATCAGGAACGGCATCAATTGGTAATTTAGTAAATTGATAACTCCCATATCCGATGAGAGCTAAAATAAACAGTCCAATAATGAGTTTGTTTTTGATTGAAAACTCAATAATTTTATTTAGCATAATTTGTTATATTAAGGAATGTTCACTACTTATATTGAATACTGACCTTTTAATTTTATTGTAACTGTAATGGCTGTCTTTTCATTATTTCTGAAAAACCAACCGTGTTTTCCTTCATACGGAGCATAAAAAGTCCCAACCATATTATTGGAATAGGCAAGCGTGTAACTTTCAAAATAAACGTCATTCGTTTCTTTAGCTTGTTTTACTTCCCCGTGAAAATCAAAATAAACGATTCCTTTATTAGTCGTCCATTCGTATTTCATTTTGCCATATTTCAGCATATAAATTTTATATTCAATTCCTTTTCCTGCCGGTACGATTACTTCAACCGTGTCTTCTCTTTCTGCATATTGTTTTTCAGGTGCAGGATTATTTGCTTCGATAGGTCTTTTTACTTCAGGTCCAGAACCTGCTTTTTCCATTTTAATTAATGGGAATGTTTTTCCTGTTATTGTAGCTAATCCATCATCAGCATTCGCTGGTACATAAAGCTTACTGAACCCGAACAGTTTGCCTGTTCCTATTGGATCCATTCCATATTCGGCAGGTAAAACTGCGCTTACTAAAATTAGTACAGAAAGTAGTAACGCGAAGATAACTGCTTTGATAATTTGTTTTTTATTTACTATTTGATGATTTATTTCTGACATTTTTTAATTTTTAAGATGTAAAATAACCCGTTAACTGATATCCTATTAATACAAATCCAGCAGCCATAAGCAGCGTATTTGTTATTGTTGAAAATTTCATAAAGCTGGAATGTCTGCGCCATAAAGTAATCAAGATTAGCACAAAAGTCAATGCTATGAACTGACCTATTTCGACACCAATATTGAATCCAAGCAGATTGGTAAACAATCCTTCTTTTTCAAATTTGAAATCTTGCAATTTGCTGGCAAGCCCGAAACCATGAAATAATCCGAAAATCAAAACAGCTGCTTTTGTATTGGGTTGCCTTCCGAAAAATTTCTTGAAACCACCTAAATTATCAAAACCTTTATACACTATTGACAGTGCGATAATGGCATCAATTAAATACGAATTAATTGATATAGTACTCATAACTCCAAACAATAATGTTGCGCTATGACCAATTGTAAAGAAACTTACATAAAGTAGCACTTCTTTCGGACGATAAAGGAAAAAGATAACGCCAACTAAAAAAAGCAGATGATCGTAACCCGTAAGCATGTGTTTTGCACCAATATAGAGAAATGGGCCAAAAGCAACGCCATCATTTCCTGACAAAAAAGTTTGCGTATTTTCATCTACACCATGAGCAAAAACACCTGTGATGCCGATAAAAAAAAGTATAACAAGAAATATTATTTTTTTTGAATTCATAATTTTATTTTTCTTTTAAAAACTACTTCTCTCCTGAAATTTTCGCAAGAGAAGCAGCCTGTTAAATTATACTAATGCGTGTGACCATGAGCCGCATCAACTTTATCTTGCTCCACTTGATTAACACTGTCCGTACCTACTTGATCCGTAGAATCTGTGACCACTTGAACTTGTTCTGCTGTTTCAGTAGATTGACTTTCAGTGTTTTCAGTTTCGTTATTTGCTTTGTTGTTGCAAGAAGTTAACATTCCGATTGCGATAGTCGCTACGATTAAAAAATTTTTCATAATTGTAATTTTAATTGGGTTTATAAAGAATAATAAAATTAATGTTGGTGTCCATGATTAATATCTTGTTCAGAAACTTGGCTATTTTTAAATTTGGAAGAGATTGTTTTTCCATTGACAAATAATGTGATGGTACAATAAGCATATATGCTTGCTTTAGGAACTTGTACAAATAAAGCATTGTTGGTGTCTAAAAAAACTGGATTCGTTGCTTTTGTTTTATTAAAAAATTCAAAAACAGCCAAGCCAGTAATTTTTTTATTTGAAACCGTTTTTCCTTTCGCATTCAGTACGTAAAAACTAATATTATTTTCTCTTTCGACCCTTTCAATTTTGTAGTCGCCTGAATTTTGTATTATTCCACCGTGCGGCGTTTTGGATTGATTTTCGTTTACTTGTGCATTAGAAATTGTTGTGCCTGCAATAGTTATCAGTATCGCAACTGCAATGGATTTAATTGTTTTCATTATAGATGTTTTTCGAATTAAATAATATTGATTGTCTTACAGATCGACACTAAAAACGCTAGGAGATTTTTGTGAAGTCTAAAAAGATTTTAGTTATGGAGAACCTAAAACTCGTAAACGTCTAGTTAGTGGTGAATGCTAATTTAATTCATACAACGTATCGTACGCAATACGTAAATAGCAAAATATATTTTAAAATAGCAATCAGAAATATTTAAAATATAACTAATTACGGTTTAAAATAAAATTAATTAACTCACCTTAGGGGGAAGCCAGATAGAGGTAAAAACGCTGGAAATGTAAAAATCCTGACTGAAAGCTACAGTGCGGTTTAGATAAATAATAGTAGGCTTGCGAAAAGAAAACGCTGTTTGGTTCATAAAAGCAAGAACCGTATTTACATTTGTATTAATTGTCTTGAAAGGTAAATTTTGATGACTATCTTTTTCTTTATTTGAATTGTGATGACTATCATTGTAATGAATAGCTATAAAATCAAGTAATGAAATATTCTGACCAATGTTATCTTCTTGGTGATCTGAAAAGTGATGTATTAAGTTCGGCAATTTAAATAACTGTCCAATCTCTGTGTTAGCACACAAAAAAGCAAAAAGGAATGATATGACAACTATTTTTTTCAAGATTGTAAAAGTACTAAATTTTATTGATTGCCAAAAATTTAAAATTGTAAGTAAATCTTGATCTACAGAAATTCCTAGCTAATGTGTCTGATGATACATTAGCTAGGAATTTCTTTTTGATTGCAGTATTTATTATACTATTTTGCATCTAAAATCAACGAATATATTTGATGCAGTATTAAAAACTCAAGCGAAATGATGGAACACCAGGAGCAACATCACATCATTTTTGGATTCTTAAGCTCCATAAAGTATTATGTTTTTTGGTGAACCTTCAACTACTTTTGTGGGTACTACTTTATTTTGAACCGTTAGTTGCTAATAGAATTTTCACTCTATTTTCTCCACTAAATTCATTCCGCATTTGGGACATTTTCCGGGTTTATCCAACGTAACTTCTGGATGCATTGGGCAGCTGTACGTTTTTTGAGTTTCCATTTTTTTTCACTACTAACCGACTAAATAAATTCAAAACAAAGGGCCACTTTAAACAGTAAGCCCTTTTTTTCATAACTTTTGGTTACCAAATCAAAAAAACATTACAGCGGAATGAGCGTAATCAGAAACAACAGCCGAGAAGATACACCGCCCGACGCAATAATAATTGATTTTACAGATTAATCAAAAAAGCCCCGATAAACTAAAATGTTATCGGGGCTTTTTGTCTAGTAAAAAGTTATCAACATTTACAAAAGGCAACTAAACTGGTAACTGTAAATAGAAAACCCTCATAATCAACAGATTACAAGGGTTTTATCGTAAACCTTATAGGACAAAATTCGAACCTTTTACTTGAAGATTTGAAACTTTTAGCCGACTCTTTTGAGTATTTTTTATGATGCAAAGGTAATAAAATAAAGCCTTTCCTTAAATTAATAAAAATAGATTTTTCAATCTCATAAATTTAATTTGATTTTACTTATATGTAAACTACATCTAAAATAAGGGTTTGTTACTAAAAAATTAGCTTCTTTGATTGCGGTTATACCATCAGATCATTTGTATTGAATCATTTCTTCTTTTAACATATAAGCTTTTGAAGAACCTTTATCAATAAGGTAATCCAATATAAAGAGAAAATCCTTTGTTATCGTCTTATTTCCTTTTATCTGGTTACCATATCTAAAAAATGATCGATAGACAAATCTTTCAACTTTACTTATCTTAACAATATCTCCAGTCTCATGTTTAAGCACATTTCCTAACCATGAAACTGAATCCGGCATAAAGGTTTTAAAACCGAGCCCCGACAAAAGATCTATAGATTCATTAATTGCTATATGACCATAACTTAATATGAACTCTTTATACAGCTGTTTTTTACCTTTTAATACATTCCAATCATCTACATGATCGGACCATCCTACATCAAGCAAAAACAGCGTAACTAAATAACCACGATTGACTGAGATCATCCAGTCTTTTAATTTAGACCATAAGATCCAAAACTTCTTGATAGGTTGAGTATCTGACCGCCAATTATTAATTTCAAACACCAAATGTTTGATTATATCACGGATAAATTCGGTAATCTTAGCTGTATTTATTTCATTATCATCTAATAATGTTATATTAAGCACATCCAGAAAAAGCCTCTCCGCATCAGTGTCAGAACGACTAAGTAAATACTTGGCATAAAAAGTCTTAAAAACTTCTCGGCTTTGCCAAAAATCATTACCGTCATACTCTTTTAAATTTCCTAAATAGTATATATGCATCGTTAGCATATCACTAATAAAAAACTTTAATCGCTCCATTTCAGTATCGACAGGAATCATTCGCAATGCATCATCTAAAAACCAGGATGTTGCATGATCCAATCTGAATTCTATTTTAGAATTAAACAACGTATCTGAAATTACTTCCTTGGCAAGATCTGCTTCCCATTTAGTCATTACAGAAGAGCGGTCTTCTCTGCTTAAAGGACGACCTGTAAAACGAAGTGACCCATTTTTTTGATTTTCGTCTTTACTTTTCTGAATATACGCCAATAAACCGTTCCAGCAATTCAAAGCAAAGAGAGGTCTTGTCTTCCAGAGATTCTCTGAAATACTATATAGAAGATGCTTTTTTGTATCTCTATCTATCCCTGAAATAATCAATTGAAAGATCAAGGAGCGTGTTTCTGTTTCGTTAATTATTTCAGGAGATAATTTAAACAACAATGGTACACCAAATAAAACGGCTTTTTTATCAAAAAAATTAACTTCCATCTCTAAGTAATCTGATTTACTTTTTAACAGTTTTTCTGCCATTTTCATTATTTCATTCCTGCACCATAATTTTTCACTTTCTTCCAATTGTTCGAAATAATCTCTCAATCCTAAACATGCCATCTTTCCTGGAGCAGCGTTAAAATCGAAACCTGAATCAGATTCCTTCAAGTCGTCATAACCACTTTTCCATGCTGAATAAGAGTTGTCATCTACAACTTCTCTATCAAATACTTTCGATGCCCAAAGAAAGCCAATATCAGGCATCTTTTCGTGTTTGAAAGACTCTATTACTTCTGCTATTTCTTGTTCATAAGCAGGTATAAATGCAACATGCTTCTCATAACCTGGAATTTCTACAGGTTCAATCTTATATTTCCTTATATCCATTTCAGTTAAAGCTTTCTTCCACATTTTATCTGTTTCAGGAACTACAGCCCACATGGAGTCGATCTGTTCAAAAATCTGTTTATTGACAATTTGGTAAAAAAACATATAATCAATAACAAAACCGATAAGTCCTCTTCGATAGGCTAGACGGTGTTTAAACTTGTTAGATCTTGCCCTTTCATTTCTAAAAAATGGATTTTCACCATAGTAATCTACTGTTAAAAAATCTGTTGCATACCTAGAGCTATCCCATTGCAGAATAGTTCTACTGCCAAACAATACTACTGTTGTTGTATCCAATAAATTTGGAAAGGCTTGAATAACACTAGAAATGACTGCTACAACAGCAACATTGTTTGAGTTTAACAACAACTCCTTTATTAACTGCCTTAGTTTTTCAAACTTATCTATCCCTTCACCTGCCATATCCAATAATCCTTTCTCAAGAGCCATTAGTAAAGATTGAATCACTTTATTATTAGCACTGTACCCTCTATAAAGAGTCCAATATTCATAACTTCCATAATATTCCTTTTCTCCATGTCCCTCAAAATACAACTTTATATTTTCCCATTGATCGCCTCCTCTAGGTCTACCTAACTGGTTCTTTAAAAAAGCACTATTCAAAAAACCATATAAATAAGAAATCGCTTTATCCGGGTGATAAAGAAACATCCCATAAAAAAATGTCTGATAAGCACTTGACGCGTCATATTCAAATTTTTCTTCAATACCCCAATAATTTGGACCATAACTAGGTACAATTAAACTCATTATGCTTCCCGGCGTGTATTCTTCTGGTTTTTCTATCCATTTTTCAGAAGCAATTTTTAATACTATATCAGGAAAATATTTGCTGACCTGATCACTTATCACGCCACCTATTACAAAATTTTGAGTATAAATCAGTACATTTTTATTTGTCCATATTTCATCTGAAACAGAAGGTAAAGCTACTACTGCATTAAGAAGTTTCTCAACTTCATTCTTAACAACAGAGGTAAGTTTTAAAAAAACATCTAGCGCCTTAGAGCCATCTCCATAGCTTCTATTTCTTCGATAAGTTGTAAAAAGTGGCTGGTTCTTTACAATAAAATCCAACAGTAATAAAGCTGCACTTCTAGCTGAAGATGGTAAGGATAAGGGATTGAATTCCGGTAATTGTTTGCTCCAATCAAAAATAACCTGTAGAATTGACGATTCCATTTCTAGAATTGCCAAAATCTCAATTTTGTTTTCGTAAATAAAATCAATTACTGCGTCCCATCCAGAACCTGAAGGAACAAGGTTATCAAAATCAACGGCATCATTTTTAATCATTTTACAACAAGTTCTAAGTAAATGAATAAAATGTAAAAGCTTTAAACCATTGTTCTCCAGTAGATTTTCTTTTAATGAATGAAATAATGGGTACGCATTATCGGATTGCAGTATATAAATAATCAATTCATCCTTCCATGATTGTTGGATACCTGAGCTCAGTAATAATTCACTACTAAAATCATCTGCTTCTAAAGGTTGCTGCTTATAAAAATCGATTAACCAAAGTCTAAAAGCGCGTCGGATAGCGGGACCATTATCTAATTGTTCTATAAAAGCTTTTGACGTTTCAGCCTCTTGTTTTTGTTGTTTAATATAACGAATTAATGCCCAATCTTCTAAAATATCATGTGAAGGAGAAAACCTGTTTCTTAATTCTCCTAGTTCTACTTGAAGAAGATTATCACTCACTAAGGATTCTGTTGTACTATCTGGTTCATGAAAGGTGTACAACTCCATTGCCATGGCACGCTTCAATGCAATGCTAGCAAATATTACTCCCCGCTGCCTATTATTCCCTCCCTCTACAATCTGCTCCCACATAAGCTTTTTAAATTCAACTTCATCTAGATCTTCTACACTTAATAATTGAGGATAAATCCTGTACGCCTTATCAAGGTAATAGGGTATTCTTAACAAATGATTTAATTTCGAGTTACTTAATAATAGTTTTATCTCAGGAATTTGGGCTATTATTTGATGTATTTCTTCGTCATTAAATTCACCCACAGGATAATACACGTTCAATGATGGAAGTTCTGTGTGATAAAATATCTTGAATTTCTGCAGAAAATAATCCCTTATAGTAACTAAAAGAGCCAGACGTCCATTACTCTTAACCAATAACAACAGTTCTGTAAAAGCACCACCAAAACCAGCCTCTACCAATTTTTCAAAACTTTCAATCCAAAATATAATCTTCCGTTTTGAAAGCGGGCTATTGATAATCTGATCTATAGTTGCATTATAGCCCGCTTTTATTAAAGCATCATTAAGAGTGGGAGAAAATAATTGCTCAGCTGTAAAGGCTACTATCGAATTATGAGGATTTGTTTCCAAATCTTTAATAAGATCTTTAGCAAGAGCCGATTTTCCCACACCAGCTTTACCATGTAAGACAAGCATCCTATTATTCTCTAATATTGCTTTTGCGATCGTAATATTTCTGGGAATGTGTACATTTCCAACAGTATTATGAGTTTTTAATTGAATAGCTTTCTTATTTATTCCAATTAAGTTAATTGCAGAAATTACCTCGTCATTTTCTTCTGGTTCGATAGCCTGAAAACCTATATAA
This sequence comes from Flavobacterium sp. ZB4P23, assembly GCF_003970375.1. Taxonomy (NCBI): domain Bacteria; kingdom Pseudomonadati; phylum Bacteroidota; class Flavobacteriia; order Flavobacteriales; family Flavobacteriaceae; genus Flavobacterium; species Flavobacterium sp. ZB4P23. The sequence goes on from NZ_RYDK01000007.1 coordinate 119,219, forward strand.
CCTTTAGGTATTAGATAATTAAATGTTGTTATTTTAGTTGCAAAAAATCTGTTTTTCTCTTCATAAGTATGTATTATCCCCAATAAAAAAAGATTCTCTTTAATTTTTGTAAAAAGGCCACTCCCGGACAGCCCCTGTACATTAGAAACCGCAGACTGATAACGAGTATCAAGACTCCCGTCAAAATTTAGAACTAGCAAATCTGGTTTATCTTTTATAGTTTCGTTAAACATTAATTCGTATGGACGGTCCTCTTGTCCATCATTAATATCAGCAAATCCACGAATCATACATTCACGTGTCAGTCCAGTTTTATCTATAGCCTGAAACGGATATTGAAGACCGGATAATGCTTCAATACGTGTCTTTGGAATTATTATCAATGCAAGATCTAGTTGATTACTCGAAGTACAAAATACTCTGTCCGTCTCAGTGATAGCACAAGAATGAAAAACTCCTGAAGCAGGGTTATAAATTTTTTCAAGTATTATATCCGTATTTACATATTGCTTATCAAAATCCTTACCTACCAAACAATGTTTAGCAGTAAGGACGTATATATAATCAACTGACTCTGCTGGAGAATAAAGTAATGCTGTTCCTGTTTCATCATTACATTTAATCTTTATAGTAGCGTACTGGAATAATTGCTCGATATTTATCATTTTAGAGTAATTGGAAGGTATGATAATGTGGTTTCTAATTTGTCTTTTTTTATAAAAATCTGGGTAAAATTATAGCGTTGCTCCGCATTTTCATCTACATTGAATAGTGATTTAATTTTATCGGTATTAGCAGTAAAAACAAATTTAAGTGGCTGACCGATTCCGGTGTGGTATTTCAAAATTCGTGCTAACGTTTCTTTGTCAGGATGTTTATTAGTTATGCCATTTGCAGATAGCACATAGACTCCCGTTCTTATTAAAGAAAGTAATTCTGTGCTTGTATTGCTTTTACTTCCATGATGTGAGACTTTTACAAAACTTAGCAATAATGGACATTTTTGAGAATAATTTAATTTTTTCAACGAATTAACCACGTCTGTAGGATGACTATCTGCCAGCAATAATCCAGCAATACCTTTAAACTTCAAAATAAAGGTTATAGAACTTCCGTTTACTACATCCACATTTTCTGCAAAATCAGCTTCTTCAAAATCTTCAATTTTTTTATGATGATCTGCCTGAGAACGTACAACCTTTACTGGTTTTTTCTTTTCTTTTTCAATCCAGGCACAATCGGCGGCGGCTATTTTTTCAACGGTTGGAGATAACAAAGTTAATTGCAAGCCATGAAAATCTTTTATTCCTGACTCTTCTGTAATCTGTTCTATAGACAACTTATTTATACTTTCAAGATATGACCTTAAATCAATCCCCTGTTTATACCCTATCTTTCCACTAGTATCAGGAATTTTATAACTTGCATGATTAAACCAATACAATTTCGCCAACTTGTCCTTATCAGAAATACTAGTATCTCTTGTAAAACTAATTATTGCCCCAATATGGTCTAAGTCTATATGAGTAATTATCCACAAATCAATACACTCTCCTGCTTGGGAAATTGCATTGATTACGGGTTTAAATATCTTATCATAACTACCTATATAACCTCCATCAATTAAAATATTATGCCATAGATTATCATTCCCAAGATATCTAATCCAAATGGCATCGCCTCCGTCCGCATCAAAAAACTGGATAGAGATTTCATGTGATTTTGAAATTATCATTGCAGCTTATATTTTATTTCAGCCAAAGTTGGATCAAACTCATTTTCTAAGTGTTCATCAATAGCTTTTACTATATCGTTAATACCATATAATCTGCCTAAAATAATTGAATTTTTAAGATCTCTTAACCATATACAATCAAATTTTTTATAATCAAATACCAAAGGATTTAAAAGCCAAGTTTCAAAATCATTTAAATCGGTCAGTAATTTCAATTCACTTTTATTAAAATCAATATTGAATTTATAAATAACAAGTATATAATTTATGAAAATTAAGTCTGTTAATTCCATACTTCCATATCTATAAGTACCTATATTTTTTGTTTTATTGACTTTTACAGTATAGAGATAAAAATAATTTTTATAATTAATATCAAAAACAGAATGACGAATTAAAATTTCATAGAAACTTCTACTGAAGTTTTCATCCAAATAATTTTCAAAAAGAGAAAATAACATTTTTTTACAATTATCATTGCAAATTTTACTTAAGTAAATCAAGTTATTGTAATCTTTGGAAGAGTCATCATCTGAACTAGAACTTAAAATTGCCGTTTGTATTAATTTTACATTTTCATTTTTATAGAGAGGATGAAATTCTGCTATTGATTTACAAACAATTTTAATTAGTTCAGCATATTTTGTATTATAAAACTTGTGTCTCGTTATAGCTATTTTTAATATTTCCATCAAATCTTTCACTTCGAAAACAAAACCCTTTTTTAAAATAAATTTTCCCAATTCCTGTATATCAAACCAAGCTAATACTGTTTCAACTTTCAGAAATTTTATAAGGGAACCTACATTTGAGGAAAATTGTTCTTTTGAAATATCCAATTTCGAAAAAACTGTAAAAAGATTCGAAAAAATTTCAGTGAATCTATCTTCAAATCTATAGTAAGTTAACTGAACTGAAATCAAATCGTTTTCGTAACAATCATTCAATAGTCCAACCTTATACATAGAGGAGGTAAAATTATTTAGTTTTATTAATAAATTTTCCACACAACCATCTTCGACATCAATTATATCATGTTTTTTTAATAATTCTTGAAGTGAACCAGCTGGAATGTTTAAAATTGCTTCTGTTATAAAAAACTCACTAATTTGAGTTATTCCCCACTGAGGCAAATTGTAACTAATAAGATAGGCTTTAAAAACTTTTTCAGTCAATGCTTTATAACGTGTAAAACTATCATAAATAACATTGTTCTTATTTATATGTGAATACAAAATATAATAACTCATCAAAAGTTTATGTGGCAAGTTAGGTCCTGAAGTTTGATGTCCACCTTCCTGATAAAGTTGTTTTAGTTTTTCGATCTTGAAAAGAGTTTCTTCTATTTCATCTTGTATTTTATAAATAAGAACATCTTCTTTTACCTTAACCATGTATTTTTTCACATCTTTGTCTACGGAGAATTCTATTTCGTCATAGATTACAAGGTCTAGATCAATAGACTTGATATCATTTTTAATATCTTTCTTATCTTCTAAGTCATAATCTGAAATTAGATTATGTAATAATTTTAAATTTAACTTCGTAAGAAAATATTCTACAGATTTTCCCTGTTTCCCTTTGGTTTTCCTTTCTATTGATTTATAAATTGTATATGTCGTTTTAAAATTATTCGTAGCCAAAAGATAATTGCCAAAAGCATATTCCGAAGTACTATATGCACTGTTTCCCTCGGCTGCTTTTAATTTGCCAAGTAAATTATTAAAATCCAAACTTCTATAACAGCATGATATGCATTGACATTTTTGGCCTACATGTAAATTTATATCTGTAGTAATGCCTTCTTGATCTTTAAAGGGGAACTTGTGCTGGTAACTGAAACCTAAAGTATGAATATTTCTTTCTTTTATCTTTCCATAATCTTTTACAGCAGTTATTTCTCTAATCAGACAATCATTTAAAAATTTAAAAGACCATTCAATTTTAAATTCCGCCTCAATAATATTGAAATCAGATATCTCATTTTTTAACTTATCCGAAAGATAAATGTTAACGGTTTCAATTTTAATTTCCGTGAGAAAATCAAAGATTTCACTATTAATAGTAAATAAATTACCATTGCTATAATGCCAGACATACTCATCCAAAATATTAAAAGGTGCGAGAGTTGCAATATAATTGGGATCTACAAAACCAAACCCTTCAAAGCGTTTCAAGCTATTGTAAATACGGTCAATAATATGAATAGATCTATCTTTCTCATTTGAAATAACTTCTGTCTGTTCAAATAACCTATCAGTTGCAGATTTCTGTTGCTTATTTTCGTTAATGAGCCTATCCTTATGAAAAAGCAGCAGGAGCTCTTTAAGCTTATTTTCATTTAGTAAATCTTTAAGAAAGAAAACCTGATATTTTGACCTGTCCAATGAAGAATAAAAACGAGTTTCTTTAATATTAGATACAATTACCCATTTGCAATTACCGCCAGCTTTTGCAACATAACCAAAAGCCTGGTCTACAGGACTATGATTTTCAGTTCTTCTTTGAGCATTGTCCAAATCTGTTAAAGCATTTTTAATCTCAACAACTACCCTGACATCATCCTTTTTATTATCTGCAAAGAAATATCCCAAAGCTGCGTCCGGTTTTGTGCCATCGATAACCGATTTTTTTTCCTCTCTTAATTGCCATTTGTTCGAATTTCCATAATTAAACCCTAATACATCACCAAAAAAAGAACTGACAAACCTTGATTTAATTTCTTCCTCCTTTAAACTTTCAATTTTACCAGATTCCAGTTCTTCGATCAAAGAACCTAATATTATACTTATTCCTCGAATATCTGTGACACTAGAAAGTCTAAACTCAGATAAATAGTGTGATAAAAAGCCATTTGAAAATATTGGAACTAACTTCATTTTTTATTCTTACTTTACAATTTTTAAATGCCGATTTACTATTGCTCTAGATGACCATAATTTCCCGATAGCATTAAAACTTCCAGATCACGTGCTTATAAAGTATTTATAAAATATAGTTATTACATTCTACAAAATTAATGATTGAATTCATTTCCAAACTTTTGATTTAGAGCTATCCGAAAACTGTGATGGTCCAATGGGCATAGTCATGAAGTCAAATTACTGTCGCTCTTTTTTCAAAATCCCATTTTGAGATGTAAGAAGAAATCTTATTATGTCTCAAAGCTGAAGCCATCAATATCAATATTTGACCATGTAATGATACCTATTTAAATCCTGTTTTATATGTTTGATCAAGTTTATTTTGGATTATTGTTGCTACAACGAGTACTTCAGTCATTTCAGTTAATTGGGTATCCTCCAAAAGTTTAGGATCATGTGCCTTTGGGTTTCTGTACATACTAAAAAACCCTTTAATGAAATTAGCAAAACCTGTATGTTGACTTACTTCACTTTCTGATTGCAGTAAATTAAATGCAAGCATTGGCTTTCTATCAGATCCCAATCCAAAACAATTGTCAACCCGAGCAGCTCCATCATTATTATAACCACTTTTTTGCCTAAGTTTATCTGCAACGCTTTTTGTTATTTCAAGTATAGCATGGAAATAGTTTTCGCCAAGCCATTCCGATTCACAATATGGTACAATATCAGTATGAATTCCAATACTATGCACTTTTTCTTTTATTTTGAAAGAGCGTGCTTTGGCTTCGGAAATGGTTCTTGCCTTATCAACAATTCTAGCTTTTCCGGACTTGTCTATTTCTATACCTTCGTAAATCAGTTTTTCATTTAAAGACGTGCGGTGCTTCTCAAAATCATTTTCATTAGTATATCTATTTGGGCTTAGAACACGTAGAATAAAATTTAGGGCATTGTTTGCGCACCCGTCCTGTAGTTGCCTCGCTTTTAAAGAGTAGTAAATACGGTCAGGCTTGTTTGTACCCTCTCCATTATCGATAATCCCGGCATTATGAAATTGCTCAGTGATTTCCCTATGGGTTAGTACCTCTTCTCCAATAATTATAGAAATAGTGCGCAAGGTGGTTGGATCAAAGCTTTTTGTCATTACATTTCCAGTTTGATTATGTTAATTTAGAATAGTTTTAGCCAGTCGTGATAAAACCTTATTAAGCGAAAAATCTAACTTAACTAAAATCCGTTTTGTTTATGATATGGTCGATCTTTTTAAAAATTTCCAGTTCATAGCTGTCAAATCCCTGCCTTATACGAGCAGAATTACTTTCATTTTCATAGTATTCAACAATGTTTGACGGAACCCCAAAATCACTTGCTATTCTTCCTTTTTCAGTCAATGCATTATATTCCAACTTAACGAGCAATTTGTCTATCCCTGCAACTTCTTTAAATTGCATGCCGGTCTCCTGCGAGATACAAAACTTATACATGATATTGAAAACACCCAAATATTTCACTACCTGATATTTCAACATATTATATACGAAATCAGCAGTTTCTTTTATAGCTTCATCTATTGTCTTCCCGTGATCAATCTTATACTTCATGGAACCTAGAAATCCACCTACAAGATAAAAATGCACTAAATTTGTCAGCGTTGAATACTGCCCATTTCCTTTATATTCTATAAAGAATTTCAACTTTTGATTTTTCACTATAGGCTCGATTACTTTTAGTATTGTTTCAAATCCGCCATAATCAATATCCATTCTGAAATTGAGATTTCTTATCAATACCCGTATTGATTCACGTTCGGAAGGATTCAGCAATTTTATCCTATCGTATATTGTTATTTTATCAAAACGGCTTACTACCTTATACTGCTCAAATACAAAGTCCGGAATATTTCTCTTTAATTGCTCGGCTTTTATGTCTGCAACCCTTGCCTTGTCGCCAGACGAAAGAAATGCATCATCTGTATAGTACAAGTCTATTTCATCTTTTGGAGCATCAAGGTCAAAATTCTTGTGCTTTATTCCTTCAGCTTTTGAATTGATTGCATCCATAAAGTCATTTTGAAGCACCATAACGCGACCACTGTAGTGGTACAAAAATCTTCCCGCTCTTCCGGCAATATTTTTGGCGTCAAATTTCTTGAGATCCTTATTACCTTTCTTGCTGTGCAATACTATGAGGTTTTTTGCAGAAGTATTTACACCTTCTGTTATTGTGGTTGTAGAGATAAGCACTCTAAGTTGGCTTCGATTGAACAGGGAAACAATCTCTTTCTGGATATATTTAGGTATAAGCCCATGATGAATCCCCACCCCATGCTTTAAAGCCTGAATCAAAACCCACTGATTGTTAAAGTTCTCGGAAATATGTGCAATAAAATCCGAATAACTAGAACTATTATGTTCCTGCAAAAGTAGAGATGCGATTATTTTCTTTGCATAGGACTCAACTCCATTTCGAGATGAACAATAAACAATGGTATTTTCATTTATTTCCTTTATCGCCCTTATTATTTCTATCAATCTTTTTTCCTTATCATTGGTGGCAAAGTTAAAGGATAGATAATCATCGATCTTGATCTGCTTCCTTGTCTTAATATCACTGTAGGATTTATTTACAATCTCATAATTATTGTAGTCGATGAGCTTTATTTGATTCTGTAGTAAAAACATATTGAAAGAACCATTATAATTTTGGTCGCCCGGCTGGCAAAAATCAATGTATGGACCAGCAAGCAGCACGTCTACGTTATCCTTCAGTGCATAAAATACAGCAAGCCTATAAGCCACATCTCTTTCATTTTCTTTAACTTCCTCATCAATAATATAATCATTGTCTATTTTATAGACTTCGTCAACGAAGGCAAAGTCAAACTGCATATTGATTTCATTTTTCTCTATAAATGATAAAAATCTTTCAGGAGTATAGATGAAAAGATTTTTTTCTCCAAAAGTTTCCACTTCGCTCAAGGTATGGATCATAAAATTCTCCTTAAAATAACTATAACTGGTATCTGATATAATCCGCTCAAGATTTTCTGACAACAGAGCAATTGTTGGAAAAATCAACACTACATTGCGATACTCCATTTTTTTTATAACCTCAAAAACAATATGTGTCTTTCCAAATGAGGTACTGGCAGACAAAAAGAAACGATTTAGCCTCCCAATATGAAAAAGTTCCAATATCTCTTTTTGGTATTTATGAACCTTACTACTTGCACTGGTGTGCAGGGTGCTTTCATAGAAGATCGAAGAAAAGGTATTCAGACCAAATGCTTCAATTTCAATCTGATTCTCAAATTTTGCCAAAAGGTCGTAAAAGTGAGGGATTCCAACTGCATTAGATACATATTTCAGAAAGCAAAGATCTGCATGTCCAATTTTCTCATCTTTTACCTCGTCAAAATAATCGCAAACCACCCTGATCAGTTCATAGTCCTCTATTTCATTTTTCCTGTACCTGTTTAACTCAATTACGACATTGGCGGTTTCTTTGATTCTATCCATTGAATAACATTTAATTTGGTTTCTTTCACTTTCTCAATAGGAAGCAGGATAAAAAAAACACTATAGTCGATTGACAGTGAAAATTTTTTGCCCGCAAATTTTTCTTTAATGTATTCGGGTATTTTTTTGATGTTGTCATCGTATCCCTTTAGATCATCTTCGTAGAGAAGCAGGATGGGATAAACTAATTTAATACTGTGCTTTTTAATTTCATCAGCAATTTTAATAATGGGATTTTGTTCCCAATCCTCTAATATTGCTTCAATTTTTGAGTCTTTGAGATTTAAATTATTTTTGTGATTGTGGATCGCTATAATATTGTTTTCAAAATACCAGTCAGACAATGCCTTGTCGATATTTTCGAACACGCTGTTTAAGCCTGTGCTATGCTTTATATGAAATTTCACCTCCCCAAACCAAAGTTCGGTAACACCCTTATTTTCTAGCAGCTGATATGAATCATAACCTTTAGTTTCAGCATTTTCAAGAGGATTATAAAAATAACCTCTTGCAATAAGGGGCTTTGCCTTATACATAACCATAAGCAGGCTGTAGAGTAAAACCTCGCCAAAAAAGCCGTATTTTATTTTCGTTTTTTGGGTTGCAGTAGGGTTGTATTTTAATTTGTTTCGCAATGCAACGGCATGAAGCGACTGATAATCTTTTCCAGTGATATCAAATTCATTAAAAGAGTACTCTATGATAGAATTATAAATTATTTCAGCGACATCATTTTTATCAATTGCGGCATAACACTTATCATTTTCAGTTGAGTATATCGTACTTAAAATTCCTGCCCCGCTATTTGGCAAATCATATTTATAAACGATTGTCTTATTGATCAGGTTTACCAAGCTTTTTCTCATTTATTGAAAAATAATATTTTAAACATCTCATTAATACCACAACACAATATCTAACTTGTAAATTATTATCTCTTACTTTACCAAGAAATAAGATTATTTCAAAACTAGTGATAAAATTGAAATACTATCATGTATCTAACTGTTTTTCTGCATTGGCAAATATTATCTTTTAATTCATGTCTTTTTTATGGAAAACCTCATTTTCAATTTTTAATTAGTAAATATTCAAATATATCGATTCGCAAAAATCAACCACCACGTATTTATACCTGTTTAATTATAATTAATACCACTAATATTTCCCTGTTGATTTATCCGAAAGATTACTGTTTTCGTAAATTTATGTAACTAATTGAGATGTCTAGATGTGTTACCTACTAAAAGCAAATCAAGAAATCTATACATAATTTTGTTATGGAAAATGCTTATTTATATGTCAGAGTAAGTACTGACGAACAAAAAAGAAAGGGGTTTTCTCTGATTGAACAAGAAGACCGTTTATTAAAATTCTGTGCGCTGAACCAAATAAAGGTGAAGGGAATTTTCAGAGAAGATTTTTCTGCCAAGGATTTCAACAGACCAGAATGGACAAGACTTATTAAAACAATAAAGAAAAATAAACATCACCCATCAGAAAACATTCTATTTATTAAATGGGATCGTTTTAGCCGCAACATTGAATATGCTTATCAAATGATCGGAATACTTAGAAGACTGAATACTCAAGCCATGGCTATTGATCAGGTAGTCGATTTTGAAGTTCCTGAAAGTACAGTTATGCTTGCGATGTATTTATCAATTCCGGAAGCAGAGAATAGCAGACGAGGGCTAAATACATCAGATGGCATAAGAAGAGCGAGAAAAATGGGCAGATGGCCTGGAAAAGCACCAATTGGCTATATGAACAAGGTTGCTTCTGATGGCAAAAAGATTATCATACCCAAACAACCTGAAGCTGATTATGTCCGTTGGTCATTTGAAGAATATTCAAAAGGTAAGTTTACAATTAGCTATATCAGAAGAATGGCTAACCTCAAAGGACTTATCTGTGGTAGGAATAATTTTTGGAAGGTTCTGCACAATCCACTCTATTGTGGATTAGTCTTTGTGCCTGCGTACAAAACGGAGGAAGAATATTTTGTAGAAGGCCTCCATGAGCCACTTATTTCAGGGAAGCTTTTTAAAGACGTTCAGTGCCTGCTAAACAGCCTTCGCACAAAAAATTCGGTTAAGCAAAAAATGAAACCGGTTTTTCTTTTGAGAGGATTTTTGATCTGTCCATACTGTGGCAAGCGATTAACGGGAAGCACATCTACTGGAAGATATGCGAAGTACCAATACTACCATTGTGCCGTTAGTAAGTGTAAAGGACGTATAAGAGCCGATATTTTGGACTTTGAATATGAAGAACAATTAAAAAAAATAGGCATAAAACCAGAAGTTTATGAATTGCTTGAACTTGTTCTGGAGGATGAAAATATTTTAACTGCGAAACAGGAATGTATAAATGAGCAAAAAAAGATTCTTAAAGAGATTTCTGAGCAGGAGCTTTTAATATCAAAAACAAGGAGACATTTTATCCAGGATAAAATTGATTTTCATGATTTTCATGATTTAAAAAAAGAATATAAAGTAATGATGGATTTCCTAAATGAAAGGCTTTCGCTAGTAAACGAAAGTATAAGCAACTGTTATGCTGGCAAAAGTATCAGAGATTTAAAAGGTAGCGAAAACAATGTTTTAACATTGTATAAAAGTCAGGATGTAGCCGGCAAACGATATATCATCGAATTATTTACACCTATTTCGTTCGACCCAGTAAGAAAAAAATTAAAATCCCTCAAAATAAATCTGGCTATATCCATGATAATTACTTATAGTGATCAGTATATTACCAGTACTGATTTTATAAACACCAAAACCATTGATCAAATTTCAAATAATAAACCCAGAGTTTTCTCTGATAGAAAAGTCTCCATCAATCTGGTAATGAAAATATTGAAAAAAAATGGTATCGAGACAAGCATAGCACAGGCAAAAGAGATACTTGATTTCCTGTATACATTTACTAAATTATATTCAAAACAAGATACTCAAATATACTAGAGTTAATAGCACCCCGCAAGGGGATATCGAACCTCAAATCATTGTTTTTATTATCTATTTTAGCTTTTTTTTTAAACCGATCTTTACGAATCAAAAATATCGAACCAGTAAAAATTTAAAAAAATAACATACAACTACTTGAAAATCAATAAATTGTATTGAACAAAAAAGGGGATAATCAAAATTGATTATCCCCTCAAGTGAAGGCAGAAGGATTCGAACCTTCGACCGCCTGCTTAGAAGGCAGGTGCTCTATCCAGCTGAGCTATGCCTCCATTGCTCATGTAAAAAACTAGTCGGGGTGGCAGGATTCGAACCTGCGGCCTCCTGCTCCCAAAGCAGGCGCGATAACCGAGCTACGCTACACCCCGAAAAAAATATAAAGCGGAGGGACAGGGACTCGAACCCTGGCACCGATTGCTCGATGACAGTTTAGCAAACTGCTCCATTACCACTCTGGCACCCCTCCAAGCTCAAAGAAACGTGTCCTGTTTTGCGGTTGCAAATTTAACACATCTTTACGTTCCTCACAACTATTTAGACCTTTTTTTTAAATATTTTTTATCCTAATTCTAAAAAGACTTCACAATCAAACATATAGAATATAAATAAATTTTTAAAAGAGATTATCCCAACATCAAAATACGAAATTGTTTAAAAAAGATTAAATTTGCTACATAAACCAACATTATATAAATCATGAACAAAAGAGTTGTTATCGTTTCTGCCGTTAGAACACCTATCGGTAGTTTTATGGGAGGATTATCTACAGTTACCGCTCCTAGATTAGGTGCTGTGGCTATAAAAGGAGCTTTGGACAAAATAAAATTGGATCCAAATTTAATTGATGAAGTATTTATGGGTAATGTAGTTCAAGCTGGTGTAGGACAAGCTCCTGCTCGCCAAGCTGCACTATATGCTGGTTTACCTAATTCTGTTGCTTGTACTACAGTCAACAAAGTATGTGCCTCTGGAATGAAAGCTGTAATGCTAGGTACTCAAGCCATTTTATGTGGTGATGCTGAAATTGTTGTTGCGGGTGGAATGGAAAACATGAGTTTAATTCCTCACTATATGAATTTGAGAACAGGAACTAAATTTGGTCCAGCAACATTTATTGATGGTTTACAAAAAGATGGACTTGTTGATGCTTACGACAACAACGCAATGGGCGTTTGTGCGGACTTATGTGCTGCTGAATATAATTTTACCCGAGAAGACCAAGACAACGCCGCAATTCAATCCTACGAGCGAAGTGCAAAAGCTTGGGAGACCGGAAAATTTGATAATGAAATTGTCCCTGTAACCGTTCCTCAAAGAAAAGGAGATCCTATTATAATTTCTAAAGACGAAGAGTTTTCTAATGTAAAATTAGACAAAATACCTTCATTAAATCCTGTTTTCACAAAAGACGGTACAGTTACCGCAGCAAACGCTTCTACAATAAACGATGGAGCAGCAGCTGTGATATTAATGAGCGAAGAAAAAGCAATCTCTTTAGGATTGAAACCTTTGGCGTATATAAAAGGGTATGCAGATGCCGCACAAGAACCAAAATGGTTTACAACAAGTCCATCAAAAGCAATTCCTAAAGCATTAGAAAAAGCAGGAATAGCCATAACTGATGTTGATTATTTTGAATTCAATGAAGCTTTTGCTGTAGTTGGCCTAGCCAATGCCAAAATTTTAGGACTAGAGAGCAGCACGATTAATGTGAATGGTGGTGCTGTATCATTAGGACATCCTTTAGGTTGCTCCGGAGTAAGAATTATTGTTACTTTGATCAACGTATTAGAACAAAATAATGGTAAAATTGGAGCTGCTGCAATCTGTAATGGTGGTGGTGGTGCTTCAGCAATTGTTATTGAAAGAGCTTAAAATAATTATAAATTAGGAGTCGTATATTAAAAACATATAACTCCTAATTTTAAACTCATAAATTACCCTAAATGTTCGGAATTTGTAATCTAGCAATGATACCACTTCGGTTTGAACCCAGTGATAAAAGCGAAATTGTTTCTCAAATTTTATTTGGAGAACATTTTGAAATTTTAGAGCAAATGAAACAATGGTCTCGCATCAAAGTACACTACGACGAGTATGAAGGCTGGATCGATTCTAAACAATTACAGTTGATTTCAGAATCAAATTTTAATCAATTATCCGCAGAAACGATCATATTGAATTCCGATTTAATTGAATATATCACTACTCCAGATAATCAATTAATTCCTATTCCGCTCGGATCCTCGGTTTCATTTATAAATAACAGTGAGATAAACATTTCGAATTTTGAGTTTGATGGAACAAAAACAAGTGGCAAAAAAACAAAAGAGCATTTGATAAAAACTGCCTTTATGTATTTAAACGCTCCTTATCTTTGGGGAGGGAAAACTCCTTTTGGAATTGATTGTTCAGGATTTACTCAAATGGTGTATAAACTGAACGGATATAAATTGCTTCGTGATGCCTCTCAACAATCAAAACAAGGGGAAGCTTTAAGTTTTATAGAAGAAAGTGAACCAGGAGATCTCGCTTTTTTTGATAACGAAGAAGGCAACATAATCCATGTAGGAATAATTATGGATGATAATTACATCATTCATGCCAGTGGAAAAGTACGAATTGACAGGCTTGATCATTTAGGAATATTTAATGCCGAAACCAATAAGCATACACACAAATTAAGAGTAATTAAAAAAATCATATAAAAAAAACCTCTCTCAAAATAGTAATTCGAGAGAGGTTATTTTTAAATTTAAAAATCTAGCATTAATTCTTTGCCTTCAATGCCTTGTATTCAGCTGTCATTTCTAAAGCGCTATATACGCCTAAAAGTGTTTTTGAAACATCCTCATTTTTAGGATCTAGTTCAACTGCTTTTGCAAGAAAAGGAATTGTAGCTTTGAATAAATTTTCTCTTTTCTTTTTCAATTCATCATAGCGCTTCATATCCTTAGTAGAAGTTCCTAATTTATTCATTTCATCGATAATTACCTTTTCATCCTCTAACTTCATGGCCGCTAAATTGATGTAAGCATTAATGTATTTAGGATTAATTTCAATAACTTTTAAATAGTACTTTTCAGCGTCTACCTGATTTTTTGCATTAGCACTAAGAACTCCTAAATTAAAAACTAAATCAGCATCATTAGGATTTTTCTCTAATACTTGAGCGATCAGCTTTTTATACATTTCAAAATCTTTTGTTTCTAAATAAAGATTTGCTTCTGTCAAAACCAATGAAGTATCTTCCGGATTTGCTTGTCTTGCATCCGATATTGCTTTTTTAGCCTCTTCAATTTTTCCGTTTTGCACTAAAATTAAAGCTATGTTTTTATAGATCTCTCCTCTTTTAGAAGGAATAGCCTCTGTTCTTGGTTTTTCGTGAGTCCCTATTTTCACTACTCTGTCTCTTTCCGGAGCCGTTGTAAAAAGATCTTCTTCATTAGTGATTTTATTCACCGCAAAAAAACTGGTTCCTTTTCCAGAATAATTTAAGTTTTTCAAATCATCATACAACTTAAGTGCTGTGTCATATTCTGCTGCATTCACATAAGTAGAGGCCGCATAATACAAATTGATAGTGTCTTTTTTATCTAATAAATATGCATCATACAGTTTTTTTGCACTATTTGAATGCTTATTGATTTTTGAATCCGCTATGGCAGCATTAATCAATTTATATTTAATTTCTGTAATTGAAGCTGCAGCTTCTGTAGAAAATTTCAATTTACCGGAAACTTTTTCAGCATCAATTAAATCTTGATATGCTTTTGCCGCAAGCGAAAGATTAGCATCTGCATCCACTTTTTTATTGGCTAAATCCAATAAAGCTTTTCCTTTTACAAAGAAAAATTGTGCTTTCTCCGCCTCTTTAGCATTAGCGATGAGAGATTCGGCTTCCATCAAAATGGTTACTGCTTCTTGAGATTTACCCCCTTTTAATGCTTTTTCAGCGGCTTTAATTTGATCTTTTTGAGCAAAAGTGGCTACTGAAATCACTAACGCTGATGCTAGTACTACATATTTACTTTTCATGGTATTCGATTTTGTTTAATAGTTCTTTTTTAATCTACACTTATTTAATTTCAAAACTTCCAATCCAATTGGATTGGAAGTTTTGAAACCAGTTATTAGTATTCATACTAAGCTTCGTCATCTGAATCGTCTTCGTCTTCAGTGTCTTCGTCTTCACTTTCAGAATCGTCCTCTTCATCCTCCTCTTCAACTACACCATCCTCTTCAAGAACTTCAAGAACAGGTTTTACTCTTTCGATAGCTTCCGACTCAATAATATTTCCGTCTTCATCAACAACTACTTCCGCCACATCGTCTTTCATTACTTTAGTGACTGCAGCTATGGAATCGTTTCCTTTTATATTGATCAGTTTTACACCTTGCGTAGCACGTCCCATTACTCTCAAATCCTCTACAGCCATTCTGATAGTCAATCCAGATTTATTAATAATCATTAAATCATCCGCATCAGTAACGGCATTAATAGAAATCAGCTTCCCAGTTTTCTCCGTAATATTCAAGGTTTTTACTCCTTTACCTCCACGATTTGTAATTCTGTATTCGTCAAGGCTTGACCGTTTTCCATAACCGTTTTCAGCAACTACTAATATTTCGCTGCTCATATCGTTTACAGTGACCATGCCAATTACTTCATCCGTATCATCCTTAAGTGTAATTCCGCGAACTCCTGAAGCTGTTCTTCCCATTGGACGGGTTTTAGTTTCTTCAAAACGAACTAATTTACCAGATTTCACAGCTAAAATAATTTGGCTTTGCCCGTTCGTTAATTTTGCTTCTAATAACTCATCCCCTTCTTTAATAGTAATTGCAGCAACTCCATTCACTCTGGGTTTAGAATATTTCTCTAAAGATGTTTTCTTAACCTGCCCTTTTTTAGTCACCATAATAAGGTTGTGACTTTTGATGTAATCTTGATCTTTTAAATCCTGAGTACAAATAAATGCTTTTACTTTATCGTCGCTTTCTATATTTACCAAGTTTTGGATTGCTCTTCCTTTGGCCGTTTTACTTCCTTCTGGTATTTCGTAAACACGCATCCAGAAACATTTCCCTTTTTGGGTAAAGAACATCATATATTGGTGATTCGTAGCCACAAACATGTGCTCTAAGAAATCCTGATCCCGTGTTCCTGCACTTTTTTGTCCAACTCCGCCTCTGTTTTGAGTTTTGTATTCCGTAAGATTTGTACGTTTAATATATCCTGCATGTGAAATCGTGATAACTACATTTTCATCGGCAATTAAATCTTCAATACTAACATCTCCTCCTGAATATTCAATTACAGAACGGCGTTCATCTCCATATTTATCACGAATTTCAGTTAGTTCTTCTTTAATCAAGGCTATTCTTAAGTTTACATCTGCTAATAAAGCTTTTAGATGCTCGATTAACTTCATGATTTCATCGTATTCTGTTCTTAACTTATCTTGTTCAAGACCTGTTAATTGACGCAAACGCATTTCAACAATGGCTCGAGATTGAATATCGGATAAATTGAATCTTTCGATTAGTTTTTCTCTTGCTTCTTCGGTGCTTTTTGAAGCTTTGATTAAAGCAATTACTTCGTCAATATTATCCGAAGCGATAATCAAACCTTCTAAAATATGGGCTCTTGCTTCTGCTTTTTTCAATTCAAATTGCGTTCTGCGAGTCACTACATCATGACGGTGCTCTATAAAATAATGAATCAGATCTTTCAGATTCAACATTTGCGGACGCCCTTTTACAATGGCAATATTGTTTACACTGAAAGAAGACTGTAATTGTGTAAACTTATAAAGTGTATTCAAAACTACGTTTGGCGTAGCATCTCGTTTCAAGATATAAACGATACGCATCCCGTTTCTATCCGATTCATCTCGGATATTCGCAATTCCATCAATTTTTTTATCGTTAACCAAATCAGCCGTACGCTTAATCATATCGGCCTTGTTAACTTGATAAGGAATTTCGGTAACGATAATACATTCTCTTCCGTCCACTTCTTCAAAACCTACTTTGGCACGCATTACAATACGTCCTCTACCTGTTTTGAATGCTTCACGAACGCCTTCATATCCATATATAACACCTCCTGTAGGAAAATCTGGGGCTTTGATATGCGTCATCAACTCATCAATCTCAATATCGCTATTGTCCATGAAAGCCAATGTCCCGTTTATCACCTCAGTCAAGTTATGAGGGGGCATATTAGTGGCCATACCTACTGCAATTCCTGTTGCCCCATTTATTAATAAGGTAGGAACGCGTGTTGGCATAACTGTTGGCTCCTCCAGCGTATCGTCAAAATTTAATTTAAAATCAACAGTTTCTTTATCTATATCCGCCAAGATTTCTTCTGAAATTTTACGCATTCTAGCCTCTGTATAACGCATTGCTGCAGGACTATCGCCATCTACTGACCCAAAATTACCCTGGCCATCAATCAATAAGTAACGCATACTCCATTCTTGTGCCATACGAACCATTGCATCATAAACTGAGGTATCACCGTGTGGGTGATACTTACCAAGAACTTCCCCAACAATTCTTGCGGACTTTTTGTGGGCAGATCTAGAATTTACACCCAAATCATGCATTCCAAATAGGACTCTTCGATGTACTGGTTTCAAGCCATCTCTAACATCTGGAAGTGCTCTTGATACAATTACCGACATCGAGTAATCGATGTAGGCCGTTTTCATTTCATCTTCAATGTTAATAGGAATTAACTTTTCTCCTTCAGACATAAGTTGTTATATTAAAAAATTATATTAGTTTCAAAACGTGCCAATATACATCTTTTTGAAATTTTTAAACCTATTTTAAAACACTAATTTCAATGATTTATTAACAAATAAAACTTCGCTTTTAGTTGATAATTTAAGGTAAATTTAACTTTAATATCTTGATAATTTTTGTCACTTAGCTGACACGACTTCATATAGGAATGGTTTTTGTTTTTCTATCACTAATTCACTAAATTTACGATATCAAATATATATTATGGATGATAATTTTTCACCAAGAGTAAAAGACGTTATTACTTACAGCAAAGAAGAAGCTTTGCGACTAGGACATGACTTTATAGGAACAGAACACTTAATGCTGGGAATTCTAAGAGACGGCAACGGAAAAGCAATTCAAATATTGAATAACCTTGACGTCGATTTAGACCATTTACGCAGAAAAGTAGAGATCTTAAGCCCCGCAAGTCCTAGTGTAGAAGTAAATGTTGAGAAGAAAAACCTGCACCTGACACGCCAGGCAGAACGGGCTTTGAAAACCACTTTTCTAGAAGCTAAGGTTTTTCAGAGTTCCTCTATCAGCACCGCACATTTATTGTTATGCATATTAAGAAATGAAAATGATCCAACAACCAAGCTATTGAATAAACTGAAAATTGATTATGATATAGCTAAAGAACAATATCTAAACATGACTCCAAACGAAGAAGAATTTATAGAGAAATTGCCAAGAAACGAATCGTATAATGACGATTCAGGACAAGATGACAGTCTAAAAGAAGGCACCTTTAACAATCCAGCCAACAAATCCAATAAAAAATCGAAAACCCCTGTTTTAGATAATTTTGGAAGGGATTTAACAGAAATGGCCGAAGAAGGAAAACTGGATCCTGTTGTAGGGCGTGAAAAAGAAATCGAACGCGTTTCGCAAATTTTGAGTCGTAGAAAAAAGAACAATCCATTACTAATAGGAGAACCAGGTGTGGGAAAATCAGCCATTGCCGAAGGTCTAGCGTTGCGAATTATTCAGAAAAAAGTATCACGTACTTTATTCAACAAACGTGTTGTTACCTTGGATTTAGCCAGTCTTGTTGCCGGAACAAAATACCGTGGGCAGTTTGAAGAGCGCATGAAAGCAGTGATGAATGAATTGGAAAAAAATGATGATATCATTCTTTTTATAGATGAAATTCACACCATTGTAGGTGCTGGTGGTGCAACTGGATCTCTGGATGCATCCAATATGTTTAAACCGGCATTAGCGCGCGGTGAGATTCAATGTATTGGCGCTACAACATTAGACGAATACAGACAATACATAGAAAAAGATGGTGCATTAGAGAGACGTTTTCAAAAGATAATTGTAGAACCTACATCCGTCACTGAAACGATTACAATTTTGAATAACATCAAAAATAAATATGAAGACCACCATAATGTTACTTATACACAAGAAGCTATTGAAGCTTGTGTAAAATTAACTGACAGGTACATGTCTGAGCGCTTCTTACCGGACAAAGCCATCGATGCTTTAGATGAAGCAGGCTCCAGAGTTCATATTACCAATATTGAAGTTCCAAAACAAATTTTAGATTTAGAGCGTCAATTAGAAGATGTTCGAGAACTGAAGAATGTTGTGGTAAAAAAACAAAAATATGAAGAGGCCGCTAAACTTCGTGATGACGAAAAACGTATTGAAAAAGATTTAGCTATTGCACAGGAGCAATGGGAAGAAGATTCAAAAAACAACAGAATAGAAGTTACGGAAGACAATGTAGCCGATGTTGTATCGATGATGACCGGAATACCTGTGAACCGAATAGCACAAACCGAAAGCAATAAATTGGCTAAATTACCAGAACTTATTGAAGGAAAAGTTATTGGACAAAGAGAGGCCGTCATGAAGATTGCACGTTCGATACAACGAAATCGCGCCGGGTTAAAAGACCCAAATCGACCTATTGGATCCTTTATCTTTCTAGGACAAACCGGTGTTGGTAAAACACAACTTGCTAAAGTATTGGCTAAAGAGTTATTCGACTCTGAAGATGCTTTGGTACGCATTGACATGAGTGAATACATGGAGAAATTTGCTATCTCTCGTTTAGTTGGTGCACCTCCGGGATATGTAGGGTATGAAGAAGGCGGTCAACTGACTGAAAAAGTGCGAAGAAAACCCTATTGTGTGGTCTTATTGGATGAGATCGAAAAAGCGCATCCTGATGTTTTCAATATGTTATTACAAGTGCTGGATGACGGATATTTAACGGATAGTTTAGGCCGAAAAATTGATTTCAAAAATACCATAATAATCATGACTTCGAATGTTGGTGCCAGACAATTAAAAGATTTTGGACAAGGAGTCGGTTTTGGAACTGCTGCCAAAGTAGCGCAGGCTGATGATAATTCAAAAAGTATTATTGAAAACGCCTTAAAGAAAACTTTTGCTCCTGAATTCCTTAATAGAATTGATGATGTAATTGTATTCAATGCTTTAGAAAAACATGATATTGATTTAATTATCGAAATCGAATTAAAAAAATTATTCGCCCGTGTTGCCGAATTAGGGTATCAATTGAGTCTTTCTGACAAAGCAAAAGCATTTATAGCTGAGAAAGGTTTCGACAGGCAATTTGGCGCAAGACCACTAAAAAGAGCCATTCAGAAATATGTTGAAGATACCCTTGCAGAAGAAATTATCACTTCGAAAATAACAACCGGAGATGAAATCTTCATGGATATCGAAGAAGGGGCACAAGAATTAACGGTTCAGGTTCATAAAGCCGGCGAAGCCACAAATCCTTAAATAATTCCTTTGAATCTTAACCATAACCCGTTACGTTTTTATAACGTAACGGGTTTTTTCTTTATGATAAAATACACTTTTTTTGAAAACAAATATTTACATTTGGTTTTTATAACATTGATCCATTAAAATTACTTTATGTCTGAAAACAAAGTTATCCTAGGTAGTGAAGAATGGTGCTCATTCCCTGAAATAGGGATTCCAACCATTAAAGCACGTGTTGATTCCGGTGCTAAAACATCTGCGCTACACGCTATAAATATTGCTCCATTTATTAAAGACGAAAGCAATTGGGTGAAATTTGACATTAACCCAATCCAAAATAATTTAAAAACAATAATTCATTGTGAAGCGCCTTTAATTGATAAACGCATCGTTAAAAGTTCAAGTGGCTTTAGAGAACAACGCTATGTAATTCAAACAAATCTACAAATAGGAAGTTCAAAATGGCCTATTGAGATGACATTGACCAATCGAGATTCCATGGGTTTCAGAATGCTTTTAGGCCGTGAAGCCATGAGCGGAAGAGTATTGGTTGATCCGGAGCAAAAATATCTTTTAGGACAACCCACACCCGACAGTCTAAAAGAATTGTATAAAAATTCCGAGAAAGCAAGTTCCGGATTACGCATCGGACTTTTGGCCAGTAATCCTGAATTGTACAGCAACAAGCGTATAATGGAGGCTGGCGAAATGCGTGGTCACGAAATGCACTTTCTGAACATCAAGGAATGCTATATGAAACTGGATGCAAAAACGCCAGAAATTCATTATCGTGGCGGTAAGATACTAAATCAATTTGATGCCATTATACCCAGAATCAGACCTAGCATTACATTTTACGGTTGCGCTTTGACCAGACAATTTGAAGCATTAAAAGTATATTGCTTAAATTCATCGAATGCTATTACGCAATCACGTGATAAATTATACTCTTTGCAATTACTATTGAATCATGGGGTTGAAATTCCTACCACTGGTTTTGCTAATTCCCCTTTGGATACGGATGATTTGATAAAAATGGTGGGCGGTTCTCCACTAATCGTGAAATTACTAGAAGGAACACAAGGAAAAGGAGTCGTGTTGGCAGAAACAAAAAAAGCCGCAGAAAGTGTCATAAATGCTTTCAAAAGCTTAAATGCCAATATATTAGTTCAAGAATTCATCAAAGAAGCCAATGGAAAAGACATTCGTTGTTTTGTAATTGATGGAAAAGTAGTGGCTGCTATTCAGCGTGAAGCAATGCCGGGCGAATTCAGGGCTAACATTCATCTTGGAGGAACAGCATCTATTATAAAAGTAACCGCTGAAGAAAAACGTATTGCCATCAAAGCAACCAAAGCAATGGACCTCAAAGTGGCAGGTGTAGACATTATTCGTTCCGCTAAAGGCCCGTTGTTATTAGAAGTAAATTCATCGCCAGGACTAGAAGGAATTGAAGGAGCTACCAATAAAGATATTGCCGGCGAAATGATCAAAGCAATCGAGAAAAATTTTAAAATAAAATAGCAGTCAGTAGCCGTTTACAGTCTATTGAAAACTTTTAAAATTACTTTAAAACTAAAAAAATGAACGAATATCTTGATATAATTCTTCGAAGTATTTTCGTTTATTTTTTTATGGTTATTGCCTTGAGACTTTTTGGCAAGAAAGAATTGTCTCAACTAAACACTGCTGATGTAATATTAATTCTGCTAATCAGTAACTCTGTTCAAAATGCAATGGTAGGAAACGACACCAGTTTATCGGAAGGTTTAGCTGCGGCAACTGTATTGTTTACCATCAATTTTATTTTAAAAAAATTGATGTTTAAGTACCCAAGATTCAGTGATTTCATGCAAGAAAAACCAGAAATCCTTATACACAACGGCAATTTGGATTTTAAGACTCTTAGCAAATTAAATATCACTTCTGATGAATTAAAAGAAGCCATGCATGAACATGGAGTCGAATATTTTAAAGATGTAAAATTAGCAATCCTAGAAATAGACGGAAATATTAGCATTATATCCGGAGATGCTAATTTAAAACAGACCCATTACAAACGAAGACGCATTCATAAAAATTTGAGTGGAATAAATTAGACATAAAAAACTCAATATATATTCACGAAATTTATTTTCTTGAAATAAAGTGCTGTTAAAAAATTAAACACACCTATAAAATCACAAAATTTGACCTTAACGCCTTTTAATAAAAAACATATTTAACGAAAGAAAGACAAGATCTTCTGTTTTAAACAAATATATTTTTGGAGCATAAAAAAACCATTCTCAGTAAGAATGGTTTTTTATTATGATTTTTCTTTTAGTATTAAATAAAAATACTAAAAATATAGTAAATGATTGCTGCTAATATTGCTGAAATTGGAATGGTTAAAACCCAAGCCCATAATAAACTTACGGTCATTCCCCATCGCACGGCTGAAACTCTTTTAGTAAGTCCAACTCCAATTATAGATCCAGTAATAGTATGCGTTGTACTTACGGGCACTTTAAAATGCTCTGTAAAATATAAGGTCAGTGCCCCGGCAGTTTCTGCGGCAACACCTTCAAAAGAGGTCACTTTTGTTATTTTAGAACCCATTGTTTTCACGATCTTCCAACCGCCGCTTAAAGTCCCTGCTGCAATAGCAGAATAACAGGCAAGTGGAATCCAAGTTGGCATTTTAAAGGCTCCTTCGTCATTAGGAAGCACCACATCTAACCAAGCTGGAAGCGATTCCTGAGCAACACCACTGGTGTGAATATAAACCGCAACCGCTGCTGCAATAATACCCATTACTTTTTGGGAGTCATTCCCTCCATGCCCTAAACTAAAGGCTGCTGAAGACAGTAATTGCATTTTTTTTAACCAGGCCGTAGCTTGATTTAAATTTAAACTACTAAATATCAAACAGAAGGCGCTTATGGACAGAACGATGAATGCCACTAAAAACCATTTGATATTATGGGATTCAAACGCAACACTCCAAAAAGTAGACGATGGAAAACGAGGGTCTTTAATCTGGTCGTAATAGATCATTTGACTTTCTACAAACCAGATGGTCAAAATCATTAAAGAAGCTGTAAATATTTTAGGATAAATACTTTTTTTAGAGGCATTTAGCAACCAAATTGATATTAAATAAGACATTAAAGCGCCTAACAAAGGTGCCAATATAATAAATGCAATGATGATCAAAACACCCGAAGGCATTCCTCCATCTTTTCCAACATTGTACCAAGAAACTACTCCAAATCCGGCATGAGCGATAGCTGCTCCGGCAAAACCACCAATTAAGGTATGTGAAGAACTAGAAGGAATTCCTTGCCACCAAGTGAATAAATTCCAAATGATAGCGGCGATTACACCCGCTAAAATAACGACTAAATTAATATCCATCGTATTGGCTGTTTTTGCCACAGTATCTGCAACACCAAAACCAAAAACCCAATACGCCAAAAAGTTAAAAAAAGCGGCCCAAACAACTGCTTGAAAAGGAGTTAATACTTTTGTGGCAACAACGGTTGCTATAGCATTGGCAGCATCATGAAAACCATTAATGTAATCAAAAATTAAAGCCAGGACTATAATAACTATAAGTAGAGTAAATTCCATAATTATAATTTCAGAATAAAACGAATGAATTAAGAATGTTTTACAGAAATGGATTCTAAAACACTCGCTACACTTTTACATTTATCAGTAGCCGTCTCTAAAACTGACAATACTTCTTTGTACTTGATAATGTTTTTTGCATCCGTTTCATTTTCGAATAAATCAAGAACTGCTTTATCATAAACATTATCTGATTTATTTTCTAATTTGTTAATTCTGACGCAGGCATCCGTGATGTTCTTTATATTTTTTAAATCTCTCAATTCTCTTACCGCTACATCAATATTTTGACATGCTTCAAGATTGATTTCAGTCAATTTTCTAATGGATTTCGTGATTTTATCAACTTGATACAATTTCATCCTGCTCGCTGCACCATGAAGATTATCCGCTACATTATCAATTGAAGTGATTAGAGAGTGTATGTCCTCTCTGTCAAATGGAGTAATAAAATTTCTACTCAACTCTAAACTTGTTTGACGTGTTATATCCTCTCCTTTTTGTTCTAATGCATCAATTTTTCGAAAAAGATCCTCGCGCTCTTTTAAAGGAAGGTTTACAGCTTCGTGCAAATTTGTAGCAATTTCAATTAAATTACTTGATGCTTGTTCAAAAAGCGGAAAAAACTTTTTGTCTTTAGGAACCAAAAATTGGAAAAAATTATTTATGTTCATTTCATTAAAATTTAGTCCGGCAAAATTAATTCATTATTAATTGTTAATGTTAAGCCATTGTTAACAAATCATTTTCTATTTGAAAACTGTTCAAAAAAGAAACCGTCTTTTCAATATCATAATGCAAAATTCGATCTTCTTTAATCAAAGGAACTTCTTCACGATAGGCCTGTAAAAACATTTCAATAAAATCACTTGACAGCATTGGCCGTCTGTATTCAATGGCTTGCGAAGCATTCATCAATTCTATTGCTAAAATGCGTTCCAGATTATCCAAAACCCGCAATGCTTTAGTAGCAGCATTTGCCCCCATACTCACATGATCTTCCTGCCCGTTGCTGGAAACAATACTATCTACACTGGCGGGAGTTGCTAGTTGTTTATTTTGGCTGGCAATACTGGCAGCTGTATACTGAGGAATCATCAAACCAGAATTCAAACCGGGATTATCTACTAAAAATGCCGGAAGATTTCTAGTTCCGGAGATCAATTGATACGTTCTTCGTTCAGAAATACTTCCCAACTCAGCCAAAGCGATTGCCATAAAATCTAAGGCTAAAGCCAAAGGTTGTCCGTGAAAATTACCTCCGGAAATGATTTGGTCACTTTCAATAAAAATATTAGGATTATCAGTAACGGAATTGATTTCAGTCTTGAACACTTTTTTTACATAATCAATTGCATCTTTTGAAGCCCCATGCACTTGTGGCATACATCGGAACGAATATGGATCTTGGACATGATTTTTTTCCTGTTCGATAATTTCGCTCCCTTCCAAAAATCCTTTTATGCGGTTAGCAGTTACAATTTGCCCTTTGTGAGGCCTTATAAAATGGATCAATTCATTAAAAGGTTCTATTCTTCCATCAAATCCTTCAAGTGAAATAGTACCTATTAAATCTGCTAAATAAGAAAATTTGCTGACTTTCATTAAGATATGTACTCCATAAGCACTCATAAATTGTGTTCCGTTCAATAAGGCCAATCCTTCCTTAGACTGCAGTACTATTGGCTCCCAGCCAAAATGTTTTAGAACTTCGCTGGAATGCACTTTCTTACCTTCAAAATACACATCACCTTCACCTAATAAAGGCAATGATAAATGCGCCAAAGGAGCCAAATCTCCCGAAGCGCCAAGCGATCCTTGGGTATAAATTACCGGAAGAATATCATTGTTATAAAAGGCAATCAATCGTTCCACTGTTTGCAATTGAATGCCGGAATGACCATAACTCAACGATTGAATTTTTAGCAACAACATTAGTTTCACAATCTGAGTTGGTACTTCCTCTCCCGTTCCGCAGGAATGCGATTTGACTAAATTTTCCTGAAGTTTTGATAAATTTTCATTCGAAATCTTAACATTACAAAGCGACCCAAAACCTGTATTTATACCGTAAATGGGATCCGAATGTGAAGCCATTTTTTTATCTAGATAATCGCGACATTTTTGAATATTTATTTTTGCTTCATCGGACAAAGCCAATGATTTATGATGTGAGACAATTTCCTCTAGCGTTTCCAGGCTAAGTAACTCAGTACTAATGTAATGCGTATTATCCATTTTGATAGTGTTTAAAAGGTAAAATTGAATAAATCTTTATAAATACACAACATTTATTGCTAATAATTTACATTTCATAACCCGTTGGGTTCAATTAATTTTTGATGATAATTTTCGTCAGTTCGAGTGATCCCGCTTTTGGGCGGGATTATATCGAGAACTAGAAAATTAGTATTAAAAACGGTTCTCGATACATTTTTTGTTCCGTTTTTACTACACAAAAAAACACTCGAACTGACGTTTTGAATAATTACACCCAACGGGTATTTTATAGTTAAACAAAAACCAAATAATAGCTTTCAGATAACGATAACTATATGACTTTAACAGATCAAATTTTGATTGTTCCTTTCCTTTTCCTTAGAACATTAAAGCACTAATTCATAAAAACACAAACCCATTAACCTGCTTGGAATGCAAATTAAGGAGAATTAAATTCTTTAAGCACTACAAAAAATAGAACTTCAGCTGCACACAATTTTTATAAAATTTAGAGATTTATACGAATAGTTTTATCTGAGACTTGATATATAACACAATATTTCATAATCCGCAAATAGCTTCTCCTATTTTAAAATATTCGCAAAAACACTGTCAAACGCTTTGTTTTTTATAAAAAACTGTACTTTTGAAAGATCAAAATGGAAAACAACAAAGCTACATATCACGCTTCGATAACAACTCAAATCTGGGTTAGCACTGCTGTTACGTTTACTACAACAACTACAACTACCCCCTTGGGGTAAATTTTCAACATATAATCCTATTTATCATATTTTTTTCACAAGAAAGAAAGACCTTGAGTGTATAACAAACATTACATTTTTCAAAAAAAACAACACACACCATTAGATCTCCTGCAGGCAATTAATCCTGAAAATGGCGACTCCCCATTACATTAAAAACAAATAACTTGCTATGAAAGTATTAAAATTTGGCGGAACTTCGGTTGCCAATGCACAAAATATAAAACTGGTTTTAGCTATCGTTAGCGATAAAGCAAAAGAAGAAAAATTAATCGTTGTGGTTTCTGCTTTCAGTAAAGTTACTGATTTGCTTCAAATTGCCTCCCAAAAAGCGGCCGCTGGAGACGAAAATTTCAAAGTTATCCTTGCCGATATAGAAAAAAAACACTTAGATACCTTAAAAGAACTTATACCAGTAAGCGAACAAAGCAGTCTTTTGAGCCATATCAAAAGAATCATCAATCACCTGGAAACCTTATTGGATGGATGTTACCTTTTAGGCGAATTATCTCCCAGAACTTCAGATACTATTTTGAGTTTTGGTGAATTACTGTCCTCGTATATCATTGCTGAAGCATTAAAACAAGACCTAAAAAACAGCTGTTAT
This sequence comes from Flavobacterium sp. ZB4P23, assembly GCF_003970375.1. NCBI lineage: Bacteria > Pseudomonadati > Bacteroidota > Flavobacteriia > Flavobacteriales > Flavobacteriaceae > Flavobacterium > Flavobacterium sp. ZB4P23. Next base: position 147,075 of record NZ_RYDK01000007.1, read on the forward strand.
AAAGACAGCCGAGAATTAATAAAAACCAATAACCATTTTGGAAAAGCAATTGTTAATTTTGATGCTTCCAATGAATTAATTGTTGCTTTTTTTACTTCGAATGAGAGTCAGGTAGTGGTTATGCCCGGATTTATTGCTGCCTCTTTAGACGGAATCAATACTACTTTAGGGCGCGGTGGATCTGATTATACAGGCGCTATTCTTGCAGGCGCTCTTGATGCAACTGACTTGGAGATTTGGACTGACGTCAACGGAATGTATACTGCAAATCCAAAAATTGTAAAACAAGCACAACCTATAGCTTACATTTCTTACCAAGAAGCCATGGAGTTGTCACATTTTGGTGCCAAAGTCTTATATCCGCCAACAATTCAACCGGTATTAAGAAAGAATATCCCAATTCTGATCAAAAACACTTTTGAACCTAAGGCTGAAGGAACCTATATTTCAAATCAGGTTTTTGCGCAATCCAATCCTGTAAAAGGAATCACACATATTGATGCTATTACCTTAATTACGCTTGAAGGCTCAGGAATGATTGGTGTTTCCGGTTCATCCAAAAGACTTTTTGAAGTATTATCCAATAAAAATATCAACGTAATTTTCATCACTCAAGCCTCCTCAGAGCACTCGATTTGTATTGGAATTCTAAATTCGGATGCCTATGTGGCGCAAGAGGCCATCAACAAAGCTTTTGAAGTGGAAATTTTACAAAATAAAATAGATCCATGCATTGTTGAAAATAACCTTTGCATCATTGCTTTGGTAGGCGAAAATATGAAAAACCACCAAGGATTGAGCGGTCGAATGTTCAGTACTTTGGGTAAAAACAACGTCAACATCCGAGCGATTGCTCAAGGTGCTTCCGAAAGAAATATTTCGGCAGTAATCAACGAAAGAGATGTGAAAAAAGCATTGAATTCATTGCACGAAAACTTTTTTGAAGAAAATACCAAACAGTTAAACCTATTTGTAATGGGCGTTGGAAATGTGGGGGAGAAATTCATCGAACAAATTCACCAACAAAAGAAATTCCTAAAAGAGAAGCTCAAGATAAACCTGCGCGTCATTGCGTTGTCAAATTCCCGAAAAATGCATTTTGATGAAGACGGAATCTCCTTAAAAGAATGGAAATTTGCTTTAGAAACTGGAGAACCTGCGGATAAAGAACAGTTTATTGCAAATGTAAAAGAGCTCAATTTACGCAATAGTATTTTTGTGGATATCACGGCAAATGAAAGTGTGTCTAAAACCTACGAACAGTATTTAAAAAGAAATATTGCCGTAGTAACCTGCAACAAAATTGCCTGCGCCTCCGAATACGACAATTATAAAAAACTAAAAAAATTATCCAGACAGTTCAATGCGCCTTTCCTATTTGAAACCAATGTGGGAGCTGGATTACCAATCATTGATACGGTAAAAAATCTCGTTGCCTCCGGCGATAAAGTCAATAAAATCCAAGCCGTTTTATCTGGAAGTTTGAACTTTATTTTTAATAATTTTGATGAAAATAACACTTTTCATGACGTTGTTAAAGAAACTGGTGTACAGGGATTTACAGAACCTGACCCGAAGATTGATTTGAGCGGAATTGACGTTGCCAGAAAGATATTGATTCTGATACGAGAAAGCGGTTACAAAATGGAAATCGATGAAATCACAAACGAATCGTTCCTGCCAGCAGAATGTTTGAATACGACTTCAAATGAAGCATTTTTCGAATCTTTACAGACACATGCCGCTCATTTTGAAACTATTTATAAAGAAGCGTTAAGCAAAGAATCTCGTTTGAAATACGTAGCGCAATTCGAAAACGGGAAAGCAAATGTTGGGTTGCGATTCATTCCTAAAGACCATCCCTTTTACAATTTGGAAGGAAAGGACAACATCGTATTATTCTTCACAGATCGTTACGTAGACCAACCTTTATTAATAAAAGGTGCTGGTGCCGGAGCTGCAGTTACCGCATCAGGAATATTTGCAGATGTAATTAGAATAGGAAACGTATAAATTAGGTCGTAAGGTCAAATGTCGTAAAGTCTGAAAGTTAGCCACTTGATTTTATGTTCATTCCTAAGACTTTACCACTTTATGACTTTAGAATTTAAGACTACTATTATGAATGAAATAAAAATATTTTGCCCTGCCACAATCGCCAATCTTTCTTGCGGGTTTGATGTCCTTGGTCTGTGTTTAGAAACTGCTGGTGACGAAATGATTATTCGGAAATCAGACATAAAAGGGATTCGCATCACTAAAATTGTGGGTGCCGACTTGCCTTTGGAAACCGAAAAAAATGTGGCTGGAGTATCCGCTTTGGCTATGCTGGAAGCTGTTGAAACGGAATTTGGATTCGAAATCGAAATCTACAAACACATCAAAGCCGGTAGTGGAATTGGCAGCAGTGCCGCCAGTTCAGCGGGAGCAGTTTTTGGAATCAATGAATTATTAGGGCGTCCATTTACACGCAAAGAGTTGGTTTTATTTGCCATGCAGGGCGAAAAACTAGCCAGTGGAAATGCTCATGCGGATAACGTTGCTCCTGCCCTTTTGGGTGGATTCACGCTAGTAAGAAGTTCCAATCCATTGGATATTATCAAAATAGAAAGTCCCTCTGAATTGTATGCCATCGTGGTTCATCCTCAAATTGAGTTGAAGACTTCGGATGCGCGATCGGTGTTGAAGCAAACAGTTTCCTTGAAAAGTGCGATTATGCAATGGGGAAATGTAGGCGGATTAATCGCTGGATTGTACACCAAAGATTATGACTTAATTGGTCGATCATTGCATGATGAAATCGTAGAACCGTTGCGTAGCGTTTTGATTCCGGGATTTGATTTAATCAAGCAAACTGCTTTAGAAAACGGAGCTTTAGGTTCCGGAATATCAGGTTCTGGTCCTTCTATTTTTGCTTTAAGCAAAGGAAAGGAAACTGCCGATAAAATTGCCAAAGCCATGAGTGTTATTTACGAAGAAATGTATTTACCATATGAAATTCACGTTTCTAAAGTGAATGATGAAGGAATTAAAATAATAGCCCCCTAACCCCCTAAAGAGGAATAAAAAAAAAACAGCGATTTTAAAATTACAATAAATACATTCTAAATCCAGTTTCGTCTCCCTTCCCTTTGGGGAGGGTTGGGGTGGGGATTCTATAAATACTATACACAATGAAATATTACAGTTTAAACCATAACGCACCAAAAGTTTCTTTCAGAGAAGCCGTAGTACAAGGATTAGCCACAGATAAAGGATTGTATTTTCCGGAAACAATTACCCCATTAGCACCTGCTTTTTTTGATACCATCGAAAATTTAAGCCATGAGGAAATTGCTTTTGAGGCGATTAAACAATTTATAGATGACGAAATTCCCACAGACACTTTAAAACAAATCATTGCCGAAACCCTGTGTTTTGACTTCCCCGTGGTCGAAGTCGAAAAAGATATTTATTCCCTTGAATTATTTCATGGACCAACAATGGCTTTCAAGGACGTAGGCGCGCGATTCATGTCGCGTTGTTTGGGGTATTTCAATAAAGATAACGCCGACAGTAAAAACACGGTTCTTGTTGCCACTTCCGGTGATACGGGAGGTGCTGTCGCCAGTGGTTTCCTTGATATAAAAGGTGTGGAAGTGATTATCCTTTATCCATCAGGAAAAGTGAGCGACATCCAGGAGCGACAATTGACTACTTTAGGACAGAATATTAAAGCGCTTGAAGTGGACGGCGTTTTTGATGATTGTCAGGATATGGTAAAGAAAGCGTTCTTGGACGAAAGTCTAAAACATAAAAACTTAACATCAGCGAATTCAATAAATATTGCGCGCTGGTTGTCACAGATGTTTTATTTTTTCTTTGCGTACAAAGCATTAAAAAAACGAAACAAACCGTTAGTTTTCTCTTGCCCAAGTGGGAATTTTGGGAATATCTGTGCGGGGATCATTGCTAAGAAAATGGGCTTGCCTGTTCAACATTTTGTAGCGGCTACGAATGTAAATGATACGGTTCCTCGGTTTTTAGAAAACGGAATTTACTCCCCAAAACCTTCTATAGCTACTATTTCGAATGCGATGGATGTGGGGAATCCAAGTAATTTTATCCGAATTCAGGAAATGTATCACAATGACTTAGAGCAATTCAAAAAAGATTTCTCTTCGTTTACTTTTTCTGATAAAGAGACTTTAGAAGCCATGAATACCATCTATAATATATCCGGCTATATTGCTGAACCTCATGGAGCAGTGGGTTATTTAGGATTGAAAAAAGAATTACAAAATTACCCAAATGCTATTGGTATTTTCTTAGAAACCGCCCACCCTATTAAATTTTTGGATACGGTTGAACCAACATTAAACGTAAAACTCCCAATTCCTACCCAAATTGAAAGTGTTTTAGGAAAGGACAAAGTAAGCGTGAAAATTAAAACCTATAAGGAATTGAAAGCATTTTTGGAATAAAATTTTCTCAAAACAATTAAACTACTATGGCTTAAATATCCATAGATTTGGTTTGCCAGACTAAAGTCTGCAAGGTTAAAATGGGAACAAAAAAATCAAACCGCAGATTCGCAAATTAAACACATCAAAGCTGAATAAATAATTCGCATGTTCTTGGTGAAATTTTTAGAAGCGAAAGTGAAATGTACCAAAGTGCATAGTTTTAACTATATTCTGTATGAAATAATAAAAAACGACTTAGAATTCAATTTTAGTCATTTTTTATATCCAAATAAATCTGGTCTTAAGATGGTTCTAAACTTTTGTTTTAGAACACAAAAAAAACAATTCTACCAATTTAACGCATCAATTTTAAATATATAATTATGAGTAATTTACAGGAAAACAAAGCGATAAATTCTGTCACAGAAAAATAAAATTCAAGATCTAAAAATATAGCTTGAATATGACTTATTTAATACTTACTTTTGCAAAAAAATTGAGTTGTCTTCTTTAGGCCTTGTATGGGTATAAAAAACAACATCAACCCCATTAAAAAAACGAAGTATTTAAGAATCTGTTTCAATGTAACTAAAACAACAGATAAAAAACACTCCAAAAAAACTACCTGATAAAGTAGCTTCCCATATCAACATAATTTATTAAAAAAAGGAGAAAAAAGTGTATGACGGATCATAGCATGAATGCTGTTAGTTTTGAAATTGAATTATTGGATAAACACAAAGACTATAGAAATCATTACAGATCAAATGATTTGTATTGGGGCGTAGGAATTGAAAATGAATGCTATTTAGAGTTTGAAAACCATCGTGTGGTGGACAAAGATTTTTTGCTTACTAAAGGACTTCATGAAAAGTATAGTGTTAATCATTTTAAGAATTACAAAGAAAACATATACCAGAATTCATTGCTGAAAATATTATCCGATAAAGAATATTATTTGCCGGTACTGATGAATTCCCATTCGTTTACAAAAACGGACATTAACAACCAACATAAGACTTTTGATCCCATAGATAATGAACCAAATCCTGACTATTCAGGGGAAAGTATCTTTGAAATACTACAAAAAAACAATCCTTATTTTATAGACGAGCTTCAAAAAGAATTCATTTTTGATGGTGACACAGTTGAATTTGTTACGCAAAAATTTTACAAAACAGATGTTGACTCGGTTATTGCTGAATTAGCTACAATAAAACAAGGTTTCATACACCATTTACAAAACGCTTTTGATAAAGACAAAATCTTTACGGAATACGGCCCTGTAAAAATATGTGCTGTAAACCATCCCTTTGCTATATTTATTTCAAACGATACGAATTATTCTGTTTTTAATAATATGACCTATCACTTCAATTTAACTATTCCAACTGAGTTAAATAGTGATGGAGAAATTAAGGACAAATTAGGTTTTATAAAAAAACACCAGAGGGCTATTCGATTATTCCAATGGCTGAGCCCCTTGTTTATGATAAAATTTGGTTCTTCTGATTATTTGTCGCACAATGACAGCAGCGTCAATTTGACAAAAGCATCACAACGATGTGCTATGTCAAGGTACATTGGTGTGGGCACTTATGACACCAATGTGATGAAAACCGGGAAGATTGTCCAGATGAATTTTGATGAACATCCCATGCATGAAAATCCAATGTGGTGGGTGAACCGTTATTCTGAAATATCAGATTACGAAAAGATTGATAAAATTGGCCTAGACATCAATTTTCACAAGCACAAAAATCATGGTATTGAGTTTCGAATATTTGACTATTTCGACGAAAAATACCTACAGGAGGTTTTGAATTTTCTTGTTTTTATTATGGATCATGCCTTATTAAACGAAATAGAAAATCCTATTTGCGATTTAGAATGGAATAACTTTGTCTATGAATCTATTATACACGGCAAAGAAACGGATGTACCAGCAAACCTTATCGTACTTTTAGAAAACATATTCTCTATTACAATTGAATCAAATGATCCTTTAGCAATTTACGAACAAATATACAACAGTTTACACGCTCGTTATTACGAAAATGGCTTTTGCAGTTCTTTACTAATTAAAAAGTAAGTACTGCAAATGCACTAATGTCTTTTTAGAAAAACCTGAAAGTATGTATACTTCTTAGTGACTTAACCCCACAAGAAGTAAACTATTTACAAGAGATTTTAATTAATCATGATAATAAAAAATCACAGCAGCATACCCACTTTCAGGATCATTATTACTCCACCAATCTTCTCTGATTTCTGAAAAATAATTATAATTATCAGCTCCTGCCTGAGACTGCAGCGGATAAATAACTTTGCCCTCTTTCCTGTAGGCTTTATCAGTATCTGTTTCTGGCACCACTACTACTATATGCCCGGATTTATTCAAAACAATTCTTTTGGCACAGATGATTCCTACACCACCATTAGCATTTACTTTCTCTTGAAGTTCATTAACATCAGCGATTCTTTCCCATCCAAACTCATTTCCGGATTGTAAAAACCAATCATAGATGTAATTTGAATAAAAAGGCCTTACCGTTTCATCAAAAATAACAGCCACTTCGTTCCCTTTCTCCAGTTGCTCAATTGCCTTATCCGTCCATCTCAATCTGGGAATATAGACCTTGGCAAAAAAGCAATAATCAAAAGTATAAATATTACAATAGGTATCCGATGCGTCTTTCTGATACCGAAAACTTTTTGAAACATCCAGTGCAGTGATGATGTTGCGAATTGACGTCAGTTTAGACTCAAGACTAGTTAAATCCCTAAAAGGAATTGAAGGATCACCAATAGGTTTGTACGTTTCCTCTTTACTGTCCAGACTTGCTCGTGCACCCAGTTCAAAATTAGGCACTTCAATATCCGTACTTTTTTCAGTGGTTTCATCTACGAGCTCAATATCTTTTGATAATACAAAACCCTCTTTTTCAGTGTTCAAAAGCTTTACTTTCCACCAATCTGATGCAGTTTTTTCAATTAATTTAACGGTATGTCTAAACGGTATTTTTATTAAAATTTTGGAATTATCATGCGTTGCCGGAAAATCTCTTAGATTTAATGACGGGGTAGCTACTCTATATTTCATACTAATCAGTTTCTTATAAATGATTCTACTGCCAAAATACTAAAAACAACTAAGAAAGTATCACCAGAAGCCGTTAATTTAAGATTTTTTTTAGAAACTAATAGTCTCCAATAACAATAAGGAGCGCTATCTAGCCTGTAATAAAGAGTGTGCACTTTCTGGACATGCTAACTTTACCAGCATAAAAAGCTAAGAATAAAAACCTTAATTTTAACTTATGAAACAAGTGCGGAAAATTTATGACCGAGTTCTTAAAGAGAAAGCAGTTCAATTGAGTTATGAGAGACATAATATCTCCGAACTTGCCAGAGAATTAGGTGTAACTGCTTCACAGTTATATAAGTGGCGAAAAGAGTATGAAGAGTTCGGACAAGGAAGTTTTCCAGGTAACGGCAATTTAAAGCAAACGCCAGAACAGGAACGAATTTCTGAACTTGAAAGAAAACTAAAAGATGCGGAACTAGAGCGAGATATATTAAAAAAAGCAATTGGCATCTTTTCCAAAAACGGTCGATGATTTATACTTTCATCAGAAACAATGAAAAGATATTTCCGATTGAAAAGATGTGTAAAGTATTGCAAGTTGGTCAAAGAAGTTATTATCAATGGAAAAGTTTTATGAATGTAAAATTAAAAACAAACAATTATTCTTTTAAAACATTTTTTTAATTAAGTTATTATTAAGAGTTTTGTTAATAAAAAATTAATATTTAATTAAATTAATAAAATAATCAAACAATCTTAATAATGTAAAAGTATATGTTTTTTCTTAAAAAAATTACAACAAAAACTTATTTTTTTATTTAAAATGATACCCGTACTATTAATTAACCGTCTTGCAAAGAATATTTATAACATACAAAAAGTCATATTACAGTCATTTATAAATGTAGTTTTTAGGCAACCAATAATTAATTACGGCTTACTACTTATTAACTATCTTATTACCAAGACCTAAAAGCTGATTTAACAAAAACCTATGTTATAATTTTTATATAAAAACAATACTCTAACGCCAAAATTAATTTTGAATAGCCAAAAACTACTTGTTGATAATTTAGATGATTCTGTCCTTTGGAAAGCTTTAAAATCAGGAGACGAAAAGGCTTTTTCATCACTTTTTAAAAAGTATTACAGTCATTTAGTGCGATATGGAAATTCGTTTACTCCTTTTCCTGAAAAGGTACAAGATTGTGTGCAGGACGTTTTTACAGACGTATGGGTTTACAAAAATTCCCTTAATGATAATGTTGTCGTAAAAGCTTATTTGTTATCAAGTGTCCGAAAACGTATTGCCAGACTTCACGAAAGAGACCATATTTTCAGAAAGTCCACTACTGTAGATTTGATTCCGTTTACTTTTGATTTTACCATCGAGGATATTCTTATCGCGGATGAATCTATGGCTGTCAAAGTTTTAACACTCAACCAGCTCATCAATAATTTACCAGCACGACAGAAAGAGGCTTTATATCTGCGATACCATCAAGGACTAAGCGTTGAACAAATTGCAGAACTACTCGGAGTTAATTATCAGTCAGCAAACAATTTGATTCACAGGTCTTTACTAAATATTCGTAAAAATTGGAAAGAAAATAAGTCTCTTCTTTTTTTATTGTTATCTCAAGTATTTTAAATTTTTTGAAAAAATTTAGAATTAAGTGAGTATCAATTTAAAAAAATGTCCTCTTTCCTTTTATAACCCATTTTTATTCATGCAAAACCGTAATAATTATATTGAAATAGGCGATTTTTTGGCCGATGAATCCTTCAAAAGATGGGTACTACAACAAAACGACCAACAAAATTGGGAGCTTTGGACTTTGGAAAACCCCGTAAGAGCTAAATTAGTTGAAGAAGCGCGCGTATTGATTTTTGCAATGAAAGTTCCCGCAGACGATTTATCAGCTGATGCAGTTCAGACTGCTTTAGAAGCTACATGGCATAAAATTGAGAATAAAAAGAAAACCACTCGCAAAACCAAAGTGTTGTTTTTAAGAAACAATTGGATTAAAGGCATTGCAGCAACACTTGTATTTGGGCTGATATCAACTTGGTTTTATCATAATTTTTTTAATGCCAATGATGGAGAGCTTAATTATAATGAATTAATTAAAGAGAATTCCGATGGCCTGTTAGAGCAAACAAACAACTCCAATAAGTCCCAAGTTATAATCTTGTCAGATGGCAGTTCGGTTTTATTACAACCAAAAAGTAAATTGAGTTATCCTAAAATATTTGTCGGAAACGAACGGAAAGTTTATCTGTCTGGTGAAGGTTTTTTTGAAATAAGCAAAGATGCTAAAAAACCGTTTTTGGTTTATTCAAATGAAATAATAACTAAAGTTATAGGAACAAGTTTTAGAATAAAATCCTATGAAAACGATTCTAATGTGGAGGTAATAGTTAGAACAGGTATTGTCAAAATCCATTCCAATAAATCTGCTTTTAATTCAACAAAGAAAGAAGTGATTTTATTGCCTAATCAAGCACTTCGTTATGGTAGAAAAACCCTTATATTCAATAAAATTACCAATATAACACAAGATGAATCATTAACTAGTGCTCTTGGTGACGTAGAAAAATTAAGTTTTGAATTTACCGATATTCCAGTAGTCCAAATTTTTAGAACTATAGAGCAAGCGTATTTAGTAGATATTGATTTTCCAGAAAATAAGTTAAAAGAATGTCATATTACTACTTCACTAACTGACCAGCCCTTATCTGAAAAATTAAAAATAATCTGTGAAAGTATTGGAAATAACACAACGTATCAAATGAATGGTAACCAAATTAGTATTCAATCAATTGGTTGCAACTAAATTACAATTTATATTAAATTAAAAAAAGCGCCGAAAATGCTGTAACATTTACGACGCCGTAAAAAATCAATTGATCTCCTGTAAAAGACAATTGTAATGTTTCGCTAATAACCAATTAAAGTATTAACCAAAAAACCAAAATTATGAAAAAAACTGTAGTAAAACAACGACGACGCTATCGTATCATAAAGTTAACATTATTCCAATTTGTTTTAGCTCTCATTTTTTCTAATGTAGTATTGGCAGATAGTGGTAAAGAACAAAGAAAACTTGACACTAAGGTGACAATTAGCTTGACGAATGTGAGTCTGGATGATGCTTTATTTAAACTTGAGAAATCAATACACGTTAAGTTTTCTTATAATTCAAGAATGACTCAGTTAAAACAAAAAGTGGACATAGAAGCCACTAATGAATTATTATCCAGCGTACTTTCACGCATTTTAAAACCACTTAGCATTAAGTATGACGAAATAAACAATCTCATTGTACTACAAAGAGAGCGCATTTCGATGATAAATACAGCGACAGAAAGTTTGGATCAGACAGAAATTAAAGCAATAGCTGCTATTATAATAAAAGGAAAGGTAGTTGATGAAAAAGGATTAACGATCCCAGGAGCTAATGTTCACGTTAAAGGATCTACTATTTCGGTTCAAACAGACATTGATGGAAGTTTTGTTATTGAAGTGCCTTCTGTAAGATCCGTTTTAGTAATATCATTTATTGGGATGGAAACCAAAGAAGTTAATTTAGGAAGTGGTTTTCTTACTGTCGTTTTAAAAGAGGAAGGACAAAGCCTTAATGAAGTTGTAGTTACCGCTTTTGGTATTCGACGCAAAAAAAACACGCTTCCTTATGCGGCTCAACAAATAAGTGGTGATGATGTCAATAAAACGCAAGTAGGAAACGTTGCAAGTGGACTATCCGGAAAGATTTCAGGTTTACAAATAACTCAAGGTAACTCTGTAGGAGGATCAGTAAATGTTGTAGTTAGAGGAAATAAATCATTGACAGGAAACAATCAAGCATTATTTGTAGTAGATGGAGTTCCGGTGGATAATTCGAATACAAATTCAGCGTCGCAAAGATCAGGGGCAGGCGGTTATGATTATGGTAATGCAGCGGCTGATATTAATCCAAATGATATCTTATCGATTAACGTGTTAAAAGGAGCCGCAGCCTCAGCACTTTATGGTTCAAGAGCAGCAAATGGGGTAATAATGATTACCACAAAAAAACCAAAAAACGGGCTTGGAATTTCTGTAAATAGCGGAGTTACGGTTGGCAATATAGATAAAACAACATTTGTAAAATACCAACAAGAATATGGCGCTGGGCGTTCAATTCCTCAGGATAAAGATGGGTTTCTATTTTTTGATGCTAATGCTGATGGAATTAAAGACTTGGTAGTACCTACATTTGCGCCACGTTCATGGGGTCCACGTTATGACCCAAATTTATTAGTATATGATTGGGAAGCATTTGATCAGGCATCACCAAATTATCAAAAACCAAAACCTTGGATTGCACCTAAAAACGGACCGGACAGTTTTTATCAAACCGCTATTTCTACGAATCATAATGTTATGATTGATGGATTAGTTGCTGACAAAGGTTCTTTTAAAATTGGATATTCCAGAAATGATGAAAGAGGCGTATTACCAAATGCAAGTGTTTTAAAAAACATTGTAAATCTTAGTGCTAGTTATAATATAACAAACAAACTGGTGGTAAGTGGATTAGTAAATTATTCCCAAGTTGATGGCAAAGGAAGATATGGAACAGGTTATGATAGTGGAAGGAATGTGAATAGTAATTTCAGACATTTTAATCAGACTAATGTTGATGTTTTAGAATTAAAAGATGCCTATTTTAGAAATAGAAAAAATATTACTTGGAACTGGGCTGATCCTACAAAACTTACCAATTTAACTCCCGGTTTTTCAGATAATCCATATTGGGTTGTTTATGAGAATTATCAAAACGATACTAGAAACAGGGTCATTGGAAACGCAACAATCACCTATAAGGTTACCGACTGGTTAGACCTTTTAGGCCGAGTTTCTGTAGATACCTATTCAGAAATGCAACAGGAAAGAAGAGCCGTGGGAAGTGCTGGAATTTCATCTTATTCTCGTTTTGATAGAAATTTTAATGAAACTAATTACGATTTATTGGCAACAATAAATAAAAAATTAAATGACGATTTCAGTCTTAATGCCTTAGCTGGTCTCAATATTAGAAGAAATACAATAAGTTCAATTTTTTCTCAAACTGCAGGAGGTTTAGTTGTTCCAAAACTTTATGCCGTTTCTAATTCAAAAGGAACTGTCCCTGCAGCGATTGAATCGTATCAACCAAAAGCAGTAGATGGTGTATTTGGTGGCGTAACAATAAATTACAAGGAATTACTTCTTTTAGATGCAACCTTGCGTAGGGATAAATCTTCAACCTTGCCTGAAGAAGCAAATGCATATAATTATTATGCCGTTTCCGGCAGTTATATTTTTTATAATCATCTTCAAAATTTACCCTGGTTATCTTCTGGAAAGCTTAGACTAAATTATGCTACTGTTGGAAATGATGCCGCTTGGGGAAGTCTAAGAGATGTGTATGATAAGCCAAATCCTTTTGATAGCACATTGCTTTTTTCTTTACCTAATACTAAAAACAATAGTGCATTAAAACCTGAGAATACAATCAGTAAAGAAATTGGCTTAGAAATGTCCTTTTTTAATAACAGAATAGGTTTTGATGCCTCTTATTATCATACTAACACAGTAGATCAAATTATTCCTGTAGCTGTTTCTACTGCTATAGGTTACTCCAGCAAATTTATTAATGCCGGTGATATTGAAAACAAAGGTATCGAAGTTTCTATATTTGCAACTCCGGTAAAAGGCGCCGATTTCTCTTGGAATGTGAATTTAAATTTCACAAGAAATCGTAATAAAGTTTTATCCTTATACAACGACAGTAAAAACTTGCAATTAGGAACTTTCCAAGGTGGAGTTAGCTTAAATGCTTCGTTAGGTAAACCTTATGGCGAATTACAATCGGTGACTTATGAAATGTTAAATGGGGAACGACTTATAAAGGATAACGGTTTATATCAATTTACAACTACTACCTCAAATGTAATTGGAAATGTTAATCCAGATTGGATTGGTGGATTGAGTAATAGTTTCAGATATAAAAATTTTAACTTAAGTTTTTTAATTGATGTAAAAAAAGGAGGTCAATTATTTTCTTTAGACATGTACTACGGTACAATGTCGGGTATTTTACCCGAAACTGTTGGGCTTAATGATCTTGGAAACCCAAAACGAGATGCTGTTGCCAATGGAGGAGGTATAATTTTGGCAGGAGTTACAGCGAATGGAGAACCTAACACAAAAAGAGTTACTATAGTTTCAGGCACTAGTGGATATCTTCCTCAATCAAATTTTGTATATGATGCGAGTTTTGTTAAACTTCGCGAGGTAGCGATTTCATATTCTCTTCCAAAAAAAATAATGTCAAGAATTAAATCTATAAATGAAATAGAATTTTCGTTGACTGGAAGAAACTTATGGTTAATCCATAAAAATGTTCCCTACGCTGACCCTGAAGAAAACTTATCTTCAGGCAACATACAAGGCTATCAAAGTGGATCTTACCCTACAGTACGTGCTATTGGGTTAAACGTAAAAGTAAAATTATAAACTTACAATCATGAAAAAAAGATTTATTTCAATAGTAGTATTGGTGTTACTAATTAGCGCCTGTACAGACGACATTACTCGTTTTAATGATGAAACTAAACGGGCTAGTGAAGTCCCTCCGGGTAGTTTATTCTCAAATGCCGTTAAAACATTGTCAGATGGCTTAGCCTCAGCCAGTGTAAATGTTAACATCTTTCGACACTTTGTAAATCATTGGGCTCAGGCTGTTATTCAGGAAGAGGCACAATTTAATTATGTCACAAGGTCGATTAATGATGCATGGTGGACTAGAATGTATAGAGATGTTTTGAATGATTTAAAAGAAAGCTCCCGTATTATAACAAATGATGTTACTTTAAATCCAATTATAAAAACAAATCAATTAGCAATTATCGATATCATGCAAGTGTACACCTTTAACATTTTGGTGACTACTTATGGCGATATTCCTTACTCCAAGTCGTTAGATGATCAGCTACTTTTCCCAGTTTATGATGACGCCAAAACTGTTAACAAAGAATTAATGATCCGATTGGAAAATGACATAGCCAAATTAAGTATTAGTGCTCCTGGCTTCACATCGTCAGAAGATATTATTTTTCAAGGTTCTGTAGCAAAGTGGATTTCTTTTGCAAACTCTTTACAGGTAAGAATGGCTATGACAATATCTGACGTAGATAATTCATTAGCGAAAACAGCCTTTGAAAAAGCCAATCCAAATGCTATTAACGCGATATCTAATAATGGTTTTGTTAAATATTTTACCGCAATACCTAATAATAATCCGTTGTATGATCAACTGGTGTTGGCCAATCGCACCGATTATATTGCGGCAAAAGATTTAATGGATGTTCTGAATAGTTTTGAAGATCCACGTAAACCAGGTTTTTTTGGAGTGAATAATGTAGGCTTATACGTTGGAGGCATAATGGGCATCCCAAGTGATTATCCAAAAATGTCAAAGCCAAGTACTCGTGTAGCTGACCCTAGCGCGCCAAACGTATTAATAGATTACGTGGAAATGGAATTTTATAGAGCTGAAGCAAAAGAGCGTGGCTACAACGTAACCGGTTCTGCAGAATCTCATTATAATAATGCCATTAAAGCTTCAATACTATATTGGGGCGGTACTGAGGCAAATGCTGATAAATACTTATTAAGATCGGACGTTGCTTACACGACCGCTGCAGGTGGATGGAAACAAAAAATAGGTTTCCAAAAATGGATTGCATTATACAATCGCCCATTTGAAGGATGGTTGGAAGTTCGCAGATTAGATTTCCCAAAATTAACAATACCCGTAAATGCTTTTTCAGGTTATCCAAACCGGATGAAATATCCAGCAAATGAGCAACAGTTAAATGGAACTAATTACACGAACGCGGCTACAAAAATAGGTGGTGACAAAAGCGAAACTAAATTATATTGGGATATAAACTAATTAAAATCATACACAAATGAAAAATCGATTCCTCTTTTTGTTGCTGATATCAACAACATTTATACTTGCTCAAGACCGGTTAACGGGCAGGAATTTTGCTTCAAGATCTGAAGTTATTGGGCAACACGGAATGGTAGCATCCAGTCAACCCTTAGCAACACAAATAGGAATCGATATTTTAAAAAAAGGAGGTACAGCAGTGGATGCCGCAATAGCTGTAAATGCCGCATTAGGCTTGATGGAGCCAACAGGTAGCGGCATTGGTGGTGATCTTTTTGCGATAGTGTGGGATGCAAAAACCAAAAAACTCTATGGCTTGAATGCCAGCGGACGATCTCCAAAAGCACTAACTTTAGATTACTTCACTAAAAATAACATTACACACATTCCACCAAGTGGTCCCCTGCCAGTATCGGTTCCAGGTTGTGTTGATGGTTGGTTCGAATTGCATAATAAATTTGGAAAACTACCCATGCAGGACATCTTAAATCCAAGTATAAAATATGCTGAAGAAGGTTTCCCAACTACAGAATTAATTGCTTATTATCTGCAAGTCACGATAAATAAATATATGAAACAGTACCCTAATATCAAGGAAACTTATACTGTAGATGGCAAATTACCTCAAAAAGGAGATATTATTAAAAACCAATTTTTAGCTAATACCTATAAAAAAATTGCCAAAGGAGGAAGAGATGCTTTTTATAAAGGAGATATTGCCAGAGAATCTGCTAAATTTATTCAAGCTCAAGGCGGATTTTTAGCTTATGAAGATTTTGCAACACACCATTCGGATTGGATTGAACCTGTCGCAACAAATTACAGGGGTTATGACGTATGGGAATTACCACCAAACGGACAAGGAATGGCTACTTTGCAAATGCTTAATATTATAGAAGGTTATGATTTTAGTAAAATACCCTTTGGTAGCGCTCAACATTTGCACATTGTAAACGAAGCAAAAAAACTTGTTTTTGAAGATCGCGCGAAATATTATGCGGACTCAGATTTTATGAAAGTTTCTGTAAATGATTTATTGTCTAAAGAGTACGCAACTGAAAGAAGGGATTTAATTAATCCTGACCGCGCAGGGACTTTTAAAGCTGGAAAAGAAAGCAGTGGCGGTACAGTTTATTTGACTGTCGCCGATAAAGAAGGAAACATGATTTCTTTAATTCAAAGTAATTATAGAGGCATGGGATCTGGAATGGTTCCGCCAAAATTAGGTTTTATGCTTCAGGATCGAGGCGAATGCTTCAATTTGGCTGAAGGAACGCCAAATTCGTATGCCCCTCAGAAAAGACCTTTTCATACTATTATTCCGGGTTTTGTTACTAAAGATGGACAACCATTTATGAGTTTTGGTGTAATGGGAGGCGATTTTCAACCTCAAGGTCATGTTCAAATATTAATGAACCTGATTGATTTTGGTATGAATTTACAGGAAGCAGGAGATGCACCAAGGTTTGAACACATTGGTTCAACTGATTTTACGGGCGAGCTGTCAACAGGCAAAGGCGAAATCCTAATTGAAAGTGGTTTTGATTTTGAAGAAATAAAAAAATTGATCCAGAAGGGACATAAAATTGGCTTTGGAGGGTATTATGGAGGGTATCAGGCAATCATGTATGACGCAATAAGAAAAGTGTATTTTGGAGCCTCAGAAAGTAGAAAAGATGGTGCGGCCGCAGGATATTAACTGTCTGTTTTTAAGTAGTATAATGTTTGAAAGAACTTTTCTTTATTCGAATAGTCTCATCAAAATAAAAGAACAAATAATATAATTTATCCTGATCTTATTCCAAAATTATTAATTTAAATTTTAATGAAATGTTAATAAAAAATACATGTGCTTTTATTTTCTTTTATATTTTATCTGTCCAATGTGTTACTGCACAGACAGATTTTCCAGCACCAATTGAGGGAGATTATCTAATAAAAGATTTTACTTTTAAAAGTGGAGAATATTTAGACCAACTAAAACTACATTACACAACCATTGGGAAACCAACAAAAAATAAGAAAGGTCAAATTAACAATGCTGTTTTAATTATGCATGGCACCACCGGAAGCGGAAGCGCCTTTTTGAGCAAACAGTTTGGAGGCAATTTATTTGGAAAGGGTCAATTGTTAGACGCCACAAAGTATTTTATTGTTTTAACAGATGATATTGGACACGGAAAATCGAGCAAACCAAGCAATGGCTTAAAGATGGCATTTCCCAAATACAATTATGACGATATGGTTTTGGCAAACTATAAATTACTGACTGAACATTTGAAAATAGATCATCTTCGATTGGTAATGGGAACATCAATGGGCGGCATGCACACTTGGGTTTGGGGTTACACCTACCCTGATTTTATGGATGCACTAATGCCTTTGGCAAGCTTACCAGCAGAAATAGCCGGTAGAAACCGCATTCAAAGAAAAATGGCGATTAAATTAATCGAAATGGATCCTGAGTGGAAAGAGGGTAATTATATTCAACAGCCACAACAAGGAATGACTGGCGCTATATTATCTCTGATGTTTATGGTGAGTAGTCCGTTACAATGGCAAATTGCAGCCCCAACCAGAGAGAAAGCAGAAATAATGATGGAAAATACTTTAGCCCGATATTCATCAACATTAGATGCTAATGATCTGATTTATGCTTTTGATTCCTCAAGAGATTACAATCCGCAACCTTACTTGTCAAAAATTAAAGCCCCTTTAATTGCTATAAATTCTGCCGATGATCAAGTAAACCCTCCTGAACTCGGATTAATGGAGAAAGAAATTAAAAACGTTAAAAATGGAAAATATATCTTATTACCTATTACAGATAAAACCACTGGCCATGGCACACATTCCAATCCAAAAATATGGGGTAAATATCTTAAAGAATTACTTAAAAAATCTGAACCCAAAATTAAGTAAAATTCAAGCTTTTAATATTGTTTTCCAGAAATCAAAACTTACTAAGGTAGATTTTAAGTTTACGATTTATGTTTCTTAACGGAAAACAGGAAAACACTTTTATGTTGCCTCCAAATTAGCCATATTGATTTCAAGTGAGTGAGTGCATTTGTTAATAGTAAATTTTGTTAACTACTGAAAAAACAATACAAAATTTCCATTCCCAGAAAAACTTCTTTGTCAGAACTCTTCTTATTCTTTTCGCCATCTATACAACTGGGGAGCGGTAACTTCCAATTCTCTGGCTAGTTCAGAGATCTTATGTCTATCATAACTCAATTGAACGGCTTTCTCTTTAAAAGCTCGGTCATAAATTTTACGCACTTGTTTCATAAGTTAAATTAAGGTTTTTGTTCTTAACTTTTTATGCTGGTAAAGTTAGCAAGTCCAATATATCATCGGCAACGGCAAGTAGAGACTTAAAAAAGGGGGGCGCATTGAATCTCTTTGAAATCGTAGGAACTCTGAACAAAACAAAATACCTGATAAAATAATTATTGTCAACACTACTGTAGCATTCCTATTTACACATAAAAAAAGCCCCTAAAAAAGCCGAAATGTATCAGTTTTTTTTAGGGGCTTGGTTTTTAAACTTATTTTTACAATGTAGCCATGTCTATTACAAAACGATACCGGACATCTCCTTTTGTCATTCGGTCATATGCTTCATGAACATTTTTGATATCAATCATTTCTATTTCAGAAACAATACCATGTTCCGCACAATAATCTAACATTTCCTGAGTTTCAGGCAAGCCGCCTATAAGCGAACCTGCAAGACTTCTTCGTCCGCCTATGAGACTAAAAGCTTGAATTTCATAAGGTGTTGGTGGTACGCCCACACAAATATGCACGCCGTTTACTCTCAATAATGACAAATACAAATTTAAGTCGTGTGGTGCAGAAACAGTATCCAGAATAAAATCAAAAGAACCAGCTACACTTTCGAGTTGTTTGGCATCTTTAGTAACGATAAAATTATGTGCTCCTAATTTTCTGGCATCGGCTTCTTTATTTGCTGATGTACTTAACACGGTAACTTCAGCTCCAAAAGAAACTCCAAATTTAACCGCCATATGTCCCAAACCACCCAAACCAAGAACGGCTAATTTATGCCCTTTCCCAACTTTCCAGTGTCTCAATGGAGAATAGGTCGTGATTCCGGCACATAATAAAGGCGCTACAGCAGCCAAAGGCAATTTATCTGAAACTTGCAAAACAAAATCTTCATGTACTACAATGGTATTCGAATAACCGCCATAAGTAGGTGTTTTTCCGTCTTGTCCTAAAGCATTATACGTGTCGGTTCTTCCTTTCAAACAAAATTGTTCTAATCCCTCTTTACAGTTTTCACAACTTCTACAAGAGTCTACCAAGCAACCTGTCCCTGCTATATCTCCTATTTTAAACTTCTTTACATGACTTCCTACCTTTACCACTTTACCTACAATCTCATGTCCCGGAACCATTGGGTAAATCGATCCTCCCCAATCGTCTTTAATTTGGTGTAAATCACTGTGACAAACACCACAAAACAGGATGTCAAATTGTACATCATGTGGTCCAACTTCTCTTCTTTCGAAATCCCAAGGTGCTAAATCTGTCTTAGCATCTTGTACTGCGTATCCTTTTGTAGCTATCATTTTTTTTATATTTTCAATAAAATTATTGAATTTATCTTGAAAAACGAGTTATCGAAATGTTAAAGAAATCTAAAGAAATTATAAAGGTCTACTCCGTTAAAAAAAACCTCATAGTAATTGCATAGCCTTTAATGCTTTAAATCCATAGTTTAATTTATATTTAATTTTTTTTAAACTACATTAATGAAAGCACAATCTTATAAAAATCACATTCGGTACTATCCGCCTCATCATTTTATTCATTATCCAATAATCATGACATTGCTGCCTTCAGTATTTATTTTAGTTGTACCAAAAGAAGATTCTTTAATCTGGATATTTATTAGTGTACTCTTTGTCGTGCTTTTGCCTTGTTTTTATGTTGCGTCAACATTATGCGTTGATCCTACAAAACCGAATTGTCTATTTAGAACTTCGGTACCGTTATTTTTCTCTTACCGGAAAAATATTGGAAGATTTTTAACGTCATTTAAATGACGATCAGCTATTTTCGTTACGTTTTGCCTCAGATGATGAATTTCAAGCGTTAACTCTAAGAGCGCTGAATGAAAATCTTTCGGCAAAGGAAATTAAAAAAGCGATTCAGCACTGGAAAGCGGATTACGAAAGAGTTTAAAATTCCAAAAATAATAAGACTAATTTATCCAATTTAACAATTTCGAATTTTGTTTCTTTGTGATGAAAAGATAGCAATAAAACTGAATTTAAAACCACTAAATGCCCGAATATTTTCTAGATATTGAATACAAAGACATTACGTACAAGGAAGAGGAAGTCAATTTTAAGGAATTTGAATGCTGTACTTTTACAAATTGTAATTTCTCCCAATGCGTTTTTTTAGCGGTAACTTTCATTGATTGTACCTTCAATGACTGCACTTTTAGCAATGCTAAAATTAATTATGTGGCCTTTAGAACCGTAACTTTTAATCGGTGTGAAATCAAAGATGTCAATTTTGCCATGTGCGATAAATTAATTTTCGAAATCGCTTTTAAGGATTGTATTTTGGATTTCTCTAAATTTTACACTTTAAAAATCAAAGGAACCTCCTTCTCTAATTGTAGTCTTATTGCCGTTGATTTTATGAGCACTGATTTGACCGAAGTTGTTTTTGAAAACTGCGATTTATACCGTTCTGAGTTTGCTAAAGCAATTGCCAACAAAGCTAGTTTCAAAACAAGCTATAATTATACAATTGATCCCAAAACAACAAAATTAAAAAAAGCCGTTTTCGCTTTAGAAGGATTGAAAGGATTGCTCTATAAACATGAAATCATAGTAAAATAGTGCTTTATGAATCAATATCTGATCGTCATACTCCGTATCCATCGTAGAAAGCAAATACAACAACGTCGATTTTCCACAGCCAGATTTTCCTATGATTGAAACAAACTCTCCATGTTTGACACGCATATCCAGTGATAATTATTTAATGAAAGTAACATTAGTTTTATTTACAAGTTTTTAAATAGTTATTTTACTGATAATCAAAGAGTAATTATACGTTCATTAAGTAAAAAAATTTGTATTACTATTTTTTTGAAACATTCCTTTTACAGACATCAAAAAGGCTCGATTTAAAATTAAACCGAACCTTTTTGATGTCTGTATATTTTTAAACTAAGGAAGCAGTCGAAGAAATTGCAGCATTCAAAACTTTAGAAATAGGACAATTTTTTTCTGCTTTAGTTACTAATTGTTGAAAAGCATCTTCTGTTATTCCGCTAATTTTTGCTTGAAGCATCAGGTGCGAGGTAACAATGGATCCATCAACTAAATCAATGTCGCATTTGGTTTCGATACTTTCGATTTCAAACCCTTCTTCACTAATGTAGGCCGAAAGTTGCATCGTAAAACAGCCTGCGTGTGCTGCGGCGATAAGTTCTTCAGGATTAGTCCCCACTCCTTCTTCAAAACGAGATTTGAATGAATATTGGGTATCTTTTAGTGTGGTACTTTGTGTAGTTAGTTTTCCGGCTCCTTCTTTGAGTGAACCATTCCAGACTGCGGTTGCATTTCTTTTCATAATTATAAATTTTCTGTTTTCTCAAATTTAGTTCTTTTTAAAAAAAGAGTATAGTATATCCACTATTTTTAACTAAAATTTAAAATTAAATCAAAAAAAATTAACAAAAACGTGGTTAAAATAAATACTGTTTAATTTTAATAGTATCAGTAAATTCTTTATGTTTGCTTTTTGAAAAAGTATACTTTACTTACAAAAAAAACTAATTGACAACCAATAAAAAAAACTAATTAATCAGCAAATGAAATTAACTACAATTATTTTTTTATTATTGATTGTAATTTTACTAAATAGTTGTGCTTCAGGATACAAACCAATACAACCCGCTTCACTTAATTATATTTCGAACAACACACTTCATGGAGTAACGCTGGAATACAAATATGATTTATTAAATAAGAAATACGCAAAGAAAGAGACTAAAAAAGGGCTTCGACTAGTGGCTGTTAAAGTAAAAAACAACACTGAAAAAGATTTGGTTTTTGGAAAAGATATAAAATTAAATTTTGAAAGCGGAAATGAATTGTATCTATTGGAGAATGAAAAAACATTCAAATCTTTAAAACAAAGCCCAGCCTCCTATTTGTTTTATTTATTACTATCTCCAATTCAATTTTTTACCACAAAAACCAATTCAAACGGAATGACGGAGCAAACCAGCTCGACACCAATAGGACTGATTATTGGACCCGGATTAGCCTTAGGAAATATGATTGTTGCGAGTAATGCCAATAAAAAGTTCAAAACTGAGCTGAACGATTACTCCATTAATGGCAAAATAATAAAAAAAGGAGAAACTGTTTTTGGACTTATTACTTTTCAGTCTGATAATTATGGTGCTATTAAAGTTAGAGTAGAATAAAAATTACCCATATAATAATAATAATAATAATAACCAATTCCATCTGACAATGAAAAAATTATCTCTTCTCGTTTTTGTATTTTTAGCTTTTAGCTGTAGTCCAAAAATCACTTCTAATTTTGAATCTTCAGAAAAACCACTAACAATTGAAGACCCCGTAGCCTTTCTTGATGTTCATCATGCAATTCCTGAAGGTGCCAAAAAAATAGGAAATGCCAGATATCAGGACAGTGGTTTCACAACCGATTGTGATTTTAACTCACACCTGACAAAAGCCCGAAAATTAGCCCGAGAAAAAGGCGCTAATCTTGTAAAAGTAACCGAAAAGAGAACTCCCGATATATGGAGTCTTTGTTATCGCATCAAAGTAGATTTCTATTATTATGACGGAGACGTAACCACAATCCCCCAATATAAATTACAACTTAATTAATTATACACACTCTAATGAAAAAAACAATCCTTATTTCTACATTATCCCTAGCGCTACTAATGAGTAGTTGTGCTACAATTGTTTCCGGCTCTAAACAAAAAGTAAATTTTAGAAGCAACCCTGCTGCTGCCTCTATTTTTATTGATGAAATCGAAGTAGGAAAAACGCCTTTTGAAATCAAACTGGAACGAAAAAAAGAACATCATGTGATGATTAAATTAGAAGGATACCAAACTTTTGAAACTAACTTGACCAAAAAATTCAATGCTTGGTATATTGGAAATATTTTATTTGGTGGCTTGATTGGTATCATTGTAGATCCTATTACTGGAGCAATTTACAACTTAACACCTAAAGAAGTCAATGCTGAAATGAATAAAGGAACTGCTTTCAAAGTAAATAAAAGTGAAGTGTACATCGCTGTCGCTTTAAATATAGATCCAAACTGGAAAAAAGTAGGTCAATTAGAAAAAATAAACTAATACTAAGTATTTACACCAAAAGCTAAGGTGGCAAAAATATGGTATTAGGTGTACTAAAAAGCACCGGTTTTGCCGTTCTATTTTTATCCCTGTCATAAACTAAAAGCTGTAACGCTATTCCAAATCAAGAATAGAATTACAGCTTTTTTTTATATTGCACCTAGTAATCTTGTTGTTTACAGTGCTTAAAATATTTTCTCAGATTTCGTACGCCCTAAGAAGAACAAAAACACATTAGAAAACTATTTTTAGCCCTTTTTTGTATCAAAAACAATTGAAAAAGTAGCCCCTTTATTTGTCCCACTGCTTTGTGCATAAATTACACCGTTGTGTCGTTCTACTATGTTTTTGCACAAATACAATCCAATTCCTGTAGAAGGCTCATTTGAAGTGCCAGACATACTCATTTTAGTGAATTTTTTAAATAATTCGTCACTCTGTTTTTGAACAAAACCTACTCCTGTATCCTTCACTTTTAAATACAGTTTAGTGCCATCAAGATACACATGAACCTCAATTTCACTATTTGGGTAGGAGAATTTTATAGCATTATCAATTACGTTGACTAAAACTCGAATCAACAACTCATCGTCAATTGATAAAAGTGCTTCCTGAACGTCAATTGATAAAACTAATTTAATGTTTTTGACCACTAATACCTGATCTAATTGTTTTGCCACCATAGAAAAAACAGGTGAAAATTGAATTAGGGAGTCCTGAGAATTTCTTTTTATAATTTGATCTTGTTCCTTTAATAATGTGATAAAACTTTCAATATAATGAAATTGTTCACCACTGGATTGAACTATTAACTCCGCTAATTCTTTTATATAATCCGAAGAATCCTCTTCTAAAATAAGCAATGCGGCCGATTTTGAATTTCCTACAAAATTTCTTAGATCATGCGAAAGCAAATAAACTAAATCTTGTTTTTCAGTAATGAAATTTTCGTTATCAGCTATTGATTCTTGAATATTACTCATTAACAACCCTGCTTCATCCGAAAAATTAGTTGGCAAAGAAGGTATTGTTCTGTCTTTTCTATAGGCAATTAATGACCTGGAAGCTACCTCAATTGGTTTAATTAGTTTTTTTAAAAAAAATAAAGTGACCGCTGTTGCTAATAAAGTAATAATCAGCGCAAAAATTAAAATAGAATCGGCTGAAATTGTTTTACTTGCATAAAGCACAAAAAATAACAATCCAATTAATGGAATGTGAATGCCTATAAATGCAACAAACAGGAATTTGAAGGCATAACTATTTTTGAGAAAACCAATCCGAGACAATTTTTCATACAACTGCATAAATTTATTTTTTTAAAATGCAAATGTATTAGTAAAAAATTACAGAACCCAAAAATTACAATTAATTTTTATCTTATTTGTAACACACAATGAATATTCTAAAAATAACTCATCAAACTACTTTCTTCGAGTGTCAATAAGATAAATAATTTTCCAGTGGTTGTGTTTTTTGAAAAGTGTAAACGTATTTACCTCAGTATGACTTAGTGTACCATTAACATAAAACTCATACGTTGTCCAGACATGCTCCATGGCTCCGTTTATTTGAATGGAATACCTGAGAATTTTTTCTTGAAATTTTAAGCTATAGATTTATAAAATGCCCTCTGGTTTTTCATGAGAAAGCAAAGTGCCTTTTTCATTCTCAGCAATGGATTGCAATATCTTTGTATCATCACAAAGTAAATGCAATTGAGGTGAATCTCTGGCATGGAAGGCTTGAAAAAAAGTATCAATTACGCTTTGAACTTCTTGATATTGAGCCTACTAATATACTGAGGAGAGCAATAAAGTCAGTACTAGAATTTTTCGTATGATTACTTTTTTGATTAATTTGTATCCGATATAATATAAGTGCTACATTTTCAACCTAAAATTATACATTTTAGTACCTTTACACTCTCAAAAAAGGAAATATGTCTGTCGCAAAAAAAGATTATAAAAGAATTACAACAAAGTCATTGATTGAAATGAAGGCTAATGGAGAAAAAATTTCGATGCTCACCGCATACGATTACACCATGGCAAAAATCGTTGATACGGCAGGAGTTGATGTAATATTAGTGGGAGACTCCGCTTCAAATGTTATGGCTGGTCATGAAACTACATTACCTATTACGCTGGATCAAATGATTTATCACGCCTCCTCTGTGGTAAGAGCCATTGAAAGAGCTTTGGTAGTGGTGGATTTACCCTTTGGAAGTTACCAATCCGATCCTAAAGAAGCCTTGCGCTCTGCCATCCGAATCATGAAAGAAAGCGGTGGTCATGCCGTAAAACTAGAAGGTGGTAAAGAAATTAAAGACTCTATCAAGAAAATATTAAACGCCGGAATTCCAGTTATGGGACATCTAGGTTTAACACCACAATCCATTTATAAATTTGGAACCTACACCGTTCGTGCCAAAGAAGAGGAAGAAGCACATAAGTTAATCGAAGATGCTAAATTACTAGAAATACTAGGCTGTTTTGCCTTAGTTTTAGAAAAAATTCCAGCTCATCTAGCCGAAAAAGTAGCCCAAAGCATCTCGATTCCAGTTATTGGTATTGGTGCTGGGGGTGGTGTTGACGGACAAGTATTAGTAATTCATGATATGTTAGGAATGAACAACGAATTCAGTCCTCGTTTCTTAAGAAGGTATATGAATTTATATGACGGAATGACAACGGCCATTGGCCAATATGTTGCAGATGTAAAATCAAGTGATTTCCCTAATGCAAATGAACAATATTAAATTTGACTTCTTAGATGAGTAGCCTTTAAGAGAATTTGATTATTGTCGAATACTCTAAGAGTATTGGAAATCCAACAATCTAAAAATCCAAATGAAAATAATTTCTACTAAAAACAACCTTCAAATCCTTCACGAAGACAATCATCTTATTGTAATTAACAAACGTGTAGGAGATATTGTTCAAGGGGACAAAACGGGTGATAAACCCTTATCAGATGTGGTTAAAGAATACATCAAAGACAAATACAACAAACCCGGGGAGGTTTTCCTGGGTGTTGTACATCGCTTAGATCGGCCAACAACCGGAATAGTTGTATTTGCCCGAACCAGTAAAGCTCTGACTCGAATGAATGAATTATTCAGTACCCGTGAAACTCAAAAAACATATTGGGCCATTGTCAAAAACAAACCTGCCAAGCCCACTGATACACTCGTTCATTATTTAAAAAGAAACGAAAAAAACAATAGTTCAAAAGCGCACGAAAAAGAAGTCCCTGAAAGCAAATTAGCCAGTTTAGAGTATACAATTATCAAAGAACTAAACAACTACTATGCGCTTGAGATCAATCTTCATAC
Source organism: Flavobacterium sp. ZB4P23 (assembly GCF_003970375.1). NCBI lineage: Bacteria > Pseudomonadati > Bacteroidota > Flavobacteriia > Flavobacteriales > Flavobacteriaceae > Flavobacterium > Flavobacterium sp. ZB4P23. The sequence continues at coordinate 174,337 of NZ_RYDK01000007.1, forward strand.
TGGAAGACACCATCAAATAAGGGCTCAACTTTCAGCGATTGGATTACCTATAAAAGGGGATTTAAAATATGGTTTTGACCGAAGCAATCCGGACGGAGGAATCCATTTGCATGCTAGAAAATTAATGTTCATCCATCCTGTTACAAAGGAAAATATAAAAATAATTGCTCCTGCTCCAAATGATGTGATCTGGAATGCCATTTAATACTAAAAAAACAGTATTTTACTTTCAACCTTTCAATAACTCAATAATAAATATTCACAAAAACAAATTGTATGAAAAAACTACCTATTATTTTTTGTTTCATTTCGTTCTTAAACATGACCGCTCAAGACCATTTTTCAGGAATCAATATGTCTACTAGAGTCGGAATACTTAATGCCGGTATGAATCCTGCGGAACTGTCTAATTTAAGTTCAAAATATGAAATAAATATTTTTTCGGCCAGCGTAAATGCTTCTAATAATAAAATAGGATTTAGTGATATTGTTAATGGTGAAAACTTAGAAAATTTGTTATTTACAGGAAATACCCCTGTAAATATGCGCGTAGATGCTGAAATATACGGCCCAGGTTTTGCTATGAAAATGGATAAATGGGCTTTTGGTTTTACTACAAAAGCTGCTGCAAAATTAAATTTAATTGATATTGACCCACAACTTGGTGCGGCGATCAATACCGGAAATCTTATTGGTTCTTCATCAATAAGCAATGATTACAACCAACGTTTAAATGGAACAAGCTGGGGAGAAATAGGAATTTCAGCAGCCAGAAACGTATTTGAAAATGAAAACCATAAATTTAATGCGGGTGCTACCTTGAAATTATTATTTCCAGGCTCGTACACCAACTTAGGCCTGGATCAATTTCAGGGAACCATTAATACTATTGGTGCCGAAGCGTATTTAAATAATACTCAAGCGTCAATGAATATTGCGTATTCCGGGAACTTCAATGATGGTTTTACTGATTTTAATAATTACTCTGAATCCGTTTTTGGAAAACTAAACGGAGTTGCAGCTGATTTTGGTGTAAATTACCAATGGAAAGACCAAGACGGTTACAAAATAAATGCGGGTATCGCAGTGCGAAATATTGGTACGATGACCTTCAAGGATGATGCAAATTCCTCTACTAATTATGCATTAAGCATACAGTCTACTTTTTCTAACCCAAATGGTTTGGCATTAAGCCAATTTCAAAACACTACTACTTTAAAGGAAGTAGAAACCATTTTAGTAAACGACGGATACTTAACTAAAACCACATCCAGCAAAAACTTCAAAGTAACCTTACCTACTGTTTTCTCCGCCTATGCAGATATAAAAGTAATACCTAAATTTTTTGTTGCGCTTTACACACAACAAAAATTAAAGGATGACACCAGCGATAATCAGGTGACAACACAAAATGTGGTTTCTATTACACCTCGATTTTCTTTGAAAAATTATGAAATTTATTCCTCTTGGTCAGATAACGAAATTTCCGGAATTACTGGTGGTGTCGGGTTAAGAGTGTATGGCTTTTATATGGGATCCAGTTCTATAGTGACTGCTTTGGCCAGCGACAGTAAACAAGCTGATTTTTATGTAGGCTACCGACTTGGGTTAAAATAATAAATCTGTACCTTTAAAATCATAATATGAAAAATGAAAATAGTGTAGACTACCGAAAAGAATCTTTAAAAAAACTATTGCATACCATCATAAAACAGGAACAAGCAATTATTAAAGCGCTCTACGATGATTTTAAAAAACCAGCCTTTGAAGCCGTTTTAACAGAAACAAATTATGTCGTAAGTGATTTAAAAGAAACCATTAAAAACATTGATTCTTGGGCTAAACCCAAAAAAGTTCTCGCTTCTTTTTTGAATTTTCCATCGTCAGATTACATATATAGTGAGCCTTACGGAAATGTATTGATCCTTTCGCCTTGGAATTATCCGTTTCAATTAGCCTTATGCCCTCTGATTGCTGCTGTTGCTGCCGGAAATAAAGTAACCCTAAAACCCTCTGAACTTACCCCAAATACGTCTACTATAATAGCGAAAATTATAAATGAAACTTTCCCTGTAAAAGATGTCGTCGTCATTACCGGAGACGCGACTGTTGCTCAGGAATTATTAAAAAAACGTTGGGATTATATTTTTTTTACAGGAAGTGTTGCCGTTGGCAGAATTGTAGCAAAAGCTGCAGCCGAAAACCTAACTCCAGTTACGCTGGAATTAGGCGGGAAAAGTCCTTGTATTGTTGATGAAACTGCCAATTTAGAATTGAGTGCCCGCCGCATTGTCTGGGGAAAAATTATAAATGCCGGACAAACATGTGTTGCCCCTGATTACATAGTGGTGCACCATAAAATGAAAGCTACTTTCATAACTTTACTAATTCTGGAAATTGAAAAGGCACTAGGTCCAAATCCGGAAGAATCCCCTGATTACGCCAGAATTATCAATTTGAAAAACTGGCAACGCCAATTGCATCTATTGGAAAACCAAAAAATACTTTTTGGAGGTCAATACAATAAAGACACTTTATTCCTTGCTCCTACGCTATTGGACGAGCCAAAAATGGACAGTCCGGTGATGACCGAAGAAATTTTCGGCCCCATACTTCCTATACTCTCATACCATTCAGAGGCAGATATTGAAAAAATAATTTTAAGTTTCGAAAAACCATTATCCTTGTATTTATTCTCTCAAAACAAATCTTTTATTGCAGAAGTTTTACAAAAATATTCTTTTGGCGGTGGCTGTATCAATGATACCGTAATCCATTTAGCGAATAATCGCTTGCCTTTTGGCGGTGTTGGTACTTCAGGAATGGGAGCCTATCACGGAAAACGGAGTTTTGATACTTTTTCGCATAAAAAAGCCATTGTAAAAAGGGGGACATGGCTGGATTTACCCCTTCGGTATGCGCCTTACAAAGACAAATTAAAGACCTTTCAAAAAATATTAAAATGGATGTAACCCATGAAAAAACCGTCAGTGCATCCATAAAATACCGACGCTCAGTTCGGGTTTTTATAAATGAAACTATTGTGCGAAAAAAGTAAAAAAGTGTATTTACTTAGCCACAATATGGCAACAAGCTGGAAGCAGAATATTCAAAAAGAGAACAATTTGCTTTTCATTATTATCAAAAAATCGTTCCGTTGTTTTAATTTGATATCACAGGAATTATTGGAATAATCAAATTTATTGCATTTCAATTCATTGGGTTATTCAAACCCATATATGGACAGGTAAGACAAAGTGACATGCACATTGTAGCCCATAAAAGTGCCAGACTTACGGCACAAAATTTCATGATCAACATGACTGCTATAAACTATGATACGTGCCAAATGGAAGGTTTTGATTCGCTACGAATAAAAATATTACATTTACCGGCATCATCCGAAATTAATATGCTACTGGGTAGCGGAAAAGGAGTGTACGGAAAACGATTCAGAGTTCCTTTTGAATACGTTTATTTTGAAAAATAACAGAATAATTAACCCACTAAAACGACCAACAAATGTTGAAAACTACACAAAACCGAATACACGAAATAGAAAAAAATGGATATCCTTTAGATTTTGGAATCGTTTTTAACCATGCTTTTGAAAATTATAAAAAAATTGCGATTTATGCCGGTTTAATTATTTTTGTGTTTTTTATACTGCTGATTGTTTTTGTATCAGTAATATTTGTTGCCTTTTTTGATTCTGCCATGATACTGGAAAAAATGAAACCGGAAAATTTACAACCGGAAAATTTAAGTTTAAACTTTATTTTAATTGTATCCGGGGTTTCTGTTTTACTATCGAGTTTATTTAGTCCTATTAGCGCCGGTTTAATCAAAATGGCGTATTGTGCTGAAAGAGATGAAGAATTTCATGTATCAACCATGTTTGAATACTATAAAATATCGTATTTCAAAGAACTCTTCATTGCTACTTTACTAATTTCAATTTTTAGCACCTTACTATCATCATTGATTGACTATGCACAAATACCCTTCATCGGATTTATTATCACAGTAACTATAACATTATTCACGATACTGACCATTCCACTTATTATTTTTGGAAACTTAAATGCTATTGAAGCTTTAAAATCAAGCATACTAATCGTGGTAAAACAACCGCTTATTTTGCTGGGTTTATTGGTAGTGGGTGCCATTTCTACATTAGTGGGACTCATTGGGTGTTGCATTGGTATAGTATTTACAGTACCCTTTATGTATTCTTTATACTATGCGATTTATAGTGAAATTATTGGTTTTGAAACTACACTAGAACCGGAACAAATGTTCTAATAAAACCGCTTTTTACTAAAAGCCAGAACATAATTACAAGCTGATTTTGGCTTTTTGTAAAAAATAATCTTATATTTATTTTTTACAAAAAGCCAAATCTAGTCTTTAAACCTAACAAACAGTTTCTATGGTGTTATACTGTAGCTTATTATTTACCATTGACTCAGAGTCAATTTTATTCAGCGTTTATAATTCTTTTGCAATCAATAATTTTTTGTGGATTGTAATTCCTGTTTTATTTGTTTTTCTAGTCTGTAAAATTTTTAAAATAAAAATACTATTAAGCAATTCCTTTATTAAATACTATAATGAAGAGGATAGTAAAAACATAGAAAACCAGCGCTATCTTTTATATTTGGGCATACTAATTCCGGTACTTGAAACCCTATTTGAAATTTTCAAAATAAGACCTGTAAGCTTACTGATTTCAAATCTTGGTATCGGTACTTTTTTACTGATTCTCTATTTTATCAGCAAAAAATCAGCTGTTGTGTTTCAAAACCTGGGAAAAATATTTATGATAGTGTATGTAATCTGTTTTAGTTACATATCAATAAATTTGATTTTTACACCCTCTGACAGCATACCTATAGCCGCTTTTGTACTAGCTTTATTCTTTTCGTATACCATCATCAAACCCACCAAACTATATTGGATTTTCCTTATGTGCGTATTTATCTTTTTATTTATACTGTATTTTTTTGAAATAATACCCTTACGATCAATCATTATTTTATCGAATTTCTCATTAATGATCCTAATTATAAACTACATACGGTACACCTCTTTATTAAAAATTACTGATAAACTACGTTTTACTAATGAAATTGTAAATAAAGGCAACTCTCTCATTCTTGCTACCAATAAAAAAGGAGAAATTGTATTTTGCAGTGAAAATGTAAAGACTATTTTAGGTTATTCAGTAAATGAAGTTATGGGATTGGGCTACTGGAAAGTTACTGAGGACAAAGAATTTTATGGTGAAGAGTATCATATTAATTTTAAGGATGATCAGTTGTTTACCAGCAAAGTAAAATGTAAAAATGGAGCATACAAACACATTCAATGGAATGATAAAAAATTCTCAGATGATTTGATCATTGGGATAGGACAGGATGTAACAAATGAAATTAAAATACAAAACCAATATAAAAATTTAATTGAAAATGCTATTGATCTAATTTTTGAAGTCGATAATGAAGGAGATTTTATATTTGTCAATGATTATACTATTAAATCTTTGGGATACAAAATAGATGAAATCATAAATCGAAATTATTCAGAATTTATACGAGAAGATTACCTTATCAGTATCAAAGATCTCTACCAGAATTTATTAATAAATGAAAATTATTTTTCTACCATTGAATTTCCATTGATAAAAAAGGATGGGCAAGAATTGTGGGTTTCCCAGAAAGTGATTATCCGGAGAAATGAATTTGGAGAAGTGGTAGCTTATTCTAGTATTGCCAGAGATATCACTAAGTTTAAAGACATAGAAAACGATATTAAAATACGTCAGGAAAAAGTAGAGGAATACAATGAAGCTGTAAAAAAACTATCAACAACCAACTTTAGTAATTACAAAAACCTGGATGTTAGTGTGATGCAAATAATTGAATTAGCTGCTAAAGTATCAAAGTGCAATCGGGTAAGTTATTGGAAATATACCGAAGATACAATTACCTGTGAAAATTTATATGACTTGGACCATAATTCTTATTCTAAGGGCTCCGTTTTAGAAAAGAAAAATTATCCTATTTATTTTGAGTCCATCAAAAACAAAACACAAATCAGTGCTCCTGATGTTTTTAATAAATATGAAATATCTGAATTTATAAATGACTATTTTTTAAAAAACGATATCAAATCACAACTTGCCATTCCCATTTTCATAAATGGAGACTTATCTGGAACCATTAGCTTTGAAACAGTAAAAACACAACGATACTGGGACAACGAGGACATTATTTTTGCCCGAACCATCTCGGATATTATATCGTTGACTATGATTTCTCACAGTCGGTATGAAACAGAGAAGAAATTAGAATACAAGAGTGAACTTTTATCTGCTATGGCACTTTGTACAGAGAAATTTTTGAACAGCAATGACATCAACGATATTTTCTCAGATGTACTCATTATTATGGGTAAAACTACAAAATCCCATAGAGCGTATTACTACGAAAATGATAGTAATACAGGTTTTATTAGCCAAAAATACAGATGGATAATTAACAATCATAAAATAACGGAAAACAATATTAAACTTCAAAATCTACCACATGTGTTTTTTGAAGAATTGTTGATACCGCTTTTAAACAACAAAGTTTACGATGCAATAATTTCAAAAATTGAGAATCCTTCCTTAAGGAATAAATTAGAAAATCTTGATGTTGTAGCAATAATCCTTTTTCCAATTTTTATCAAAAATAGGTTTCATGGCTTTTTGGGATTTGATGATACTCAAAATGAGAGATGTTGGTCCGAAGATGAGGTCAATATTTTACAAACATTAGCTAGAAACATAGCCTCATCAATAGAACGTATTACGAACGAGACCGCGATATATGAAAGTGAAGAGAAATTTAGATTATTAGCCAATAATATTCCAGGAACCGTTTATTTATCAAATTATGATGAAAACAACACAAAGATCTACATTAATGATGAGATTGAAAAGCTTACCGGATATCCAAAAAATGATTTTCTAACGAACCATTTATCCTTTATTGATTTAATTCATCCCGAAGACAAATTAAAAACCATTGCTACTCAAAAAAATGCAATAGATACTAAAATTCCGATTCATATTGTTTACCGGATTATACACAAGAACAAAACGGTTGTATGGGTGGAAGAATTTGGTGATACCATATACAAAGATGGGAAAATTGCATTCTTGGAAGGAATTTTTATTGATATTACAGCAAGGAAACAAACCGAAACCATAGTCAAAGAAAAAGAACTAGCAGAAGCTGCCAATAAAGCAAAATCAGAATTTCTGGCCAATATGAGTCATGAAATAAGAACACCGTTAAATGGGATTATTGGATTCACAGATTTGTTAATGAAAACACAACTTGGCTCAACCCAAGAAAAATACATCAATACAGTAAAACAATCCGCATATTCCTTGCTGGATATCGTAAATGACATTCTTGATTTTTCAAAGATTGAAGCCGGAAAACTAGATTTACACATTGAAAAATATAACGTAAAAGATGTTCTGGGTCAGATTATTGATTTAATATTATACGAATCCAACCAAAAAAATCTAAGTTTAAAACTAAATATATCGTCTGAAATTCCTGAATATTTTTGGATAGACATTGTCCGATTAAGACAAATTTTAATTAATTTATTGTCAAATGCTGTAAAATTCACAGAAAAGGGTTCCATTAAATTAAATGTTTCTGTGATTGAAAAAATTGATGCGTCGCATGTTAAGATTCGATTTGCAGTGATCGATACAGGAATTGGAATATTAGAAAAAAACAAATATAAAATTTTTCAGGCTTTTTCACAAGAAGACAGTTCTACGACAAGAAAATATGGAGGAACAGGATTAGGCCTGACAATTTCAAACCAATTACTTGGTATAATGAACAGTACCCTGCAACTGGAAAGCACCATCGAACTGGGAAGTACTTTTTATTTTGATTTAGATTTAAAAACCAGCAACGAAACCCCAAAAAATAGTACTGATCCTGAAATAGATCTAGATAAAAAAATACCCATTACAACCGTCAAAAATGCTAAAAAAATAAGCGTTATGATTGTAGAGGATAACAAAGTAAACATGTTACTGCTTAAAACCATTATCAAAAATTTATTTGTAAATCCAATAATTTTCGAAATAGTCAACGGCAAAGAAGCTATCGAAAAATTTGAAATACTCCGGCCTGATCTTATTTTTATGGACATTCAAATGCCCGAAATGAATGGTTACGAAGCAACAAAAATAATAAGAAGCTTGAGTTCGGGTAAAAACCTGCCTATTATTGCAATAACTGCGGGCACCGAAAAAGAAGAGAAAGAAAAATGTCTCGCTGCAGGAATGAATGATTATATTTCAAAACCTATAGTCAAAGGAGTCATTGAGGAAACAATTGCTAAATGGATACTGTAGCCAACTATTTTTCTTTTAATTTATGTACATTTTATTTAAGTACATGACAAAAAGCTAAACAGATTGTTTTCTAAAGACTTAAATCCTGTCAAAAGAAATTTTGACAAGTAATCTAATCCGATAGCGGATTTGCAAGCTGATTTTTATGCGGGCGTATGAACACATTACAATCAAAAAATGAATGATTTACAGGAGGAAGGTGATATTGATGAAGCTTTAAGTGCAGCACATGCAGTTGGTGATGATGCGATTCAAGCTAAAATTCAAGGACACATTGTTCCGGAATCCTTTACACACGGAAGTTCCGCACAACGGAAAGTCTGGTTTATGAAAGGGTATCAATCTGGAGATATTACTCAAGGCGATACTTTTGTAGGAATTAATTAAAAAAGTGTTTAGTCTAATATGAATACTGAACTTTACATTATTTTCCTTTTTTAACTTAGATAATTGGTACCACCAAAGCTTTAGTATAGGAACGGATTAAAAATAACGTACTCGCTTTAAGTAAACAAAGTTAAACAATAAAACCATAACAGGGAAATTAGCAGTACCTTTGCGCCAAATTAAAGGAGTAAACTAAATAATAGTGTTTGCTTCATAAACACCATTTATGTCATTTAACTCATTAGGCTTATCGGATGCTTTACTTAAAGCCATCAGCAAAAAAGGATACACAACCCCTTCTCCAATACAACAAAAAGCAATTCCACCCATTTTAGAAGGCAAAGATGTATTAGCATCCGCACAAACGGGAACAGGAAAAACGGCTGGTTTTACACTGCCTATTTTACAATTATTATCGCAAGGGCAACAGTTGCGACAAAGGCCCATTCGTGCTTTAATATTAACGCCAACCAGAGAATTAGCCGCACAAATATTAGCCAATATAAAAGAATACAGTGAATTTTTAGACTTAAAAAGCACCGTTATTTTTGGAGGTGTAAACCAGAATCCACAAGTAACACAACTGCGTCAGGGTATCGATATTTTAGTCGCCACACCAGGTCGGTTAATCGATTTGCAAAACCAAGGTTTAATATCGCTTGCCAAAGTTGAAATTTTAGTTTTAGATGAAGCGGATCGCATGCTAGATATGGGTTTTGTGCGAGACATTGAGCGTATTATAAAAGTATTACCTGCAAAAAGGCAAAATTTGATGTTTTCGGCAACCTTTTCAACAGATATAAAGAAATTGGCCATGGGCATTTTGCATCATCCCGTTCATGTGGAAGCAACCCCAGAAAATACAACCGTGGATGCTATTACTCAAATAGTGTATCCTGTTGCCAAAGAGAAAAAAACAGAACTCATCATTAAATTGATTACAGAGGGAAACTGGAAACAAATTTTGGTTTTCACCCGTACGAAACAAGGTGCTAATAAGCTGACAGAAAGCATGATTAGTGCCGGAATAAAAGCAGCTGCTATTCACGGAAATAAAGGCCAGGGCGCACGTACCAAAGCCTTGGCGGGCTTCAAAGACGGAAGCCTGACCGCGTTGGTCGCTACAGATATTGCGGCCAGAGGTCTGGATATACCATTATTACCACATGTGGTCAATTTTGAATTACCCAACATTCCAGAAGATTACGTTCACCGCATAGGCCGTACAGGAAGAGCTGGAGCTAATGGAGAAGCTATTTCATTATTCAGTCCGGACGAAACAGTCTTTCTACGTGATATAGAAAAATTAGTGGGTTTGAAATTACCTAAAGAAAACATCAAAGGTTTCGAGCCAGATCCTAACGCTTCCAAAGAACCTATCAAACAAGGACAAGGAAGACAACAACGCGATTCAACTCCGCGAAAACCAAAAACAGAGACCACAAACCGCACCAGCAATAACAGTTTTGGTCCAAGACGCCCGAGTCAAAATAACGACAGACGTTCTAATAGATAACAACTAAGAAAATACTTTTTTTTTAGGAGCAGAACGAGTTCGTTTTTTAAGAACGTATTTCCCGCTATACATTAAAATCCTTATTAGGGCTGAACACCAGCCCTAACAAGGATTTTCATTTCTATCGGGGCTATTTAGATCGTTTTTATTTTTATCATAGCATTTTGTATTCAACTCTTTGAAAAACAAAATCGAGCTCGTTTCCCGCTGCCCGCTACGCAAAGTCTCCGACTTTGAGTATGTGTTTTTCAGTCTCCGACTGATCTTAAAACCCCGATAGGCGGATTTGCAATGGGGCTATTCAAACCGCTTAATCGGGGCTCAAAACTACTCTTGTTGGTTTCAACTATATCCAAAAGCACAGCTATCATTGACCATCAGCAGATTGTTTTTCTTATAAGACAATAACTATTTATAAAAATTCTGCAAAATCAGAAAATGTTTAAAGAACTTTTATTAAAAGAATGGCTGAATGATATTTATTTCTATTAATAGTTAATTTTATATTAGCATTCAAAACACAATACTTGATCCAATTAATTTAAAATTTTAAATGTAAAAAAGGAGCTCTGCTATACAAACAGAACTCCTTTTTAACTTTAAAACTAAATTTTTATTTAATACCCATCATTTTGAGTTAAGTTTTTATTTACATCTATTTCTCTTCTCGGAATAGGTAAAATTAAATTATTGGCATCGTAAGGAAGAGATCCAATATTTTGTTTTAATCGTTTTGCATCAAATAAAGCAAATCCTTCAAAAGATAATTCTCTTTTTCTTTCCATTAAAATAGTAGCCAAATCAACAGTGATAAATAGAGCTGCACCCGAACGTTGGCGTAGTATATTAACATCATTAACAGGAGAAAGCCCTGTAACCGTTCCTAGTCTAAAATTAGACTCAGCCCTTGTTAAATACATTTCAGCTAGACGTAGCATTGGTATATTCGCAAATTGGCTTTTCCATTTTGTTGTACACCACCATTTTGCTTTGTAAAAGAAATCGGCTCTCTTATCATTCGGATCATCATAAATATCCCAATGCTGTGATAAAATTTCCACATCTGGATTTCCCACGCGACCTCCAAAAGCAGAACCGGCCCAAAACACATTAAAATCATTAGAGCTAGCATCCTGACTCGTTATTTGCCAAGCAAATAAATCTTCATTTGAATTTTCTAAATTATTAAATGCTTGTGCAAAAGTAGTCGTTAAAGTCGCGGAACTTTCATTAATAACGATATCAGCCATATTTCGGGCATTGGCATAGTCTCCTTTTTGCAAATAAACTCTAGCAAGAAGTGCCGCTGCACTGTATTTTGTTGCAAAAATATCATTCGATGCTGGTAACAAAGTGTAAGCATCTTTTAAATCCGCAATAACCTGAGTGTATACTTCTTCTAAAGTGTTCCTTTTAGGAAATTCAATCTGACTAGGATCCAGCACCCCTCTAAGAACAATAGGAACTCCAAGCTGACTATTTACGGATCCCGAAACATAGGGTTTCGCAAATAATCGTGCCAAATCAAAATATACCAGACCTCTAAGGAATTTTGCTTCTCCTTCGGTAACATCTTTATCAGCCACGTCGGTGATTACAGCTAAATTATCAAGTACGATATTAACGTGATTACTAATTCCATATCCGTTTAGCCAAATACTTGCAACAAAACTATTGTCCGTTAAAATAGCTTTCTCATTATATTCTCCTGGTTGAATATAAGTTCCGTTCCAATAAAGATCACCATCATTGGCCAGTAATTCTGAAGCTAGTGCGATTCCACCGCCATAACTAGAACTGGACCTCGCAACACCGTAAGCATTGATTAAAATCTTATGTATGTTCTCTGGAGTTGAAATGGCTACCTCTTTTGAAATGGCTTGTTCCGGCTTAATATCCAAGTTATCATCACAACCCACAAAGAAGATAGTAAGTAATGACATTAAAATTATTATGTAGTTATACTTTTTCATAAATGTTTTATTTATAGATCAATATTTAATCCAATAGTAATTGTTTTAGCAGGAGGAGCGGAATAAAATGCAATTCCTTTTTGAATATTAGAATCGCCATTATTATCAAAAGAGGCTTCTGGATCATATCCACTATAATTAGTAAAGGTTAGCAGATTGACTCCTGTTAAGTAAAGTCGCACCCTGTCGACAGACAATTTTTGAATGAGTGTTTTAGGAAGCGTATATCCTAAAGATAAATTTCTTAATCGAACAAAATCAGTTTTTTCTAAATAACGTGTTGAGGCTTGTTGCCCGTTTGTAGAATACATTCTGGCTTGAGGTACCATAGTAATATCCCCCGGATTTTGCCATCTATTTAACTGATCCGTTGTTTGATTGTCTTCATATCGGGCATTCCCTGATTGGAATTTCCCACCTTCATTATACATAGAAGATCCCCATTCGCCTTGAAAAGTAAAAGAAAAATCAAAATTTCTAAAAGATACCGTATTGGTCATTCCTGTCATAAACGTAGGATATGGACTTCCTGAAATTACTCTTTGTGCTTCACTATAATTATTAGTTGTTGATTTATCTAAACTACCATCTGGATTTGCCGTATTTCGATAAAATAAAGCATCTCCATTTGCGGGGTCAACCCCAGCATATTCCACTATATAAAAAGAGGAAATGGTTTCACCTACCCTAACAATATTATGTCCAGCTACAATATCTCCACCAGGCAAAGCAGTCACTTTATTATCTAAAGTCGAAAGGTTTAAAGACGTTTTCCAATTAAAATTAGTTGTTTTGATATTGGTAGTATTCAATACAAATTCAAACCCTTTATTAGTCAAAGATCCTACATTACGAGTTAAAGAACTCCAGCCTGAAGTTCCCGGAAGTGGTTCATTTAATAAAAGATCATTTGTTTTTTTAACGTAATAATCAATTTCACCGCTTACTCTGCTATTCAATATTCCAAAATCAATTCCCACATCAAATTGATTTGTCTTTTCCCATTTTAAATCTTGATTTACCAATTGAACTGGATTAATTGCTGATCGTTGATTATAGGAGGATCCTTCAAAAAGACCTAAACTAGCAAAGTTGCCAATACCTGCATTTCCCGTTACTCCAAAACTTCCTCTAACTTTTAATAAGTTGATGACACCACTGTCTTTCAAAAAATCTTCTTCAGAAATAATCCAACCTGCAGAAGCAGCAGGAAATACTCCGTATCGGTTTGATACTCCAAATCGCGAAGAACCGTCATAACGTATGCTTCCTTTTAAGAGGTATTTATCCATAAATGAAAAAGTAGCTCTACCAAAATAGGAAAGAAAATTATACTTTGTTCTACTTGAAGATCCAGCTATTATTTCAGAAGCACTTTCTATAGTTTGCAGCGCATCTGACGGAAATCCTGTTCCCGCAACATATTGCCTGCTTCGAGAACTTTCTTCAAAGCTCATTCCTCCAACAAACTCTACGTCATAATCCTCATTAAATGTTTTAGCATAAGTAAAATAATTATTAATACTGTACTTATCTGACTGAACTGCATTGGCATCTGCATAACCATTAGTAGAAACAGATTCCGTCAGACTTCCTGAAAAATATTCTTCCGTTTGATTGTTATTATCATAGCCTAACTCTGTTTTAAAAGTCAATTCAGGCAAAATTTTATATTCCAAATAACTATTCATTAAAGTTCTAAAAATATTTACTCCCCAACTTCCATTGAATTCTTGCATTAAAAAATTATAATAGATGGTAGATTGATTGTTAGGTGTCACCCCATCGTCTAAATAAGCGGGAGATAAAGGGGATTGTGCCACCGCTTGCAATGGAGTTGCAAAAGAATTATCTGCTCCAATTCTTGCAATATTTGTTTTACTTAAACTCGTATTAAGTCCCACTCTTAATCTATCGGAAACTTTATGATCTAAATTCCCTCTATAAGAATAACGCTCCATACTGTTCCCTCTAATAATTCCTTGCGTGTTATTATAACCACCTGAAATAAAGAATACCGTTTTTTCATCACCTCCTGATATAGAAAAGGTATGGTCTTGAACTGATCCTTTTACCAAGGCTAAATCTTGCCAATCCGTATCAACTTCATTAATTCTCCAATTTTTACCATTCCCCTGTTGATCAAAAACACCTCCAGGTTCCGTTAACCATAAATCCGCAGCTCCATAACTATTTGCAGAAGCTTCGGTAAAAAGCTCCGTATATTGTGCTGTATTTAACCAGCTCATTTTATTGGTTGCTTCGCTCCAACCTGCAGAGGTGTTCAAAGAGATTTTCGTTTTCCCAGATTTCCCTTGTTTAGTTGTAATCAAAACAACTCCATTCGTTCCTCGAGCTCCGTAAATGGCGGCAGATGAAGCATCTTTTAATATTTGAATAGATTCAATATCATTAGGATTTAATGAAATTAAAGGATTAATAGGGGCGCTTCCCGTACTTTCATTATCATTTATCAATGGCAACCCATCGATTACGTATAAAGGCTCTTGAGACGAAGAAATACTAGAAATTCCTCTTATTCTCATTTTCACACCACCTTCTACTTTACCATTTATTTGAGTAATTTGGACACCCGCAGCTTTACCAACAAGTGCATTTTGCAAATTTGCTACTGGAATTTGATTAATTTGATCAGAAGAAATAGAAGCGATGTTATCCGTTAATTTACGCTTGGATTGTTTTCCAAAACCAATTACTAGAACTTCTTTTAGCTCAGCCGAATCTTCTTTTAAAATTAAATTTAGGGTACTTATCCCTGCTACACTTAATTCCTGAGTTTTTAATCCAATGTAACTAAAGATTAAAACGGCATTAGAGCCAACATTTTTAATCGTAAAATTTCCATCCATATCTGTAAGTACGCCATTGGTTGTTCCTTTAACTAAAATAGTGGCTCCTGGAAGGGGACCATTAGAATCCGACACTCTACCAGAAACCTCTTGTGAATAGGTCATAGTAGTACAAAACATCGTTAGAAACACCATCAAGCCTTTGAGTAGACTATTTTTCATAAATAATAAATAAGTTAGTTAATACCTGTTGTTATTTGTTATAATTTTAACAAATATACACAAATAAGTTAAGAAAATATTAATTGATAACTGATAATAATCAAAAGAGAAGGAATTAAATTTAAAATAGGAAATCATTTACCAAGCGTTAAAGAGTATCGCTTTGAATGAAAAAATTTAAGCAATAAAGCCTAAAACATTAAAAATCATAACTTTAGAATACAAAACAAGGAGGTGATAATTTGTTTTTAAAAGGTATAAAAATCTTAAAAAATTATACTCATTTTTTAAAAAATAAATAAAATATAGGTTAGCACGTGTTAAAATAATAAAATATGAAATTAAAATTTGGTATTCATACAAAAAAAAGAAAATATCGTTTACATTTTTTAACAAAAAACAAAGTACTATTAAATAGTAAATTTCCGTTTTTCCGTGAGAATTCAGAACAAGAGAATAATCAGTCATAATGTAAATCCCTTTCTTTTTGAATCGATTGCAAAACTGACTGTATTCTCTAATTTATTTTTAATTTTATGCTCTACAAAACCATAACTCTTATACTCTTTTGGAACATAAACCAGAATTAAATGTTTTTTAAAGCGAATAATCTCTGTTGTTTGTTTTAAAACGGAAATATTTATTGCCTAAACCAAAAGATATCGGATGCCTTACATCCAATACATTTTCTATGACTATGCCGATGAAAGTGGACATTCTATAACATCTCCACGAATTGAGGCTGAAATGGTTGTGTTTTTTGCTTTTTTACAAACTGCAAAACGCTATTTTAATTTCACATCGAATCCTGTTTTTTTGATTACTTTTATCATTTTCTCATTCGAAAAGAATCAATGCAGGCTTTTAAACTTGGAGGAATAGAATCCAATAATTACAAAAAAAAATAAAATATAGAAAAAATAATGTTCACTTTCTTTAAATATCAGTTTTTCTACTTGAAAGCTAGTCTTGTATTAAATTTAAAAGTCTTGTATTAAAAAATAAATTGTATTTTGGATCAATTCGATAGTTAATCCCATAGAAATTAATTGTAATTTTTTAACTAAAAAGATGAAAAATGTTGTAATAAACTCGATACTGATTATGAAAAAACTGTTATTTCTTCTACTGTTTCTTGTTCCCATTATCATTTTTTCACAAGAATCCAAAAAAATTGCTCATATTGATTCAGTACTGAATTATTTGCATCAACGACAACTTTTTAACGGCAGCCTATTGATTGGAAAAGAAGGAAAAATCCTTTATAAAAAAACATTTGGCAATGCAGACCCAAAAAATGACACTCCCTTAAATAATTCTTCAGCATTCAACCTTGCTTCTGTCTCCAAGCAGTTCTTTTCGATGATGATTATGATATTAAAAGAACAAGGTAAATTGAATTATGACGAATCTGTACAAAAATATTTACCAAACTTTCCATACAACAACATCAGCATTCGTCAACTGATGAATCATACTTCGGGACTTCCCGATTATTTCGAAATAGCGAAAGGCGACATGACATTGCTCGATACACTCAGCAATAAATCGCTGTTGGAATTACTAGCCCTCAAAAAACCAAATCTTGTTTTTCAGTCAGGAGAAAAATGGCAGTACTGCGATACTAATTATGCCATACTTGCCTCCGTCCTGGAAATGGTTTCTGGTAGCACGTCCGACAAATTTTTTCAGCAATATATAGCTGCTCCACTTAAAATGAACAACAGTTATGTCTATCATTTGAAGATGAAATCCTATCCGCCATCACGCGTTTTTGGTATGCGATATAAAGGAGGAAAATCATTGTCTAATGACCTGATTCGTTTTGATGGCGTAGTTGGCGATGGCAATGTATATGCTTCGGCAGAAGATCTATATAAATGGGATCAGGCACTCTACACCGGAAAAATTTTAAACAAATCAAGCTTCACAGAAGCGATCACATCCGGGAAACTAAATAATGGTGCCGAAACTAAATATGGTTTTGGCTGGGACATAATAGAGCCTGGAAAAACGGTGGCACATACTGGCAATTGGGTTGGTTTCAATGCCGCCATCATTCGATACATCGATAAAAATCAAACACTAATTATACTTGACAATTCTTCTAATTCTTATGCAAACAAGTTGATCCCGAATATTTGGGAAGAAAAACCCATTGCACTTCCACAAACCCAGCTTATTACCAATATAAAAGTAATTGATGGAACGGGCCTTCCGGCTTATGCCGCTAATGTTCGCCTTGTGGATGATCGCATACAAGACATCGGATCACTAAAGGTTTTCAAGAATGAAAGTACTACCGACGGAAAAGGAAAAGTACTGGCTCCTGGTTTTATTGACAGCCATAGTCATCATGCCTCAGGACTTGATGAAAAACCTGAAGGAATCGCAGCAACAAACCAAGGTATTACAACTATTGTAATAGGGCAAGATGGAGAATCAGTACCCATCGACACAATACTTTCATCGATAAAAAAAATCCCCGTAAGTATAAATATCGCTACATACACCGGACAGGCTTGGTTACGCGAAAAAATAATGAAGGATGATGTAGGTAGAAAAGCTACTACTCTTGAAATTGATGCTATGAAAATTTTGCTAGCATCTGAGATGGATAAAGGTTCGCTTGGACTTAGCACTGGACTTGAATACGAGGCAGCTTATTACAGTAGTCGCGATGAAGTAGTTGAACTTGCCAAAGTAGCTGCCTCCAAAGGCGGGCGTTACATTAGCCACATTCGCAGCGAAGATATGCATCTCGATGAAGCTATTGATGAAATTATTGATATTGGAAGAGAGGCAAAAATTCCTGTTCAAATCTCTCATTTAAAAATTGCCATGCGTAGTAGATGGGGCAATTCTGGTCTTATTCTTAAAAAATTACAACAGGCACGACTCGAAGGTATCAATATCACAGCCGATGTATATCCTTATACCATGTGGAATTCTACGCCGAGGGTTTTATTTCCAGAGAAAGATTTTGACAATCTCGCCAGTGCTGAATTTGCAACACAAGAATTGTTTGATCCTGCTAATTCAGTAATGGTCCGTTACGCACCAAGTCCTACTTGGCAAGGAAAAACGGTGACCGAAATTGCTGCAATAAATAATGAAACTGCTGCGCAGGCGCTCTTGCGCATCATTCGCGAGACATCAGCAATCGGTCAGGATGGAACTATTGTGGCAAAATCAATGAGTGAAACTGACATCAGCAATTTCCTCAAGTGGCCTTTTAGCAACGTCTGTTCTGATGGGTCGATGGGTGGACATCCTCGTGGACATGGTTCTTTCTCCCGAGTGCTGGGTCGCTATGTCCGTGAGCAAAAACTGATACCACTAGAAACGGCCATACAAAAGATGACTAGCTTATCTGCAGAAAACGTAGGCATAAAAAATCGCGGACTCATTGCCCCAGGTTACTTTGCCGACTTAGTCTTGTTTGATCCTAATACTATAATGGATAATGCCACAGTAAGCAATCCTACGGCTCTTTCCACAGGAATACAGAGCGTATGGGTAAATGGAAAACTAGTTTATAACGAGCAAAAATCAGTTCCGAATTTTACGGGTAAGTTTATTAAAATGGAAAAAAATTAAATACAAAAAAGCAATCAAAATAATTATAAAACACCTAAAACCATGAACAAATCTATTTCAATTTCTAAATTTCATTTTATAATTTTTCTATTATTGGCCTTTTGTTCCATTCAAGCTCAAACTCCAAAAGGAACCTTATTTATCATTGGCGGTGGAAACAGATCAGATAAACTGATGACCTGTTTATTGTCCCTTTCTAAATTAGAAGCAAAAGATTATATCGTCGTATTACCCATGTCCAGCGAAGAGCCAGACAGTGCCTACATTTACTTCAATGATCAGCTAAAAAGGCTAACGTCAAATCCCATAGTGATGCTCAATTTTGATAAAAAAACCGCAACTAATCCAAAATGGATTGACTCTCTTCAAAAGGCAAAACTCATTTTTATAAGTGGAGGCGACCAAACCCGATTCATGGATATCGTCAAAAACACTCCCATTAAAACAGCCATTCATCAAGCCTACAAAAACGGAAGTACCGTTGCCGGAACAAGTGCTGGAGCAGCGGTAATGTGCGAACACATGATCACCGGAAATCAAAAATTAAATCCGGTATATACTGGAACTTTTGACAACATACGCCACAATAATCTCGAAACAACAGAGGGTTTAGGCTTAATGAAAAACGTGATTATTGATCAGCATTTTCTAAAAAGAAGTCGATACAACCGTTTATTATCTGCTATGGTAGAATTCCCTTCTCACGTCGGAATAGGAATTGATGAAGCCACAGCTATCATTGTTCAAAATAAAACTATAGAAATTACAGGAGAAAGCGAAGTTATCGTAATCAAAAATCCAAAAGGGATTCAAAAGTCAGGTACAAATAATCTTATATCCATAGAAAGTCTGGAAATGAGTATTTACAATAATGGTCAAAAATTTAAAATATAAAATTATTATCCAATTATAAAAACGGTCTGAAATTTATCTTACTTACGCTTATGTAAACTCTCCGGTATTTATCAGAATTCCAACTACTAAGAACACAACACCACAAACCGCACCAGCAATAACAGTTTTGGTCCAAGACGCCCGAGTCAAAATAATGATCGACGTTAAACTAAATAATAGTTTAAGAAAATACTTTTTTTTTAGGAGCAGAACGAGTTCGTTTTTTAAGAACGTATTTCCCGCTATACATTAAAATCCTTATTAGGGCTGAACACCAGCCCTAACAAGGATTTTCATTTCTATCGGGGCTATTTAGATCGTTTTTATTTTTATCATAGCATTTTGTATTCAACTCTTTGAAAAACAAAGTCGAGCTCGTTTCCCGCTGCGCGCTGCGCAAAGTCTCCGACTTTGAGTATGTGTTTTTCAGTCTCCGACTGATCTTAAAATTCAAAGATTCAAAAAACAAAATCGGTTAAAAACCGAAAGGCACTTCCTCAAAATCCGAGATTTTGTGGAACGTTGTGATAAACATCTGAAATTAAAAATTGTTGATCAAAAACCCCAACTCTGCTCCACTTTACACTGAAAACTGTTGTTTCCAAATACAACAATAATTTAAAGCTTTATTTTACAAATAAGTATTCTATTCATATGTAGATAATATTTGTTTTTTATAGGAATATGGTATCGCCAGATCTTCATTGGTGTTTGCGACAGCTTCTGTCATGGCGATTTCATACGTATTCAAATCTAGCTTAAGAATAGTACCTACTCTGCTAAACTCTTCATTAATCTTTGCATTCAAGATTAGTTGTTCATTTGTTATTGGATGATTAAAAATTAACTGATGTGCATGAAGCATCATTCCTTTCAGTTCAAAATTCTCCAACCATAATTTATTTTGCTTGTTACAACCATGTGGCCGACTTCCTAAAATGGGATGAAAAATATGTTTGAAATGTTTTCGTAATTGATGCATACGTCCAGTTTCAGGAATCGCTTCTACCAAACAATATCGTGACGTTGGTTGATTGTTAAATTCTAACTCAATTTCGGTAGTTTGCAATCGATGAAAGTAGGTTATTGCATTTTGTATAACACCATCATTATTGGTTAAATCATAATCAATCGTTAGTTCTTCGGGTGACCAACCACGTAAAATTGCTAAATACTTTTTTTCGACTTCGCGTGTGGCAAAACGATCATTCATAATTTTTAAAACCTTTTTATCCAACGCAAATAACAAGACACCAGATGTTTTGCGATCTAACCGATGAATAGGATAAACGTGTCGCCCTCCTATTTGATTTCTCAATTCTTGAATAGCAAAAACTTTTGCATCACGCGCATAGAATGATTTGTGAACCAACAAGCCACTTGGTTTATTAATTGCTATAATATATTCGTCTTGGTAAAGAATTTCTAACATTTGGCAAAAATAAAAGAGATTTCTATCGAAATCTCTTTTTTAACTTATTTATTTCTATTCTTTTCTTTTTCCCCCGCTAGCGCGAAGGTATTCTCATTTTTGCAGCCGTGAAACATCTGAAATCTATTTTAGCCCAACCACCCATCACGATCCAAACTTCTATACTGAATTGCTTCAGCAATGTGGCTGGAAACCACTATTGGAGCCGCATCAAGATCAGCGATCGTGCGTGCAACCTTCAAAATACGATCATAGGCTCGAGCCGATAAATTTAATCGTTCCATCGCTGTTTTCAATAATTGTTTTGAAACATCGTCCAAGGCACAATATTCCCGAATGTGTTTGGTATTCATTTGGGCATTGTAATGGATATTTTCCATTTGCTCAAAGCGTTCGGTTTGAATTTCTCGAGCCGCTGTCACTCTTTTGCGAATGTCTACACTACTTTCTGCTTTTTGATCATCCGATAATTTTTCGAAAGGGACTGGTGTCACTTCGATATGAATATCAATTCTATCTAATAAAGGTCCTGAGATTTTACTCAAATACCGTTGCATTTCATGTGGTGAAGAAGTTTGTGGCGAATCCGGATCGTTGAAAAAACCACTTGGACTCGGATTCATACTTGCCACCAGCATAAACGAGGATGGATAAGTAACTGTAAATTTAGCTCTGGAAATAGTCACTTCTCGATCTTCCAGTGGTTGGCGCATCACTTCCAGAACATCGCGTTTAAATTCCGGCAATTCATCCAGAAACAAAACGCCATTGTGCGCCATTGAAATTTCGCCGGGTTGCGGATAACTGCCGCCGCCAACAAGCGCCACATTCGAAATAGTATGGTGCGGGCTACGAAACGGACGCTGATTCATCAAACCTACTTCCTTCAATTTTCCGGCAACACTGTGAATTTTTGTGGTTTCTAATGCTTCACGCAACGTCATGGGAGGCAAAATACTGGGCAGTCGCTTAGCTAACATGGTTTTTCCGGCACCCGGTGGACCAATCAAGATAATATTATGCCCGCCGGCAGCCGCAATTTCCATACATCTTTTTATAGACTCCTGCCCCTTGACATCACTAAAATCAAATTCAGGAAAGTCTAATGTTTTATAAAATTCGGCTCTAGTATCGATTGTTGTTGGTTCCAAAGTCCCTTTTCCTTCTAGAAAGTCAATTACTTCCTGTATGTTTTCTATTCCATACACATTTAATCCTGCAACAATTGCTGCTTCTTTCACATTTTGCTTTGGAAGAAAAAAACCTTTAAAACCCTCTTCTTTTGCTTTGATAGCAATCGGCAAAGCGCCACGAATGGGTTGCAAACCTCCGTCAAGCGAAAGCTCTCCCATGATTACATACTGGTCAATTTCATCGGCTTTAATCTGCCCAGAGGCTACCAGAATACCAATTGTCAAAGTCAGATCATACGCAGAGCCTTCTTTACGTAAATCCGCAGGAGCCATATTGATGGTGATTTTTTTGCCGGGCATCGCATAGCCATTGTTTTTAAGCGCAGCCGCAATGCGGTAACTGCTTTCTTTAATAGCATTATCTGGTAATCCAACTAAATGGTATCCAATCCCTTTATCAATATTTACCTCAACGGTAATTGTTGTGGCTTCAACTCCAAAAACTGCACTTCCAAAAACTTTAACTAGCATCTGTTTTTATTTGATTTTAAAATTAATGAAACTTTTCTTATTATTATTATAAATCTTACATAAATTCCAATAAAATAATGAACAGCAAAGATTTCATCAAAAGACACTCAAAATACTTTGGTATACAGCTCTATACGATACATTTTTCGCGAAAACAAAATGTTAAAATTAAAAAAAGTGAAGGTATAATATTAACATTTTTCTACTTTTAGAAAATAATTAGAAACCACACTATGAAAAAAATCCTACTCCTACTCTGTTTGAGTTTTTTGGTACCAAAAACCTATGCTCAGGAATACTTTCCTAATAACGAAAGTGTTCAAAACAAAAACACCAATTTCACTGCTTTTACCAATGCCAAAATTTATGTTACCCCAACACAAATTATTGAAAAAGGCACTTTATTAATTCAAAACGGAAAAGTAATTGGTGCCGGTGCTACCATTACTATTCCTAAAAATTGCGTTACTATTAATCTGGAAGGAAAATCAATATATCCTTCTTTTATTGACATTTATACCAGTTTTGGAATTGAAAAACCAAAAGAAATAACAAGTACGGAAAGAAATCCTTTGTACGATACTAAAAGAGTGGGATATTATTGGAATGAAAATATTCGCTCAGAAGTAAATGGATATGAAAGTTTTAAATACGACCCAACTAAAGCAGAGGAGTTGTTAAAAGCAGGATTTGGTGTTGTAGGTACTCACGTTCCGGATGGAATTGCCCAAGGATCCGGAATGTTAATCGCTTTGAACAACGCTGATAAAAGCACACAATTATTATCTGACAAAATCACTAATCACTTTGCATTTACAAAAAGTGCCACTACAAATCAATCCTATCCTAGCTCATTAATGGGAATGATGGCCTTATTACGCCAAATGTACTTTGATTTAGATTGGTACAAAAAAGGGAATGCTGCAACCAAAGATTTATCATTAGAAGCCTTATCAAATAATGAAAAATTAGTTCAAATTTTTGCTTCGGAGGATAAATTAAATAGTGTTAGAGCTTCTAAAATAGCAAAAGAATTTGGATTGAACTATGTATTGAAAGGCATAGGAAATGAATTTGAAAGAATTGAAGAAATAAAAAAAACAAATTCTAAATTTATTATTCCAATCAATTTCCCCGAAGCTTATGATGTGTCTGATCCGTACCAAGCCAATCAAATGGAATTGAAAGATTTGCGTTTCTGGAATCAAGCCCCTACTAATCTGAAGGTTTTGTCTGATAACGGTATTGTTTTCGCCTTGACTACAGACAAATTAAAGAAGGTGGGAGATTTCAGAACTAACCTTCTAAGAGCCATTAAATATGGTTTTGATACAACCAAAGCATTAGAAGCACTGACAACAATTCCAGCATCAATTTTAGGAAAAAGCAACGAAATTGGAAGTTTAAAAACCGGAAGTCTAGCTAATTTTGTGATCACCTCCGGAGAAATATTCGAAGAAAAAACCATCGTTTACGAAAACTGGGTTCAAGGAAGTAAGTATGTCATCAATGATATTATGGTTAAAGACATTCGTGGCAAGTATGACTTAACGGTCAATAACACCAAATACAAATGGACTCTTGACGGCGACATAGCTGCACCAAAATCAGAAATCACAAGTGTTGATGCTAAAAAAATAAAGTCTAAACTTACTATTGCTAATAACTGGATTTCAATAATAATCAAACCCAATGATTCTACAAAAACCAGCTTTACAAGAGCAACAGGATACATAGACGATATTGAGAAAATTTCTGGAAAAGCAATTTTATTCAATGGAAATGAAGTGAAATGGAGCGCTGTAAAAACGGCTCCTTTTGCAAAAGCGGTTGATTCTTCAAAAATTGAAAAAAACAAAATGATCCTCCCTACAACATTTCCAAATGTTGCCTTCGGGACGGTAAAAAAAGCAACACAACAGACACTTTTATTCAAAAATGCCACGGTTTGGACCAATGAAAAAGAAGGTGTATTAGAAGAAACAGATGTTTTAATCAAAAATGGAAAAATTGCTGCTATCGGCAAAAACCTTTCTGATGCTTCCGCCACAGTTTTAGATGCAAAAGGCAAACATTTGACCAGCGGAATAATCGATGAACATTCCCACATAGCCATTTCAAGAGGTGTCAATGAAGGGGGACACAACTCCAGTGCTGAAGTAACAATTGAGGATGTAGTCAATTCCGAAGACGTTAATATCTATAGAGATTTAGCTGGTGGTGTAACAACTTCGCAATTATTGCATGGTTCTGCTAATCCTATCGGAGGACGCTCTGCCATTGTAAAATGGAAATGGGGAGCTTCTGCAGAAGAAATGCTTTACAAAGACCAACCAAAATTTATTAAATTTGCTTTAGGTGAAAATGTGAAACAAGCCAACTGGGGAATTACCAACCCTACTCGTTTTCCTCAAACAAGAATGGGTGTGGAACAGGTTTTTACAGATTATTTTCAACGTGCAAAAGAATATGACTTGGCTTGGAAAACTTATAATTCAAGTGGTAAAAAAGGAAAAGGGAAAGCGCCAAGGGTAGACTTAGAACTACAGACTCTAGCTGAAATCCTTAATAAGGAACGTTTCATTTCCTGCCACTCTTATGTGCAATCTGAAATTTTGATGTTGATGAATGTTGCCGAAAAATTTAACTTTAGAGTAAATACCTTTACACATATCCTTGAAGGATACAAAGTAGCCGATGAAATGAAAAAACACGGAGTAGGAGCCTCGACGTTCTCGGATTGGTGGGCGTATAAATTTGAAGTGAATGATGCCATTCCCTTCAACGGTCCAATCATGCACAATGCGGGACTTGTAGTAGCCTATAACTCTGATGACGCTGAAATGTCCAGAAGATTAAATCAAGAAGCTGCAAAAGCAGTGAAATATGGAAACATTTCAGAAGAAGAAGCATGGAAATTCGTGACTTTGAATCCTGCAAAATTATTGCACATTGATGATAAAGTGGGAAGTATAAAAATAGGAAAAGATGCTGATGTAGTACTTTGGAACAACAATCCTTTATCTATTTATGCTAAAGCTGAAAAAACAATAATTGAAGGTGTCGTTTATTATGATGTGCAAAAAGATGAAGCACAAAGAGTAGCAGTTGCCAAAGAAAGAAATGAGTTAATAGGCCAACTATTGCAAGAAAAAAACAAAGGAATGATCACTCAAGAGCCTAAAAAGAAGGAAAAAATAGAATATCATTGTGATTCTTTGGAACATTAAGCTCAAGAAATCTACGTTTCTTAAATCTAAAACAACAAAATAGGATGAATAAAAATATATATATTTTACTATTGGTATTTAGCATATCAATACTTACAAAGGCACAGCAAGCTCCTGCTTCAAAACAATCAAAATCTATTTTAATTCTAAATGCAACAGCACATTTAGGAAATGGCGAAATAATCGAAAACAGTGCTATAGGATTTGTAGAAGGCAAAATTACATTAGTGGCAGATGCCCGATTAATAAAACTAGCTCAAGGAGCGTATGATATTACCATTGACGCCAGCGGAAAACACGTATATCCAGGATTTATAGCGCCCAATTCTACCTTGGGCTTAGTCGAAATAGATGCCATAAAATCTTCTGATGATGAAAGCGAAATAGGAAATATGAATCCTCACGTAAGAAGTATTATTGCCTATAATGCTGATTCAAAAGTAATTGAAACCATTAAACCAAACGGAATTTTGATGGCGCAAATTACCCCACGTGGCGGAAGAATTTCAGGCACTTCATCCATCGTTCAGCTTGATGCCTGGAACTGGAAGGATGCACTGATAAAAGAAAATGATGGGATTCATCTTAATTTCCCTTCTAGTTTTAAAAGAAGTGGTTCCTGGTTTGAACCCGGAACAATTGAAGCAAATAAAGACTATAGCAAACAACACTCAGAGATAACTACTTTTTTGACTAGCGCAAAAGCATACTTAGCAGATAGCCCCAAAGAAAGAAATTTGATTTTTGAGGCTACAAAAGGATTGTTTGACGGAAATCAAACCTTATTCATACACGCAAATGAAGAAAAACAAATTATTGATGCTATACAAATGGCAAAAGAAAATGGAGTTAAAAAAATAGTAATTGTTGGTGGTTATGAAGCGTATAAAACGGCTGACTTACTTCAAAAAAATAACATTGGAGTATTATTAAAAAGAGTGCATGATATGCCTGAAAATGAAGATCATGACATTGATTTACCGTACAAAAACGCTAAATTATTGACAGATAAAGGCGTTGTTGTAGGCTTGGAAAACAGTGGATCCATGGAGCGTATGAATACCAGAAACTTACCTTTCCTGGCCGGAACATGTGCTGCTTATGGACTTGACAAAGAAAAAGCGCTACAACTAATAACCTTCAATACCGCCAAATTATTAGGGATCGATAAACAATGTGGTACTTTAGAACAAGGAAAGGATGCTACCTTATTTATTTCTGAGGGTGATGCTTTAGACATGAGAACGAACAAACTAACTAATGCTTTTATTCAAGGCAGAATGATCAGTCTTGAAACACACCAAACAAAAATGAACGATATTTATAAAACAAAATACAATCAAAAATAACAAATACAATGGGACTATTTAACGCCATCCTGGGCAATGCCTCTGAAGTAAACATTAAAGATGTTGCTACTGAATTTGAGCCAATCCTAATTGATGGAGAAACAATCGAAAAAGCATATAAATTAATTCGGGATATGTTTGTTTTCACCAATAAAAGATTGATTCTGGTCGAAAAACAATTGGTTGGAACCAAGGTTGATTATATGTCAATTCCGTATTTGAGTATCAAAAAATTCTCTAAAGAAAGTGCTGGAATATTAGATATGGATGCCGAGTTGAAAATTTGGTTAAACAATGACGCAACCCCAATTGTAAAACAATTTGGTAAAGGTGGTAATAACATTAATGAAGTTTACAAACTTTTAAGCAAACATCTTTTAAAATAAGGAGATCCTTTAGTTTTTGAAAAATGCATCACTTGTAGCTATACAATTGGTGCATTTTTTATATATCAAATTTTGTCTTAATGCTAAGTGCATTAAAATTCCCAGATTGGAAGTCTAATTTTTCACCACAAGACCCCAAGTATTCACTAAATTGGTAATTTTATTTAACTAGATTTTAATAAAAAACAAATTTTATCTTTAAAATATAAAATACCCATAAAAAAATAGGGGTTAGATTGTAAAAATAATAAAAATAAAACATTAATATACTTTACTATAGGGGCATGTTGAACAATTTTATATTTTTATAAAAATTTAAAACTGAAAAACGATGCGAAAAATTATTCTAAGTGTGATATTGATCACGATTTTGGTATTAACCCTTTGTTCAAATTATTTCTTAGCCGAAAGTCCAGCTCCTACAGAAGCAGTAAAATTTGATACCGGCGATACCGCTTGGATGATCGTTGCAACTGCACTTGTATTAATCATGACACCCGGTTTAGGTTTCTTTTACGGTGGAATGGTAGGTAAAAAAAATGTCATTAGTACCATGCTTCAAAGCTTTATGGCAATGATAATCGTTACCGTGTTGTGGGTTGTCATCGCTTTCGGATTATCTTTTGGTCCAACTATTGGAGGAATAATAGGGAATCCAATTCCAAATTTATTTTTTCAAGGCGTAAATACAAATACATCTTGGGGTCTAGCTCCAACAATTCCATTTATGCTCTTTGCCTTATTTCAAGCAAAATTCGCCATCATTACACCCGCTTTAATCACCGGCGCTTTTGCAGAACGAATTCGTTTTTGGGCGTACTTACTATTTATGGTTTTATTCATACTGCTCGTTTATACCCCGCTGGCTCACATGACATGGCATCCAGATGGTATTCTCTTTAAAATGGGCGTATTGGATTTTGCTGGTGGAACTGTAGTTCATATGAGTGCTGGTTGGGCTGCTCTGGCTGGTGCCATTTTCTTAGGCAAAAGAAAAGCAGAAAAAGGAAATCCCGCACGTATAACATACGTAATGTTAGGTACCGGATTGTTGTGGTTTGGATGGTTCGGGTTCAACGCAGGTTCCGCTTTAGGAGCTAATGGGCTTGCCGTACAAGCACTGGGGACAACTACTATTGCTGCTGCTGCTGCTGGAATGGCTTGGGTATTTCTTGATAAAATTCTTGGTCATAAATTGTCGGCAATGGGAGCTTGTATTGGTGTAGTGGTCGGATTAGTTGCCATTACTCCTGCAGCTGGTTTTGTTAGCATTCCTCATGCTTTGTTCATAGGAATTTTTGCAAGTATTGTGAGTAATCTGGTGGTTAGAAGTTTCCACAAATGTAAAATTGATGATGCTTTAGATGTATTTGCCTGTCACGGTGTAGGTGGCATCATTGGGATGCTTTTGACAGGTGTATTTGCTTCAAAATCAATAAACGCGGCCGTTGGTGATAACCAAGGACTTATTTTTGGAGAAACAACATTATTCTTAAATCAATTATTTGCTATGGTTGTCGTTTCCATATTTGCATTCTCAATGTCTTATTTCCTTTTCTATATTGTAAACAAAATAACTCCTCTAAGAGTAAGTGAAGAAAAAGAAGAATTAGGCTTAGATATTTCGCAACACGGTGAATTTCTATAAATCTTCGGTATAAAGTTAGAGACGCTCTGAAATTTCAGAGCGTTTTTTTGCTCTTATCCGTTCTAAATACCTATAATATACAAAGCAATTCTTATTCTTTAAACAATAAACTAAAAACTTTAAAAATAGCGTAGTACATATTAATTTTAGCCTGCATACTTTAAAACTAAAATCCCAATCTTTAAAAAAAAGATTGGGATTTTAGTTTTAAATATAGTCGAATGCTTTTATGGCGCACAACCCGATTGCCGTTTTATTTTAAAACAGTACATTCAATTTTAGAGTCGTTATAAATCTTGTGCGTTTGTTTCTTAAAATCTTCAGGTTTTGCATAAAAGATATTGTCAACAAATGTCTGTGGATTCAAATCTATAAATGGAAACCACGTACTTTGAACCTGAATCTGGATTTTGTGTCCTTTTTTGAACGTATGAAATACATCTTGTAACTTAATATTAACTGCTGTTTTCTCATTGGCTACAAAAGGTTCTGGTTTTAAAAAACTATTCCTAAAACGGCCTCGCATAACTTCACTTCGTACCATCATGTGGTAATTACTCATCTTTAAATAAGGAGCTACCTCTTTTGTCTCCGGTTCGTTATTTGGGAAAACATCAATCACTTTTACAATCCAATCCGCATCAGTTCCTGTAGTAGAAACTTGTAATTTAGCCAAGATTGCTCCAGCTAATGTGGTATCATCATTCAATACTTCTGTTTCAAAAACAATCACATCCGGACGTCGTGCAGCAAAACGCTGGTCATCGGTCATGTATTTCCTTGGCGTAAGTCCGTTTTGTTTAATATCCTCCGAATAGGGTACCGGTTTCTTAGGATCACTAATAAATTCTTCAAAAGAAATATTTTGCTTAGCCAATTTTGTCAATTTACTCCCTTGCAAAAAGAAATCTTGTTTTTCAGTATTTACGGGAGGCCAGGCATCATAGGTTTTCCACTCTTTTCTTCCGGTGTCAAAAACATAAGCTTCAGGCAATTTATTAGCTCCTTTTCCATTATTTTTCAAAAAATGTCGGAAGAAATTAGATTCAATATTTTTTTGATAAAAACCAGAAATACTATCTCCAAAATTAATATTACCAATCACTTGCTTTGCTGAATTCCTAGCCCAATCACCATGACTCCAGGGTCCCATAACAATTGTGTTGTAGTTTTTACTGCTCTTTTCTATCGTACTGTAGGTATTCAAAGGACCGTATAAATCTTCGGCATCAAACCAACCTCCTACTGTCATTACCGCTGGTTTAATATTATTCAAATGCTGTAAAATTCCACGCTTTTGCCAAAAATCATCGTAACTGGAATGGTCTTTCAGCTGTTGCCAAAACTCATTCTCTTTTCCATAATATTTGTCTAAATTAGAGAGTGGTCCTGCATCCAGGAAAAACTGATAATCATCGTTTGTACCCGCATTCGTAAATTTGTACCAAGGTTCCGTAGTACGTTTTGTTTTTTGAGGGCCAAATAACGGAGTGACTTTCCAATAACTCAACAAATACGCTCCATTGTGATGAAAATCATCAAAAAAGAAATCAGCGATACATGCCTGAGGCGAAACGGCTTTCAAAGCTGGATGATTACTCAATAAAGAATATGTAGCGTAAAAACCTGGATATGAGATTCCCCAAGTTCCAACATTTCCATTATTGTTAGCCACATTTTTCACCAGCCACTCTATCGTATCATAAGTATCCGAAGCTTCATCCGTATCTTTCTTGCCTTTTTTATTTGGAATAAAACCACGCATGTTGTCATACAAACCATCACTCATGAATCGTCCTCGAACATCTTGATAGACTACAATATATCCTTCTTTCATCATCGTTTCACTGGGAGAAATGCTTTTCTTGAACTGATTTTCTCCATAAGGCCCCGAGTTATATGGTGTTCTTTGCATTATAATTGGATATTTTGTAGAAACATCTTTGGGAGTATAAATGGCAGTAAACAACTCTACTCCATCACGCATTTTAATATGCACTTCCTTTTTAGTATAATTTTCAGACACATAATTGGCTTTATTGTCTTGGGCAAACAGAACTGCACCAATAAAAAAAAGCGAAATACCTAATAGTTTTTTCATGAATTTTTTTGAGTTAAAATAATTTTTAAAGATAAAAAATCTCTTCGAATATTGCATCCATATTCCTTCTTTTTTGAAATTTATGAATTTTAGTTTATCAAAAAAACACCAAATATGTTAAAAAAAATAATCGTTTTTAGGATCTTTTTAAAGAAAACTGCACGGTCAGATTGGCATTTTTCATCAAAAATTTCATTCGATTTTACTTCTATAAAACCAATACTATTAATGCAAAAAGTGGCCGTTATTTGTTGCAAAAAAGACAATATCTGCATTTTAAAAGGATTTTTTAGATAATTTGCCTTACATTTGTAAAATACCAAATTATTTTTTGTGGTTAATAAAGTCTTTTTTTTGCACTTTTAACCCAAAGCTAAGATCCCTTATTTTAGAAAATATTCTAAAAAAAATCATCTTTTTTTTGCAGTTTACTGCACCTTTTGCCTTTTGGAAAAATTCCATGTACAGGCTATTAAATAATCGAAAATTAATAATATGCACCTAATAGATTATGCAATCTTTGTTGTTTACATGCTGGTTATGCTAGGCGTTGGCGTTTATTTTTTCAATAAGAATAAAACCGCGGAAGATTTTTACGTTAGCGGAAGAAATATGAATAGCTGGCACATTGGTTTATCCGTTGTAGCCACAGATGTAGGTGGTGGATTCTCAATAGGATTGGGCGGTCTGGGTTTTACGATGGGAATATCCGGTTCTTGGATGCTGTTCACCGGACTGCTGGGCGCTTGGCTGAGTGCTGTTTTTCTAATTCCAAAAGTAAGTGCATTAGGACATAAATATAAGTTTTTCACTTTTCCCCAAATATTTGATCATTTTTATAATGCTAAAGTAGCGCTACTGGCCGGAATTATTTCGGCTATTGGATATCTTGGATTTACAAGTTCTCAGGTTTTGGCTGGAGCCAAATTAGCTTCGGCAACCATAGAAGGACTTAATTTACAAACAGCGCTAATTGTAATGGGACTTATCGCGGTAATTTATACGGCTATTGGAGGATTAAAAGCCGTTATTTATACCGATACAATCCAGTGGTTAGTCCTTATTGGCGGATTGGTTTTTATAGGAATTCCAGTTGCCTACAATGCCGTGGGAGGGTATGAGGCGATCAAGACTACCCTGGCACCTGAATATTTATCACTGACCAATGTAAAATGGTATCAGATTTTAAACTGGTCCATAACCATTATACCCATTTGGTTTGTAGGAATGACTTTATACCAGCGGATTTATGCTAGCAAAGGAGAGAAAGAAGCTAAAAAAGCATGGTTGATTGCGGGTGTTTTTGAATGGCCTATAATGGCATTTATGGGAGTGATTCTGGGAATGCTGGCTAAAGTGGCTGCAAACAAAGGAATGTTTGACGGTATTACAGATGCAGCCAATATGGATAGCGAAATGGGATTGCCTATTTTACTGGCCACCATACTCCCCGTTGGATTAATGGGGCTGATGCTTTCTTCCTATTTTTCGGCCATACTTTCTACCGCGGACAGCTGCTTAATGGCAGCTTCCGGAAATATTGTCACTGATATTATTGCTAAATTTTCAAAAAAAGAATTGAGTCATAAAAAAGAGCTTCGGCTCTCACAATTGGTCACCTTAATTGTAGGTCTTCTTGCTATTTTAATTGCTTCCCAAATGCAAAATGTACTGGAACTGATGCTCTACTCTTATGCTTTTATGGTGTCGGGCCTTTTCGTTCCGGTAATAGGCGCTTTATTTTGGAAGAAAAGCCATCCAACAGCTGCTTTTTGGAGCATGTTATTTGGGGGTGCCACCACAATCCTGCTAATTGTTACAGAGAATAAACTACCTTTAGATTTAAAATTACCGGAACATTTAGATGCAAACCTTTATGGAATAAGTATTTCTCTTATTTTATTCGTTACAATATCACTTTATCACCATAACAAAAAAGAAAGACAAAATGGAATTCAAACAAATTAATGACACAACCGGAGAAGATACAATTTATACCAATCAAATTATAGCATTATTCCTTTATACCCATTTAGAACAATATGGAGATACGATTGAAGACATTCGAAAATGTATTGATTACGTTATGAATCCTACAAAAGGAGGCAACATTGTAGTGGGAATCGAAGATCAAAAAATCGTAGGAGTTGTCATCTTGAACAACACGGGAATGAAAGATTTTATTCCTGAAAATATTTTGGTATACATTGCCGTGGACAACAGCCAACGGGGAAAAGGGTTTGGAAAACAATTGATGCAAAAAGCAATATCAATTGCCGAAGGAAATATTGCCCTGCATGTAGAACCGGATAATCCTGCCAAAAAACTATATGAAAGCTTAGGTTTTACCAATAAATATTTGGAAATGCGCCTCATTAAATAATCCAAAATGGAAAACTCAAACCCGTCCATCGAGACACTTGTACGGTTACGAAAGGAGCTTCACAAACACCCAGAGGTTTCGGGTAAAGAAAATCAAACAGCAAAACGCGTCCTATCTTTTCTCGAAAATTACCCTCCGGATGAATTGATTACCGGAGTAGGAACAACTGGTGTGGTTGCAATTTATAAAGGTAAAAAAAATGGAAAAACAGTATTATTCCGATGTGAATTAGATGCTTTGCCAATTGAAGAAACGAATCGTTTTGAACATCGTTCACTAATTGATGGTGTCTCACACAAATGCGGACATGATGGACACATGGCTATTCTTTGTGGTTTGGCAGCTGAATTGCATCAGAACAAACCGGACTCTGGAACCGTCATTTTGCTGTTTCAACCGGCTGAAGAAGATGGTAGTGGTGCTCAAAAGGTGTTTTCAGATACTAAATTCACTTTGATTCAACCTGATTACGTCTTTGCGCTGCACAATTTACCAGGGTTTCCAATGCATCAAATTGTAGTAAAAAACGAAACTTTTACCTGCGCCGTAAATAGCATTATCATAAAATTAAAAGGAAAAACAGCCCATGCCGGTGAACCTGAAAGAGGAATTAATCCTACTCTGGCAATAGCCGCCATTATCAATCAATTTAATGCTACTATTCAGACCGATATTACCAAAGAAAACTATTGCCAGATAACTCCCATTTATACCAAAATAGGTAAAAAAGCATATGGTGTAGCAGCTGGTGCGGGAGAAATTCATTTTACAGTACGAAGTGATAGCAATTTACAGATGAGAAAGATCGAAATAGCTTTAGAAAATGCAGCCCAATCAATCGCAAAAGAATATCAACTGAAGTGTAAAACGCAATGGACACAAAGTTTCCAAGCCAATGAGAATGACAAAACTGCTGTAGCATTCATCAAAAAGGCAGCAGAAATTAATGGTTTTGAACTATTCGAAAAAGAGAAACCATTCACTTGGGGCGAAGATTTTGGTTTGTTCACACAGCACTATCCCGGCGCCATGTTCGGACTGGGAGCTGGGGTAAACACTGCCGCACTACACAATCCTGATTATGATTTTCCTGACGAAATTATAGCAACTGGAGTGGCTGTTTTTCATCACATCAGCAAACAAATTACAAATGCACACTAACTCAATAATAGAGCTTAATCGCTCCGCGTATCAAAAGAACATCGATTTTCTAAAAAAGATCTTTGGAAAAAAAGTACTGATTTCCTCTGTCGTAAAAGGAAATGCGTATGGTCATGGAGTACAGCCGTTTGTGGCTATGGCTTTTCAATGTGGTGTAACTCATTTTTCTGTTTTTGATGTTCAGGAAGCCAAAGTCGTAAAAACAACACTACAGGACAAAGCAACTATTATGGTTATGGGACTCGTTCAGGATGAAGATATGGAATGGGTAATCAAAAATGATATTGAATTTTTTGTCTTTGATAAAACTCGACTGACGAAAGCTATGAAAACAGCTAAAAAACTCGAAAAAAAAGCAATTCTGCACATTGAAGTAGAAACCGGAATGAACCGAACTGGTTTTGACAAAAACGAACTGAATACTGTTATTACTTTTTTAAAGAGAGAAGAACAACATCTATCTTTCAAAGGGCTTTGTACTCATTATGCCGGGGCCGAAAGTATCGCTAATTATTACAGAGTGGATCAGCAAATCAAGAAGTTTGAAGAAATTTATGCCTTTTTTTGTAAAAATGATCTGAAGCCACAAATGAGACATTCTGCTTGCTCTGCAGCATCAATAATGTTTCCACAAACCAGAATGGATATGGTGCGAATCGGAATAATGCAATACGGATTGTGGTCCAGTCCGGAAGTATTTGTTACCTATCTCAATTCTAAAAAAAATAAAATAGATCCGCTGCAACGCGTTATCACTTGGAAAAGTGCTATAATGAGCGTAAAGAAAGTAAATATTGGTGATTTCATTGGGTATGGAACCAGTTTTATGGCCAAAAGAAAAATGAAAATTGCTGTTATCCCTATTGGTTACTGCCACGGATACAGTCGCTCGTTGAGCAACCAAGGTCGTGTACTTATTCATGGACAACGCTGTATTGTAGTGGGTTCCGTAAACATGAACATGATGACTGTCGATGTTACTGATATCGACATGGCAAAAAAAGAAGATGAAGTGGTCTTGATAGGCACACAAAAAGAGCTATCCGTTTCTGTAGCTTCCTTTAGTGATTTCAGCAACCAACTCAATTACGAATTATTAACTCGGATTTCCAAATCAATTCCACGTAAAATCATAGAATAATGGCTTTTATAAAACTATATCGCAAAAAACTTGAAGAAAATTATGCCTTTCTGGATACTATTTTTAAATCCAGAAATATACAATGGGGAGTGGTTTCCAAACTATTGTGTGGAAATAAAATTTATCTCAAAGAAATCATCGCTTTAGGAGTACGTGAAATTCATGATTCCAGAGTAAGTAATTTGAAAAAAATTAAAGCCTTGGATCCGGAAATTCAAACCGTGTATATTAAACCACCTGCTAAACGAAGTATTGAAAGTATTGTGCGGTATGCTGACATCAGTTTTAATACTGAAATCTATACCATACAATTACTTTCAGAGGAAGCCGTAAAACAAAACAAGACCCATAAAATCATCATTATGATTGAAATGGGAGACCTTCGTGAAGGTGTAATGGGTGAAGAATTGATCGACTTTTATGGCACAATTCTAAAAATGCCTAATATTGAAAT
Source organism: Flavobacterium sp. ZB4P23 (assembly GCF_003970375.1). Lineage (NCBI taxonomy): Bacteria > Pseudomonadati > Bacteroidota > Flavobacteriia > Flavobacteriales > Flavobacteriaceae > Flavobacterium > Flavobacterium sp. ZB4P23. The sequence continues at coordinate 211,125 of NZ_RYDK01000007.1, forward strand.
CTCTGGAATTGGTACCAATTTCAATTGCCTTAGCGGTGTAATGCCCACGCAGGACAAATTGATTCAATTGAGCTTATACAAACAGCTAATTGAAGCTAAATTCAATATCAGTATTCCATTTGTCTCCGGAGGAACTTCTGTTACTGTACCGCTACTCCTAAAAAATGCCCGACCAATGGCCGTGAATCATTTTCGAATAGGGGAAGCCCTATTTTTCGGGAAAGATTTGTTTACAGGAAATACCATAGAAGGAATGCACAATGATGTTTTCAAATTATACGCTGAAATCATCGAAATTACAGAAAAACCAAATACACCAACAGGGGAGTTAGGCGAGAATGTAGCCGGAAACTCCTTTTCGATGGATGCTGTCACTGATTTAGGCGATACTTCCCTTAGAGCTATTCTAGACATTGGTTTGTTAGACATGCAACCACAATACATCGAATCTGATGATACGGATATCACTATAGTAGACGCCAGTTCTGACATGCTGGTTATAGACATTTCAAATTCTAAAAAAAATTATAAAATTGGGGATTTAGTGGCGTTCAAAATACGATACATGGGCGCATTGTACCTTTTAAATTCTGCTTATATCGAGAAAATAATCGAATAAAAGGCAATTTTATACCCTACCTTGTATACGCATCTCACGCATCAAAACCGAGTAAATTAAGTCTATAGTATTAAATATAAACACAAATTACACGAATTTCCACGAATTGAATCGTAGGAATTAGTGCAATTCGTGTTTAATATTAGATCTAGTATTTTTCCAGACGTACCTGTTATTCTACCTTTTTAAATCTATCAATTCCTTCTCTTAACCATCCTTTGTAGGCATTGATATCTGAGTTATAACTTTCTGGTTTATCAGACAGCATATTCTCTTCTACATCTAAAACAATGTAATACGGTTGCGCATTGGCTTTGTACCTTGTAATTTGGAAATCGCTCCATTTATTACCCACGCTTACAATTTCTTTGCCCGTTTCTTTAGATACGTATTGCTCACTTTTTGGCAATTCTCTTTTATCATCAACATATAAAGATATTAAAACCACTTCTTCTTGTAATATTTTTAAAATCGCAGGATCTGACCACACATAATCTTCCATTTTTCTACAATTCACACAGGCATAACCCGTAAAGTCAAGTAAAATAGGTTTGTTTACTGATTTGGCATAAGCCAATCCTTTTTCATAATTATCAAAAGCAATAAGATCATGTGGCCCTAAATGTGCGCCTTCCGGCAAAATTTGGGCAGATGCATTTGAGCCACCTTGGGAGTTTCCTACTCCGTAAGGACTTTCGCTATAGGTCATTGGCGGCGGGAAACCAGAAATTAATTTTAATGGCGCTCCCCAAATCCCAGGAATCAAATAGATGGTAAAGGCCAAAACTACTAATCCAAAGGACAGTCGTCCTACTGAAATATGTGTCATCGGGCTATCGTGCGGCAACGTAATTTTTCCGAATAAATAAAAGGCCAATGTTCCAAAAATAGCGATCCATATTGCCAAGAACACTTCTCTTTCCAAGAAATGCAATTGCAAAACCAAATCAGCATTCGACAAAAATTTAAATGCCAAAGCCAATTCTAAAAAGCCTAAAACTACTTTAACTGTATTCAACCAACCACCGGATTTTGGCAATGAATTCAACCAACCCGGGAACATCGCAAACAACATAAAGGGTAAGGCTAGAGCCAATGAAAACCCAAACATACCCACAATTGGAGCTATTCCGCCTTTAGAAGCCGCTTCGACTAATAGGGTTCCTACAATCGGTCCGGTACACGAAAACGAGACAATCGCTAACGCCAAAGCCATGAATAAAATTCCAACTATCCCACCTCTATCCGCTTGATTATCCACTTTATTTGCCCAAGAATTAGGCAGCATAATCTCAAAACCACCCAAAAATGAAGCTGCAAAAGTGACTAACAAAACAAAGAAAATAATATTGAACCAAACATTCGTGGACAACGCATTCAGCGCATCGGCACCAAAAATCCACGTCACTAAGAATCCTAAAACCACATAAATGAATATGATAGCTACTCCATAAATAATGGCATTACTAATCCCTTTTGCTTTTGTTTTGCTTTGTTTAGTAAAAAAACTGACTGTCATAGGAATCATTGGGAAGACACAAGGCGTAAGCAATGCGGCAAATCCAGATAAAAAAGCAATGAAGAAAATAGACCATAATCCTCTTTTTGTAGCTGGTTCAGAGTCTAGAGGAACGACTTTTTCAGGAGTAACTGTTTCTTCGTTATTTACATCCGGACTTACAGCTGCTGTATCAACTTTAGCCGTATCTATCACCGGTAAAACGGGGACTACAGCAGCTATTTCTGCTATTTTTGATGCCGAAGGAATTTTAAACGTAAAATTCTTCTCCATGTTAATACAAACATCTTTGCACACCTGGTAATTGAAATCGACTTTAATTTCAGTCAGCTTAGGATTTGTTAGTGTAATTTCCTGCTGGATTTGACCTTTCTTTTCGAAGAATGTTTCGTTAACTTCAAATATATCATTGTAAGCGGTTCTCGTTTTACTTTCTTTGGCTTTGCCCACTAAAGTGAAGTTTCCTTTTTGATTTTTGAAAATGATTTCCAGTGGCAACGGCCCTCCGTCTGGAGTAAATTGAGAATACAAATGCCAATCCTTTTCTATAACAACATTAAAAGTAAGAATATAATTAGTGTCCGATTTTTTTTCTATTTTTGTTGTCCATTTGGCGGGATCCAGAATCTGGGCATTTCCATTGGCAAAAGCCAAAAAAGCAATAAGTATAAATAGTAATTTCTTCATTATTCTGATTGTATTTTAAGTATATTTTTAGTTGTGTTGTCTATTCTAAAGCGTTCATCCTGACGTAGACCAATTATCCAGACTATTTCATCATTCGAACATAAAAGCCAAGAATTTTCTTTTTCTAGCAAGGATAATTTTTCATCTTTAAAAAACTTGCTCACTTTCTTTGACTTACCGTTCATCCCAAAAGGCTGAAAACTATCGCCTTCGTTCCAATGGCGTAAAATTAATGGATACTGCACTTTATCACCATCTACAAAGATAGTTTTATTTGAAACGATACCAATGTCGGCTACTTTGCAAAACGTAAGATTTAAGGGAATATTAACTTCTTTTTGATTTTCATCTATAAAATATTTGTCCTTTACATTTACGAAATTTATCGGACTTAGGATTAAGTAATCCCTGTCTTTTAATACTCTATATTCTGGAGAAAAAACATGTTTCCCAGATTGACTATCAACCAAATCATAAATATCATCCCAAGCTTTGAATCCAAATTCTTTCAGCCATTGGTACAAATAAGATTTGTAATTGGGTAATTTTTTTAGTTTTTTTAAATCAAAATAAATAGTCTCATTCTCTTGCTTTACCACTTGCTGATAAATCATAATTGAAGCATCTTCAGCCATAACTTGCGCGTCTTGCAAATACAGTTGTGTTTTGTGAAACGAGGAAAGAAAATTAGAATTCAATTCTTTTAACATCGGAACCAGATGATGCCGAATTTTATTCCGAAGGTATTTATCGGATGCATTACTGCTGTCCTCGCGCCATTTAATGTTATTTAATTTGGCATAATCTTCCATTTCTTTTTGGTTAAAGGCCAAAAGTGGGCGAATTACTTTATCGTTCTGCTCCGGAATTCCTGTCAAACCTTCTAATCCTGTTCCACGACTCAGATTGATTAGGAACGTTTCCAAATTATCATCGGCATGATGTGCTGTGAGAATATAATCGAATTTTTCAGTCTCTAATAACTCATAAAACCAGTTATATCGCAACTCGCGGGCTGCAACTTGTGTCGAAATTTTATAATCTTCAGAAAAAGCTTTGGTGTCAAATTGTGTTATAAATACTGGAATAGCATTTGCCGCAGCATATTCCTGGACAAAATTTTGGTCTTCAAAACTTTCCATTCCACGCAATTGAAAATTACAATGGGCCATTCCTATTGTATATTTCAATTGCTGAAACAAATGCACCAATACCATACTGTCTTTCCCGCCACTTGTAGCAAGAAGTATTTTTTTTCCGTTCAAGAACTGGAAATTATGAAGAAGATGGTTTTGGAATTTCTGTAGCATATTCAAATTTAATTCATTCATTTTGATTTAACTTAAAACTTCTCGCATCGCTTTTGCTTTAAGCAAACATTCTTCATACTCCTTTTCAGGAATTGATGGCGACGTGATAGCGCTTCCAACTGAAAAAGAAACATATTTTTTTTCTTGATTGTACAAAATGCTTCGGATAACTACATTAAAATCGAAATCACCATTTGGTGTAAAATACCCCACAGCACCGCTATATAAACCGCGTTTTGTTTCTTCGAGTTTTTCAATTATTTTCATCACCGAAATCTTTGGTGCACCCGTCATACTTCCCATTGGGAAAGTTGTTTTTAAAGTATCTACTATAGAATAGTGCGCCTCTAACTTTGACGTAACCGTTGATATCATCTGATGCACTTGCAAAAAAGAATAAATTGTACACAACTCTTGTACTTCAACGGATCCTTTTTGTGCTGTTCGAGACAAATCATTGCGCACTAAATCCGTAATCATAATATTTTCGGCTCGTTCTTTTGGGTCTAAAGCCAATTGCATTTTCGATTTTTCATCTTCAATTGGGTCTGAAAATCGTTTTGCAGTTCCTTTAATCGGTTGCGAAATAATAAGTTCTCCTTCTTTCCTTAAATAACGTTCCGGTGTCGCCGAAAGTAAAAAGTGATTGTTGTTTTTAAAAAAAACGGCAAATGGCGGCTGAGAAATTTCGTTGAGTTTTATAAATTTTTCTATGGGATCAATCGTTGCATTTTCAGCAAAAAATTCCATACAGAAATTGGCTTCATAAATATCGCCCTGATGAATGTGTTCCAATATTTTTGAAACTTTTTGAAGATAATTCTCTTTCGGAATCCGTTGTTGGATCGTTATTTGTGAATTTTGAACGCTCAACGCTGAACACTGAACACTAATTTCTTTAAAGTCTGCCTCCACTTCCTCCACACACATATTGAGATATTGAATTTCGAGTTGATTTCCTTTCAATAAAAACAGTTTCTTAGGTTGGAAAAAATACAAATCCGGAAAATCCAGCCCGTCAAAATTAGCAGATTGCAACTGCTCAATATCATTTTTTAAATCATACGATAAATAACCAAAAAGCCAGTCTTTCGTATTTTGCTGGTACTGTTTCAAATCCTCAAAGGCATTGTAAACATCTGTTTTGATGGAGGTAAAAGCATCTACGGCAAGAATACAATCGCAACTGGAGTACTGTTGCGGATACTCATTACTATCCATAAAAACAACTTCACGAAATTGTTGTGACCAAAGTAAAAGTTGTTGTTTGAACAATTTTGAATCAGAAATAGACTTATAAATTGAAGTTCTCAAAAAGTTTTAATGTTTAAAAATTCAAAATTACAACAAAAAAAATTCTTCAATAACTGGTTATGCTAAAATTAGCTTATTTTTTTGTAAATTTGGTAGTGCGTGATCAATTTTGGATTTTTTTAATCGTTTAATCATTCCCGTTATGGCTTCAAAAATTTTCCTTAATTTAGCAGTTAAAGACCTTAAAAAATCCATTGTTTTTTTTACACAACTCGGATTTTCTTTCAATCCTCAATTTACTGATGAACAAGCCACTTGCATGATTACAGGAAAAAACATTTTTGTGATGCTGCTTACTGAGCAACGATTTAGAGACTTTACCAAAAAAGAAATTTGCAATGCCCATAAAAATACCGAAGTATTAATCGCAATAGATGTTGAAAGCAAAAAAAAAGTGGACGAAATAGTACAAAAAGCGATATTTGCGGGTGGTACAACGTATATGGAGCCACAAGATCACGGATCGATGTATGCCCATGGTTTTGCGGATTTGGACGGACACCAATGGGAAATTATGTGTATGGATGAACGTGCAATTCCCCAATAATTATTCTCAAATATGTAACCAATAAAACCATATACTATGAAAATTGTAATTATTATTATCCGAACTTTAATTGGAATTTTGCTTCTTTATGCATCAATTAGTTTTTTTCTGAAACTAGCTCCAGAACCGGAGGTTACCGGAAATTTCAAGGCTTTTAATGTGGGCTTGGTTGCCTCTACTTACATTATGCCATTAGCCAAGTCTATTGAGTTGTTATGTGGCCTAGCCTTTTTGACAGGGCGTTATGTTACTCTTGCCAGTATTTTGATTTTACCAATAACCATCAACATTTTATTCATAAATTTTTTCTTGTCTCCAGAGGGAATTCCTACTGCCCTTTTCTTATTCTTGGGAAATATGTTTCTAATTTTTAACCATTGGAACAATTATAAAAGTTTATTTATTGCTAAAGACTAAATAAGTGCACCTCATAACAAAAAAACCCGCTCAATGTAGCGGGTTTCTTTATTCTAAAGCAAAAATTTATTCTTTAATTACACATGCAACGCTCTATTGTCAGTAGCGGCTAGTGCTGCTTCTTTGATCGCTTCTGCAAATGTTGGATGAGCATGAGACATTCTGGAAATATCTTCAGCAGAGGCTTTGAATTCCATTGCAACTACTGCTTCAGCAATTAAATCCGCACAACGAGCCCCAATCATGTGAACGCCTAGTACTTCATCTGTTTTTGCATCAGCAAGAATTTTTACAAATCCGTCTAAATCTCCACCAGCTCTTGCGCGTCCTAAAGCTTTGAAAGGAAAACTTCCTGCTTTATACTCAACTCCGGAAGCTTTCAATTGCTCCTCTGTTTGTCCTACAGCAGCCACTTCTGGCCAAGTGTACACAACTCCGGGAATCAAATTATAATCGATATGTGGTTTTTGACCTGCTAATATTTCAGCCACCATGGCTCCTTCTTCTTCTGCTTTGTGTGCTAACATTGCGCCACGCACCACATCGCCAATTGCATAAATAGTAGGAACTGAAGTTTGCAAATGATCATTTACTTCTACCATTCCTCTATCTGAGATTTTCACACCTGCTTTATCAGCATTTAATCCGTCAGTATACGGACGACGACCTACAGAAACTAAGGAATAATCCCCTTCCAGCGTAATTGTTTCTCCTTTTGTATTTTCAGCTTGAACTACAACGCCTTCACCATTTCGTTCTACGGATTTCACTTTGTGTGAAACATAGAATTTCATGCCTTGTTTTTTTAATACTTTAGTCAATTCTTTAGACAATGAAGCATCCATTCCAGGAATAATTCGGTCTAAATATTCTACAACAGAAACTTGTGATCCCAATCGCAAATACACTTGACCTAATTCGATCCCGATAACTCCACCACCAATAATTACTAAATGTTTTGGTACTTCTTTAAGTTTCAATGCTTCGGTAGAAGTGATGATTCTTTCTTTATCAATTTTGATAAAAGGCAAAGAAGATGGTTTTGAACCTGTAGCGATAATGATGTTTTTGGCTTCGATAGTTTCAGAAGTTCCGTCTGCTTTTGCCACCGCAACATGCGTAGCATCAACAAATGAACCCAATCCTTCCAGAACTGTAATTTTATTTTTGTCCATTAAAAATTTCACACCACCAGAAGTCTGATCTACAACTGCTTGTTTGCGCGCAATCATTTTTTCAAGGTTTACTTTTACTTCCCCGGAAACTTCAATTCCGTGATCTGCAAAATGTGCAATTTCACTGTAATGATGAGAAGAAGCAAGCAGTGCTTTTGAAGGAATACAACCAACATTGAGGCAAGTTCCTCCAAGAGTGGAATATTTTTCGATAATTGCTGTTTTAAAACCCAGTTGTGCACAACGAATTGCTGATACATATCCGCCTGGTCCAGAACCTATAATGACTACGTCAAATGAACTCATAGTATTTTTTTTTATTGTGTTTTTATAAAATGTTCCACAAAATTAAGGAATTAAGTTTTGTTTGAAGTTTAATTCAGAAGGTTTTTTGTTATGAAAATGACATAACCAATATTCATCAAAAAATTATTTATGGCTTTTTAGAAGGATCTCTATAAGTATGAAAATCAGAGTAAATAATAATTTCATCATTAAATACTTCATAAATAATTACAAAAGGGAATTTTTTAAAGGATAATTCTCTGAAAAACGGTTCTTTTTTTAGTGGGAATAGTTCAGGATTCATTTTTAATATTTTTAAATATCCTTTCAGGTAAACAAAAAAACTTTCCCTAATCCCTTTTTCTACTTTTATAAATTTCAATAGCCTCAATTATTTCAATTTCTGCTAATTTTGAAATAACTATTTTAAAAACCATATTTAGCATTTAATTGCTTCTCCAAATCTTCCCAAGAAGTTGATAAACTATTCCCGGAATGATAGACGGTTCTGGCTTCTTCCACTTTTTGATACTGATTATCCGAAACTAGGGAAGCTTTTTCTCAGTTTAAAATAGCGTCAAATATTCCTTCCAAAACGACTAATTTTGAATCATCCTGGATAAGTTTTCCAAAATTCACAATACCCTTTTGTCTAATTTCTTTAGTTTTCATGGAGCAATTGATTTATTCTAAATTTAATGACATTAAAACAATCAACATTTATATATCAACGACAGTCGTGCTTTTTACTTCGCTAATCATAAATGTGCTGTGCGTACTTCCTATATGTTGTAATGTCGTTAGTTTCGTTACTAAAAACTCTCGATAAGCTTCCATATCTTTTACCACAATTTTCAGGATATAATCATAATCACCGCTCACATGATGACATTCTAAAACTTCTTTTAGTTTCACCACTTCACTTTCGAACTTCGTGAGAAACTCTTTGGTATGCTGTATCAATTTGAGGTGACAAAAAACCACAAATCCTTTCTCGGCTTTGGAGCGATTAATCAACGCAACATACTTGTCAATAACCCCTTCTCTTTCTAATTTTTTAATGCGTTCATAAACGGCAGTAACGGAAAGATTGAGTTTTAAGGACAATTCTTTGGTTGTTTTCTTACTATCATTTTGTAATAAAAAAAGTAATTTTTTGTCTGTTGAATCTAATGTCATTGTGTTGCAAATTTCAAATTGATAGATAATCTATAAAAATCCTGATTACCGAACTAATTTAGTGAAAAAAATTAATTATTTAGTGTTATATAGTTTTATAATCTAATAAAACTACAGACTATTGATTTTTAATCTTAAAATATTTTGTTTTGAATAGGATTTCTTGACATACCGGAATGTCCAAGCCCTGATAGCAACGGCATCCTTTTACTTTTTTCTTTAAAAAGTAAAAGATAGAGTGAATAGCAGGAATAGCTTCAAATAACAATAAAAAATAATTATGAAAAATTTCAATCCCGCAGACAACATTCAGGATTTGCAGTACTTTGGCGAATTTGGTGGTGTGAATCCCTCTATTTCTGACTCCTCAACCTACACTTTTTTATCGGCAAAAACGATGTTCGATACTTTTGAAGGCAATATGGAAGGCTGTTATTTGTATTCACGTCATTCCTCGCCGAGTAATTTATACCTGGACAAAGCCTTGGCAGCCATGGAAGGCACGGAAACAGCGAACGTTTCGGCATCCGGAATGGGAGCGATTACGCCTACTTTGTTGCAATTGTGCGGTTCCGGCGACCATATTGTTTCTAGCAGAACCATTTATGGCGGAACGTATGCATTCCTGAAGAATTTTACACCTAGATTAGGTATCAAAACCACATTTGTTGACATCACAAAACTTGAAGTTGTAGAGGCTGCTATTACTGCTGAAACTAAAGTTTTGTATTGTGAGACGGTGAGCAATCCTTTATTGGAAGTGGCTGATATTGAAGGTTTATCAAAAATTGCAAAAAGACATAATTTGAAATTAGTTGTTGATAATACTTTTTCGCCACTATCCGTTTCGCCTGCTAAATTAGGAGCTGATATTGTGATTCACAGTTTGACAAAATACATCAACGGAAGCAGTGATACGGTGGGCGGAGTAACATGCGCCTCTCAGGAATTTATTGATAGTTTAAAAAATGTAAACAGTGGAGCCAGCATGTTATTGGGGCCAACGATGGATAGTCTGCGATCTGCCAGTGTGATGAAAAACTTGCGTACGCTGCACATCAGAATGAAACAGCACAGCCATAATGCGATGTATCTGGCGGAACGTTTTGAAAAAGACGAAATCAAAACAGTCTATCCGGGGTTAAAAAGCCATCCCAGTCATGAGATCTATAAAAGCATGATTAATCCTGAATATGGTTTTGGCGGGATGATGACGCTGGATGTTGGAACTTTGGTGAAAGCCAATGCTTTGATGGAGTTGATGCAGGCCAAAAATCTAGGGTATCTGGCGGTGAGTTTAGGCTTTTATAAAACCTTATTCAGCGCGCCGGGAACCTCAACTTCCAGCGAAATCCCTTTGGAGGAACAAATTGAAATGGGATTGACAGACGGTTTGATTCGGTTTTCTATCGGATTAGACAATGATATTGAAAGAACGTATCAAAGTATGAAGGTCTGTATGATGGAATTGAATCTGCTAAAATAAGGAGCCATAGTCATAGAATGATTATCCTTTAGCCGCGTATCATTTTTAAGGAAAACTAGAAAACACAAAAAAAGCTTCGAATTTCTTCGAAGCTTTTGCTTTCTGGGTGGAAGACGGGGCTCGAACCCGCGACCCTCGGTACCACAAACCGATGCTCTAACCAACTGAGCTACAACCACCATTTGCTTAGCGGTTGCAAATATACGATATAAGTTTATTTCTGCAAATATTTATTTCAAAAAATTACATGAAAATTAGATCAAATCTGCTAAGCTATTGACTGCCAAATATCTTTCAGTCGTAAAACCTTCTGCATGATCCAGTCCTGCAATCCTTCCTAAATCTCTGGAGCGATAATTCAGGCTTTCCAGAAAGTTTTTGCTTGTTATTGGGGATTCCGGTTCCTTTGAGTTGGCATCGTAAAACTGGGAACTGTAGGCTAAAATTGCTTCAATTTTTTTATCGGTAAAACCTGTAATGTCGACTACAAAATCCGGCTCTATATTTTTCCATTGAATGTAATGGTAGACAATTTTTGGCCGCCAAGGCGCTTGCTTTTCGCCTGCTAATGAAGTTTCTATCTTGATCAACCCGGATAAAAAACAAGCATCAGACACTAATTTACTTCCTTTTGCATGATCAATATGGCGGTCATCAATAGCATTGCATAGAATAATTTCCGGCTGGTACTTGCGAATCATTTGTATAATTTCTAATTGGTGTTTTTCGTCATTGACAAAAAAGCCATCTCGCATTTCTAAATTCTCACGCACTGAAACGCCCAATATTTTTGCAGCAGCATTCGCTTCCTGATCTCTGATATCAGCGGAACCGCGAGTCCCTAATTCGCCACGTGTCAAATCAATAATCCCAACTGTTTTTCCTAAGGACATTTCTTTTAAAATGGTTCCCGCACAACCCAACTCTACATCATCAGGATGCGCACCAAAAGCCAATATATCTAATTTCATTATTTTCTGTTTATTTTATTTAAAGTTATACTAACTCGCCTTCATCTAATATTTATAATACTTTTTTCATTGTCATTGATTTATGGACGCTTTCCTCCCACTCTTTTTCAGGGACGCTATCTTTTGTGATACCACAACCCATATACAAATATGCGCTAGTCAATGCGAGATTCGAATCAAAATCAATTTGCATGCACCGCAAATTTACAAACAAATCAGAACTTACGGTATTGGTCGTGAAACTGCTGTTCAATTCCCCCAGAAAACCGGTGTAAAAACTCCTGTCGTACTGCTCGTTTTCTAGAATAAAAGTCTTAGCACTTTCTTTTGGCAATCCACAAACGGCAGGTGTGGGATGCAATAACTGAATTACTTTTTGCAAGCTGGAATCGGAATTTAAACGTCCAGAAATATCTGTTTTTATATGCCAGATACTTCCCGCTTTGACGCTGTACGGCTCCGTCACCAAAACTCCGGAAGCCACACTTTCCAGTTTTGAAACAATATAATCCGTTACAAACTGCTGTTCTTCTTTTTCTTTTTTGTGCCAAGTAATTTCGGATAAACCCAAATCTTTCTGCGTTCCCGCCAAAGAAATCGTTTCAAAAACGGCTTCAGTTGCTTTCAGTAATTGCTCCGGTGTAGCGCCCAACCAAGTTCCAATTTTTGGATGATAAAAACAATACACAAAAGTAGAAGGATAAAGCTGTACTAATTTTTCGAAAGTGGAAACCAAATCAAAATCTGCTACTTCAACGGTTTCTTTTCTGGAAAGCACTACTTTATTACATTCGTTATTCTTTATGGACTGGATCCCTTTGGAAACTAAAGCTTCAAAATTATTTTTAGCCAAGGCATCTACAATCGTAAATTCATTTTTAGAAATAGCATTTTCTTTTTTTTTCAAAGTAACCCGCACCATTTCCGATTCATTTTCAGGAATCAAATGCGTTTTGGCTCCATCAAAAGAGGCAAAAACAAACCCTTTTTCGGTAAAATCAACAGCTGAAAATACCGTATCATTTTGTTGAAAAAAACCAATTACTTCTGCTGAATCAGGCTTACAATACAAAACAAAAGGTAGTTTTTCCTGAAACTGTTTTTTGGCTTTAGCTATAATTGCTTCCATTATTTGTTTTCGCTTTTTCTTTTTGGCAAAATCATATTAGTCAATTTACAAAGCGATATTAAGGTATTATTTTCATCCGTAATTCGTATTTCCCAAAGATGAATGCTTCGTCCTTTGTGCACGATTCGAGCTGTTGCCGTTACAATTCCGTCCCGCTTTGCTTTCAAATGATTGGCTGAAATCTCGATTCCGCGCACTTCACTTAGCTCAGAATTCACATACAGCATTGAGGCTGCACTGCCCACACTTTCTGCTAAAGCTACAGAAGCACCACCATGCAACAATCCCATTGGCTGATGTACGGATGGATTAACAGGCATTGTGGCTACTAAAAAATCTTCTCCTGCATCAGTATATTCAATATTCAACGTTTGCATTAAGGTGTTTTTAGAAATGTGATTGCAATATTGAAGTATTTTTTCTTTGTCGAATGTCATGTTATTGGCTTTAGAAATGTAAAAATAAATAAAAGATAAGTCACAAAACAGTAATTGCAATTGTTATTCTGATTTCGAAATAGATTTTTCCTATTTTTACAAAAAATACAACTAGATGCGTGCCAAAATAGTCCTGCTTTTTATTGGAATAGTATTCTCCATTTGTTCCTGCCGATCTGATTTTGAGACCGTAGCCAGCACCGGTGATTTAGCTTTTTCCAAAGACACTATTTATCTCGACACTGTTTTTTCAAACATTGGTTCCAGCACGTACCGACTCAAAGTATTCAACAAAAGCAAAAATGACATTACCATTCCAACCATTAAATTAGGAAAAGGATTAAGTTCTAAATACCGAATGACCGTTGACGGAATGCAGGGAACGGAAGGTAAAATTTTTACTAATGTGGCTCTTTTAGCCAAAGACAGTTTGTATATTTTCATAGAAACCACTGCAAATAGTACTGATGCTAACCCAAACGATTTTTTATACACCGATCAAATTCAGTTTGACAGTGGCGAAAACCGGCAAAATGTAGAACTGGTAACGCTCATTCAAGACGCTGTTTTTCTTTATCCAAAGCGTTTTACTAATGGAACTACTGAAACACTACCTATTGGAGACCAAAAAATAGATGGCTTTTATCTGGATGAAAACGATCCTGTAAATGGAAATGAATTACAGTTTACCAATGACAAACCCTATGTAATTTATGGATATGCAGCAGTTCCTTCAAATAAAACAGCCACTTTTGAGGCGGGAACCCGAGTTCATTTCCATGCTAATTCTGGGCTTATAGTAACCAATGATGCCTCCATCAATATTAATGGAACAGTATCTATAACGGATAAACTGGAAAACGAAGTCATTTTTGAAGGCGACCGTTTAGAAACTAATTTTTCGGATGTTCCGGGACAATGGGGAACCATTTGGCTTACTGATGGCAGTACGAATAACACATTGAATCACCTGACGATTAAAAATGCCACTATCGGATTATTGATTCAAAATAATGATGGCAGTACAGTTTCTATCAAAAACACTCAAATTTACAACAGCAGTACCTTTGGAATTTTGGCGCAGACCGCAAAAATAAATGGAGAAAATATAGTCATCAATAATGCCGGATTAGCCAGTTTAGCCTGTACGTATGGCGGAAATTATTCCTTTACACATTCAACCTTCAATAACAACTGGAACAGTTCCCAACAAGTGGCGGTTTTGATAAATAATTATATTTTGGGAGCAATTCCGGAAGTTAAAGATTTAACCGCAGCTACTTTTAACAACTGCATTATTTACGGTTCCTATTCAAACGAAATGAGTTTAAACAAGAAAACGGGAGCCACTTTTGAATACCAATTTAATAATTGCCTGATTAAATTTGATAACACATCGAATCAATTTGCAACGAATCCTGATTATCAATTCAGTACGGATACGGCACATTACAATGCGATACTTTTGAACAAGGATCCAAAATTCTTTAATATAACACAGAACAAATTTAATATTAACGAAACTTCGGCTGCTTTCGCAAAAGGGAATTCGGCATACCTGATTCCGTTAGATATTACAGGAAACACCAGAAGTTTACCCCCCGATTTAGGCGCATATCAAAACAAAGTATTCCCAAAATAAACAACTTTGAATGACAACACAAACTAAGACAAAACGCCTCCTATAATTAACTATTTAGTAACCTGATACACCGATTTAAAGAGTAGTTTTATCAAAAATTTTACTCAAAAATCCAATCTATTTTAAAACCAATTTAATCTATTATCAGACTATGAAACAAATCTACTCACTTCTCTTTTTATTTCTTTTCACGGCAGGTTTTGCGCAAGCGCCAGCAGGATATTATACCAATGCCACAGGAACGGGCTACACGTTGAAAACTCAATTATACAACATCATCAAAGACCATACAGTACAAACGTATGCAGGCTTATATGTTACTTATGAAACTTCCGATATTGATAATTTCTTTGAAAAGGACGGAACAGTTTTAGATATGTACTCTGAAAATCCTGCCGGAGCTGATCCATATACGTACACTATTGCAACTACGCAACGATGCGGAAGCAGTGGTTACGCAAAAGAAGGAGATTGTTACAATCGAGAACACATTATACCGCAATCTATATTCAGCGAAGCCTTACCAATGGTTTCTGATGCGCATTTCATAACGCCTACTGACGGAGAAGTAAATGGAATCCGATCTAATTACCCGCATTCTGTAGTAGCAACCGCTACTCAAACTACCCTTAACGGAAGTAAACTTGGAGCCAGTACAACAGCAGGTTATACAGGTCCTGTTTTTGAACCAATAGATGAATTCAAAGGGGATATTGCCCGTATGTATTTCTATTTTGCCACTCGTTATGAAAATACAGTTGCCGGATACAATTACCCAATGTTCAACAATTCAACTAGTAAAGTATTTACCACCGCATTTTTAAATCAACTGCTGGCTTGGCACAATCAAGATCCGGTAAGTGCCAGAGAAATTGCCCGTAACAACGCTATTTATGCGCGCCAGAACAATAGAAATCCTTACATTGACAATCCTAACTATGTAACGGCTATTTGGAAAACTGAAGCGGTTGATATTGAAGCTCCCTCTGCTGTTACAAACTTAATAGTAACCGAAACAACTTCAAACTCGGCTACTTTAACATGGACAGCAGCAACAGATAATGTTGGTGTTACCGGTTATGATGTGTATGTAAACGGTACATTAAAATCTACCGAAACAGGGTTAACTGCTACAGTAAACGGTTTAGTTGCATCTACCACTTATTCCTTTTATATTATAACCAGAGATGCTGAAAGAAATTCTTCGGTTGCCAGTACATCAGTAAATGGAACCACTAAAGCACCAGCTGCCGGTACCACTTTTTGTGCCTCTGAAGATTTTCAAACTATTCCTGCAAATGCAAGTTCTTATGCTACACAAACGTGGACTAACGCAGGAATAACATGGACCTCTACTGATTCTCGTACCGACCAAACATTAAATTCAAGAGCAATAACAATACGAAATGGCGCTCTTACCTCTTCATCTGTTGCTAATGGTATCAAGGATTTGACAGTTACCACCCAGCTTATTTTTTCTGGATCTGCAGGATCTTTTAAACTGAATGTCAATGGAACAGAAGTTGGCACTATCCCTTACAGCAGTACGTCAACGACGACGACAATACCAAACATCAATGTAACTGGGAATGTGATTATTACCCTTTCTGGAAACAGCACAGCATCAAATCGTGTTCGATTTGATGATCTTTCTTGGACTTGTGCCGCTTCACTTGGTGTTGATCAATTAGAAACAAAAAGTTTTGAAATTTATCCCAATCCATCCAATGGAAATATCAAAATAAATTTCAATAATTCAAATGAAAAATACTCGGTTCAAGTATTTTCAGTATTAGGACAAAAAGTTTTTGAAAAAGAGTATACCAACAGTTCTTCTGCAGCGGTTAACAATCTTCAAAAAGGAGTTTATTTAATTAAAATAACCAACGATTCTAAATCAGTTACTAAAAAACTAATTGTAAACTAATTTAAGTACGAACCATTTCTTTTAAAGCGGCATTTATTGCCGCTTTTTTTGTTTTATTTTAGACTTGTTTTATACATAAAAAGAAAATTTTTAGCTCCTTTACAACTTAGCGCTACAGGTTTCCTGTTTATTTTTCTAAAAAAAATGCAACCTGTTGTACTTCAAATGTTACTAATTATGTTAATAAAAATGCAAATACCTTCATAATTTCATAACATATACCATCCAAAATGTTATAAATTTGTGAGTCTTCAGTATTTTCCCATTTGGAAGCCTGAGACTAACCCCAATAACCAAAACAAATTTAAATTATGAAAAAAATCTACTCTGCATTATTATTACTGTTCGTCACAGCAACGATAGCCCAAATACCAAGTGGTTATTACAACACCGCCACAGGAACTGGCTACACACTCAAAACACAATTATACAACGTCATCAAAGGGCATACGGATAACGGATATGGCGGTTTATACACCATATATCAAACCTCGGATAGGGATTATTACTTTGAAAATGACGCCACAATTTTAGACATGTATTCTGAAAATCCTGCCGGAACAGACCCTTATAACTACTCCGCTGGAACAACCCAAAGATGTGGCACTTATAGTGTAGAAGGAGATTGTTACAATAGAGAACACATCATTCCGCAATCTACTTTTGGTTCTGCAGCCCCAATGGTTTCAGATGCCCATTTCATCACACCCACAGACGGAAAAGTAAACGGTCAGCGTTCTAATTATCCGCACGGACCGGTGACTTCAGCATCTTGGACTTCCTTAAACGGAAGTAAACTTGGAACGAGTACAACTTCTGGTTATTCAGGACCTATTTTTGAACCTATCAATGAATTCAAAGGCGATATTGCCCGAATGTATTTTTATTTTGCCACCCGTTATGAAAATACAGTTGCTGGTTATTCCTATGCAATGTTCAATGGATCGAGTAATCAAGTGTTCACGACCGCTTTTTTAAACGTATTGATTACTTGGCACAACCAAGATCCTGTCAGCACTAGAGAAATTGATCGCAACAATGCCATTTATAATTCTCAAAACAATAGGAATCCTTATATTGATCATCCTGAGTATGTACAGGCAATTTGGAACCCAAGCGCTGATGCACAAGCCCCAACTACTCCAACGAATTTAGTTGCTAGCGGAACAACATCAAATTCCGTTTCATTAAACTGGACGGCTTCCTCTGATAATAGTGGAGTAACTGGCTATAATGTGTATATGAACAGTGCTTTAAAAACAACCACAACCGGAACAACAACCACTATCACTGGGCTAACCGCTTCTACTGCCTACTCTTTCTTTGTAAAAGCTAAAGATGCTGCAGGAAATATCTCTGGCCCAAGTAACACGGTGAATGTGACAACTGCTGCAGCAAGTGGTTCAACTGCAACAGATTTATTATTTTCAGAATATATTGAAGGCTCTTCAAACAATAAAGCTTTGGAAATTTCGAACGCAACTGGCGCCGCGATCAGCTTATCGATTTATAGCATAAAAAAACAAACGAATGGTTCCGGTGCCTGGAGTACAGGATTAGCCCTAACAGGGACTTTGAATACCGGCAGTAAATTCACAATCGTAAATAGTTTAATGGCGTCTAGTTGTTATCCTACAAGCTCAGCAAACCTTTCTACATCAGCAACTGAAATGACTTTTAATGGGAATGATGCTGTAGGTTTATTCAAAAATGGCGTCTTAATTGATATCATTGGAACTTTTAACGGTGGAACTGCAAACTTTGCGGCGGATCAAACCCTGAGAAGAAAATCAACCGTTACGGCACCAACAACTACTTTTAATAAAACAACCCAATGGGATTCCTTTACATCAGATACGTGTAACAATTTAGGAAGTCGTACGATTGAAAAAACACCAAAAACCAGTGTGGCTTTAGATATAAATGATATTGCCCTCTATCCAAATCCATCCAATGGAACTTTCTCTATCAATAATTCGAATAAAAGCTATGCTATCGAAATTTATTCTATAATTGGTCAGAAAATTTACAGCGACGAAAACAGCACCAAATCAGAAATTACGCTGCCAAATAGTGTAAAAGGAACGTACTTGGTTCGAGTGACTATTGATTCCAATTCAGTCCTCAAGAAATTAATAATCAACTAATTAACAAAGCGGCAAATTGCCGCTTTTTTTTTACTCCAAATTTAATCTTAATTGACTAAATTTGCACCGCAATACAACAAACTACATAACAATGATCCATTTCTTTGAAAACCAAAGCAAGACTGTTTATGCCGTACATACGCAAAACGCATTGAGCGAAGTCGAAATGTCAGCTCAAGACATTTCAAGACTCAACTGGCTTTTTGCCAATTCAAATAAAATAGAAAAATCCGTACTGACGGATTTTTTTGTTGGTCCTCGCGCCACAATGATAACCCCTTGGAGTACTAATGCTGTAGAAATCACCCAAAACATGGGAATATCCGGCATCATTAGAATCGAGGAATTTCATAAAGCGACCGCTGATTTTTCTGATTTTGACCCGATGCTTTCGCAAAAGTACACCGAGTTGAATCAAGATATTTTTACTATCAATGTACTTCCGGAAGCTATTTTGGACATCGATGATATTGCTGCTTACAACAAACAAGAAGGATTGTCTTTGAGTCCGGAAGAAGTAGCATATTTAGATAATCTAGCGCTTAAATTAGGGCGAAAACTAACGGATTCTGAGATTTTTGGTTTTTCACAAGCCAATTCAGAACACTGTCGCCACAAGATTTTCAACGGAACTTTTATAATTGACGGGGAAGAAAAAGAATCTTCTTTATTCAAATTAATCAAGAAAACATCCCAAGAAAATCCGAACGATATTGTCTCGGCTTACAAAGATAACGTTGCTTTTGTAAAAGGGCCTCGGGTACAACAATTTGCTCCAAAAAGCGCTGATAAACCTGATTTTTATGAAGTCAAAGAATTTGATTCGGTTATTTCATTAAAAGCAGAAACACATAATTTTCCAACAACGGTAGAGCCTTTCAATGGGGCTGCAACAGGTTCTGGCGGAGAAATTCGGGATCGTTTAGCAGGTGGACAAGGTTCGTTGCCAATGGCAGGAACGGCTGTTTACATGACTTCATACTCTCGTTTAGAAGCCCCATTCGACTCCGCTCAGGGTAGCAGACCATGGGAAAATGGTATGACCGAAAGAAAATGGTTGTATCAAACGCCAATGGATATTTTGATCAAAGCGTCCAACGGAGCTTCTGATTTTGGGAATAAATTTGGACAACCGTTAATTACAGGTTCTATCCTGACTTTCGAACACGAGCACTTCGATACGCTCAGTGTGACGGGTCGAAAATTAGGGTACGACAAAGTAATTATGCAAGCGGGCGGAATTGGGTACGGAAAATTAGATCAAGCGATTAAGAAAAAACCACAAACAGGCGATAAAATTGTTATCCTTGGTGGTGAAAATTATAGAATTGGAATGGGTGGAGCTGCAGTTTCTTCAGCAGATACCGGAGCTTTCAGTTCAGGAATTGAGTTGAACGCCATCCAACGTTCGAACCCAGAAATGCAAAAACGTGCTGCCAATGCCATTCGTGGTTTGGTAGAAAGCGATATTAATCCAATTGTTTCGATTCACGATCACGGTGCTGGCGGACATTTAAACTGTCTTTCGGAATTAGTGGAAGAAACTGGCGGATTAATTGATTTAGACAAATTGCCTGTGGGAGATCCTACCCTTTCGGCAAAAGAAATCATTGGTAACGAATCTCAGGAAAGAATGGGATTGGTTATTGCAAAGGAAAACATCGATTTATTGCAAAAAATTGCCGATCGGGAACGTGCTCCAATGTACCAAGTGGGTGACGTAACTGGAGATCACCGTTTTACTTTCCAATCAAAATCAACAGGTGCTAAACCAATGGATTTCGCTTTAGAAGACTTTTTTGGAAGTTCTCCAAAAGTGGTCATGACAGACGAAACAATTGAAAGAAATTATACTGATTTAAGTTACGACAAGAAAAACATTTCAACCTATTTAGAGCAGGTACTTCAATTGGAGGCTGTAGCTTGTAAAGACTGGTTGACCAATAAAGTAGACCGTTGTGTGGGTGGTAAAGTTGCCAAACAACAAAATGCCGGACCCTTGCAATTGCCTTTGAATAATTGTGGAGTAATGGCCTTGGATTATCAAGGAATAGAAGGAGTTGCCACTTCGATTGGGCACTCGCCTATTGCTTCATTAATTGATCCGGTGGCAGGAACAAGAACGGCTATTGCTGAATCTTTATCAAACATTGTTTGGGCACCAATAAAAGACGGATTAAAGGGAATTTCACTTTCGGCAAACTGGATGTGGGCGTGTAAAAACGAAGGCGAAGACGCCCGTTTATACACAGCTGTTCAAGCCTGTTCGGATTTTGCAATCGAATTGGGAATCAACATTCCAACCGGAAAAGATTCTCTTTCCATGAAACAAAAATATCCAAATGAAGAAGTAATTGCGCCGGGAACGGTGATTATTTCAGCAGGTGGAAATTGTACCGATATTAGAAAAGTAGTAGAGCCTGTTTTACAAAGAGATGGCGGTTCTATTTATTACATTAATTTATCTCAAGATGATTTCAAATTAGGCGGTTCTTCGTTTGCACAAACGTTGAATACTATTGGACAAGAAGTACCCACGATTAAAGACGCTGCATTTTTCAAAAGAGCGTTCAATACCATTCAAGAATTAATTTTAGAAAACAATATTCTTGCAGGACACGATATTGGGAGTGGTGGTTTGATTACTACTTTATTGGAAATGTGTTTTGCCGATGTGAATTTGGGAGCTAAAATAGATTTCTCTCCCGAAGCTTCGGGATTCGAAGAAAAAGACATCATTAAATATCTTTTTGCTGAAAATATCGGAATTGTTTTCCAAGCAAAATCGGATGCTGAAGTAGAATCTAAATTGAATGCTAATACCGTTTCTTTCTATAAATTGGGAATCCCCTCCCCAGCCCTCCCCGAAGGAGAGAGAGCCAAACTGGAAATAATCAGTTCTTCTCCTGAAATTTTGACTTTCGACATTGCTAAATACAGAGATATTTGGTTCAAAACTTCTTTTTTATTAGACCAAAAACAATCGAAGAACGGAATGGCTCAAGCGCGTTTTGATAATTATAAAAATCAAGCGTTACACTATACTTTCCCTGCACATTTTACAGGAAAAAAACCTGTAATTGATGCTTCTAAACCGCGTCCTAAAGCAGCTATTATCCGTGAAAAAGGAAGTAATTCGGAACGCGAAATGGCAAATTCCATGTACCTAGCCGGTTTTGATGTAAAAGATGTTCACATGACCGATTTAATTTCAGGTCGTGAAACCTTGGAAGACATTCAGTTCATTGGCGCGGTTGGTGGATTCTCGAATTCAGATGTATTGGGTTCTGCCAAAGGTTGGGCGGGAGCATTTTTATACAATGAAAAAGCAAAAACCGCTTTAGACAATTTCTTTAAGAGAGACGACACCTTGTCTGTTGGAATCTGTAATGGTTGTCAATTGTTCATGGAATTGGAAGTCATTAATCCGGAGCATGACGTACATGGAAAAATGCTGCATAACGAAAGCAACAAACACGAAAGTATTTTTACATCAGTGACTATACAGGAAAACAATTCAGTGATGCTTTCTTCATTAGCAGGAAGTACGCTTGGAGTTTGGGTTTCGCATGGCGAAGGAAAATTCAACTTGCCAATAGGGGAAGAAAATTATACTATTGTTTCTAAATATGCCTATGAAGGTTATCCTGCTAATCCAAACGGATCGGATTACAATACGGCCATGCTTTGCGACAAAACAGGACGACATTTAGTAATGATGCCACACATAGAGCGCTCTACATTTCAATGGAACTGGGCACATTATCCAAAAGATAGAGACGATGAAGTTTCGCCTTGGCATGAAGCTTTTGTCAATGCCAGAAAATGGGTTGATAAAAAATAATTTATTCTATACTTTCTTAAAGCGTTCCTTTTCAGGAACGCTTTTTTTATGGAAAAGAATTTAAAAGCCATTTTGATGATTTGTAAGAAAATTTTAATATATTTGAAAATAGACAAAGTGAAACAAAACTTCGCCAATCTAGTCAATTTTAAGTGTATGTGAGAAGGTTTGTATCGCCTATTGACTAGTTGGCGGGAATACCAAAGAACTGCAAAGTTGAAAATTACCAGTCAAAAACTTTGCTAAAGTTATCTAATTGACTAACTTTGCCCAATGAGTCAGAAATTTATAAGAGAAGTTGTTTATTACGAAGACTATTATCTTAATTTTTTTAACGCTCAAAAAGAAGACGTTAAGAAAAAATTTAACTGGACTTTACAGTTAATTTCAACTCAACAAAGAATCCCCGAAAAGTTTTTCAAACATTTGACTGGTGCAGACGGAATATTTGAAGTTCGTGTTGAAGTCGGTTCAGATATTTTTAGAGTTTTTAGTTTTTTTGACAAAGGAAAGATTGTTGTTTTAGTAAATGGATTTCAGAAGAAAACACAAAAGACCCCGAAATCAGAAATCAAAATGGCTGAAAAACTAAAAGCAGAATATTTAGAAAATAAATATAAAAAGTAACGATTATGAAAACTGAAAATAAAAAAATTACAACATTTGCCGAACACTTAGATGCTCAATACGGGAAAACAGGAACCGAAACCCGTGAAAAATACGAAGAAGAATACGAGACCTTCGAACTTGGTGTTATGTTACAAGAAATGCGAAAAGAACGTGGAATGACACAAGAACAACTGGCATTAAAATGTGGAACAACAAAATCGTATATATCTAAAATTGAAAATAACACCAGCGATATAAGACTTTCTACATTAATGAGAATAATTAGACTAGGTTTAGGTGGACACTTAAAGTTAAGTTTAACCGAATAAAGGTACTACCCCGCCAATCGAGTAGACGGCTCCGCCAGAAACTGACGGAGTGCGCCTCTCACACCACCGTACGTTCGGGTCTCGTATACGGCGGTTCGCAAAGTGATGGGTTGAGTTCCATGTAAATCTCCAACATTGATTGATAGCCTTTCTTCTTAAGTCGCAGTAGGGTAATTGTAGTGGTTAGAATCGGACTCTGGGCAATACGCCATCCTCCTTTTACTCACGCTTTGGTATTGTATTTTTGGTATTCGTGAATGCAGAGCATTTCTGGTTCTGCTCCAAGCATAAGCGTGGTCTTTGTCAATCCCTAGTCGCATCAGGTTTTTCCTTTTGCGCTTGGGCTTTTTCCAGTCCGTCCAAATGCAGTAGCGCAGTCTATTGTGCAACCATCCATCAATATCTCGTAACTTTCCTCGAATACTCGTTCCTCGAAAATAGTTTAACCATCCTCGTTGGATTTGCTTCGCCAGTTCGCCTTTCAGGCTCGGGTCGTTGATTTTTCGGACAACGATAGCGATTTGCAATCCGTGCCCACAAAGAGAATGATTCAGCAAGAAATTATGCCCATTTAGAGTGCGAAATAGAAGTGGTTTTATTAGACTTATTTTTGTGGCAAATTGGAATTGGCACTGTTTGCAAAATTATTCCAACGATTCTCTGCAAACACTCGCGGTCTGGTTATAAATTCAATCGAAGATATTTTTAAGATAAAACAATGAAAAGACTAATCATTGCTTGGAGTTAATCATCGATGGAATGAACTATAGGTAATTAAACGGACAAGCCTATTTATTTTAAGTACTTACTGTTAAAAGTAGCCCTTTGTCTTGAATTTATTTAGTCCGTTAGTAGTGATTTATTTTATAAACAACTTTAATAAAATTACTGCCTATAATTGGAACACCGCTAACAGACGCCTTTCCATTTGTAATATCCATTGTATTTCCATACATAGCCTTCAAGTCGTTTCTGGGTAAGGCATTAAATAAATATTCTACAGCTATATCATCTGATAAATCCCACCTAAGCCCTAAATTCAACCCTAACGATAAATGAGAAGACTCTTGATTATACCCAATTCCTCCTCCCCAATCACCATTTCTGTTTATTAATGTAGGTTCTATACTAGGTATAAAAACAGTGTGAATAACTCTTCTAAATAAATTTACATAGAAATGGGTGTGATATCCCACTCCAATCGTATACTTAGAAAAATCTAATCTTGGAAACGTTTCATACCCTATGTTGACTTCTACATCTTTGCTAACCATTGAAAATTGCACTAAAAAGTCTTTAGCTGATTCATTATTTGTTGGTTCACTTCCCATAATTGTATTCCTAACGTCAAACGCAACCGAAAAAGCTAGATAATTATCTTGTGCAGTTAATTTAGTAACAAATAAAGCAACTACAATTGTTATTAATTTTATCATGATTCATTAGTGCTGATAAAGTTATACAATACTATATTATTACATATGACTATCAGTAACTAATACTAAGTTGTTTCTAAAGCATTAATCATGAGTCTATCCAATAGTTTGTTTCCAAAATACCGTCTGTTAAATTTGTAGCAGAACTCATCAAGATAATTATGTACATATTACTGGTTTACACAATTATGATGAATATCTAAAAGTACTTTTTTGGTATTACTGATTGTTCTATTTACACAAGGAAATATCTTTGCCGCCTTTTTCTTGTCTGGCTCTACTACAACATAATGATTTGTTATCACTTCTTTGAATTTAGCATACCCTGGTGTAACCATCGCTTAACACAGATGCTGTTTTGTTTGCAGATTTCAAATCTTTCATAACTACCCTTTTTAGACAACCAACTTTTCTGTTTGGTTTACCCTTTTTTGGTGCAGAGATACTGGGTTTCGATTCAACTATTACCAATACCTTTCCTTGTCTTTCACTTCCACGATCTCGCTTATTAGGAGTAGATTCTTGACTGTTTTATTTTTATTTTAATTGATAACATCTTTTATGTCAATTATTTAAAACAATTTTTCATCAAATTCAACACAGCCTTTTAATTGATGTTTTTCGTCACGCATACTATCTTATGCATCATAAACCAAATGTGTTCATACAGTTTGTGACCCTACATACGTTGCATTTCTAATGCCGAAAAACTCTTTTTTGACAGCGTCATGAGTTCAATACAGATCATCCAATATTGAAAAGGCAAATTAGTATTCTCCATAACAGTACCTGAACGAAGACTGACACGACTACCGCATTTTTTACATTGAAATTTCAAATCTGTCT
Source organism: Flavobacterium sp. ZB4P23 (assembly GCF_003970375.1). Taxonomy (NCBI): domain Bacteria; kingdom Pseudomonadati; phylum Bacteroidota; class Flavobacteriia; order Flavobacteriales; family Flavobacteriaceae; genus Flavobacterium; species Flavobacterium sp. ZB4P23. The sequence goes on from NZ_RYDK01000007.1 coordinate 236,980, forward strand.
TACGAAAGTAATGTTCGCTGTGTTTACACTTTTTACATACAATTCCCATTTCAAGTCGTTTAGCTTTGAATCCCTTATCACATGTGGCTTAATCAGGGTATTTTTCGAAAAATTCAGGCAGGTTCTTAATTTGAATTTAATGGGTTGATGACTCAAATATAAGCTTTTTTTAGCATTTGTACAAGTAAAGGATAGTCATGTTATTTTATTTGATTATTGTTGTGGGTGAACTAATTCCCAAAAGTCGCAACTAATCTTGATATCTTTTAAAATGAAAAGATTTATTCATGTCTTTAATAAAATATAAGTCAAATCTACATTTTAATGGTTTTTAAAAATAAATTCCCTTATCCCAAATTGATTTTACTTACAACATCAGTAAATTCTACTTTTAAACATCTAGGGTTTTATACCCGATCGCTCCGATATACCACAACAGTTAGCGCAGTTTTATAAACTGTGCTCACAATATGGCTCGTGCCTTTGGGAAAATTAGAAAATCATATTATTTTTATTGTGGGGTAGTGCCATAGCCACTAACGTTCTGGGACTACAGCGGGTTTGGGACTAAATTCATTCCTATTTTCGGATTTGCCACCCGAGCGATAGCGAGCAGCCATAGCCCATAACATCAGTTCTCCTGTACAGTTTAAACCGGAATAGGGTGTTCAGTTTGCCCCGGAATACCCAGCCAAAGTTCAAATTCCTATAAAAGCTAAATTATGGGTAAGGGCAATTATGCTCAATAGTGATGGAAAGCACGAGAAAAACCAAGCTGAAACCACGCTACAAAAAAAGAGGCTCGCTTGCCTCTTATAATTCTCTCTAAAATCTTTACGATAACTCCATAGTGTTGACGGACGTACAATCGGTTCGTTCAACCCGGGTTTACCTCATTGAATTTATTTTTGTTGGTATTCAGTGATTATAATTCATTGTTCGCGCTACGCACGCAACGAATCCCTAGCTGTTAGGCGTTCGTTTTTTTTATGCGGTTAATGGATTTATATGTATTTGTCCTCCAACTGCCTTCAAAACTTTCATTATCGTTGAAAATCGTGGTTTGGACCCTTTCGACAATGCTTTATACAAACTTGGTCTGCTCATTCCAGTTTCTTCTGCAATTTTGGTCATACCAATTGCTTTTGCAATATGTCCAATTGCGGTAACAATTTCAGCATCATTGCCTTCTTCCAAAACTGTATTTAGATATTCAGCAATCATTTCGTTGCTGTCCAAATAATCTGCAATATCAAATTCTGACGTTTCCATTTTTTATTTTTTTAATTTTTTCCAAATTTCTTTTGCTTTTTCAATGTCTTTTTGTTGAGTAGATTTATCTCCTCCAATAAGTAAAATAATAACTTTCCCATCAATTTCTTTGAAATAAACTCTGTAACCTTTTGCGTAGTTAATTTTCAGTTCTCTAATTCCATCTCCAACAGGTTCGCAATCTCCAAAGTGTTCGTCCTTTTCTAACTTTTGAAGTCGGAACAAAATTTTTGCTTTTGCTCTAAAGTCATTCAGTTTATTAAACCATTTGTCAAATTCCGTCGTCTTTTCAAGAAAGTACATCCTTTAAGTTGTATTCGTTTGGATACAAAATTATAAAAAATAATTTAATCTTGCAAATTCAGTTTTGAACGTTCTGTCTAGGCAAAATGACGCCTAACGTCAGTTCGTCTAAAAACCTCTAAACGAACTCTATTTTATTAGTCATTGAGTAAATATGTGTTATTTAAACTACAATTAAAATTCTTTAAGAGATGAAACTTACATGTGGTTAATGAATGAAAAGAATTAAAAAAGGCAAATAACTCTACAAAAAAAGAGGACACTAAATCCTCTTCGTATTCTCTCTAAAAACTTTCCGGCAACTCCATAGTGTTAACGGACGTACAATCGGTTCCGTTCAACCCGGGTTTACCTCATTGAATTTATTTTTGTTGGTATTCGGTGATTATAATTCATTGTTCGTGCTACGCACGCAACGAATCCCTAGCTGTTAGCGGATGTCTCTTTTTATAAGTTCAATTTCTTTTTGCATTTTATATTCCCAATTTTTTCCGTTTCTCTTTTCTAAATATGGTTTTACAGTTTCTGAATATTTTTCTTGTGCTTGTATTTCAATCAAATCTACGATGCAACCTGTGTTTTTATATTTTATACCATATTTCTTTCTAATACTATCAATTCTATTTTCATTTTTTTGTGTATGCATCGGAAGTTGAAGTCCGCCAGCAAATTTATAAGTGACATTATCGTCTTTTACATCACGTTTTGCCTCTTTTATTAATTCGTTTTCTCGTTTAGTTAATTCACTCTTTGTTGTTAAATATAATTCTGTGAAATTGTAGATTAAGAATAATAGTAGTAAACAATTTAGAGAAAAGAAAACTCTACTAAACTTACTTATATATTTCAAATTTTTGATGTCAATTAAGCTTATTACAGCAGAAAAAAATGCGAAACTTAAAAATATTATTGACAACATTTTCCATTCGAGATATTTCGTACTCCACCAATACTGAAATTTCATTTCAATTGGTGAGAAGTAATCACCAAAAATAAAAACAAGTAATATTACTAATATTAATATTGCATTCAGATAAATGAATTTCTTTTTCATCCACATTTTTTTTGAGATATCCTACAACGGTCGATGCTAGAACTCGTGGCGACTTAGTGACCGAGTTTTCTCCATTACCGTAAAACGAAGTTAGGAAAAAGAGACGAACAACTTACCGAAAAACTAGCCATGAGTTTTAGCATTTGTTAGCGGTTGTCGCTTTGTGTTATTTGTTTTTACCAAAAAGCTTTGTAATTTGTTTCTTGGTAAAAGATTGAGTTACGCCAACAACATCTGAAAGTTTATTTGGATGATGATATATTGTAACTACAGGAATACCAAAAGATTTCTTGTAATTTATATACAAAATGTCATTAGGTAATTCAACCTTAATATCTTCGGCTGGCATTTTTTCAAAATTCTCAATAATTAAGTTATACAATCCTTCTACATCTTCAGCGATTAATGGAAACTCTTTATAAACTTCCATTTGTTGGAATTTAAAATCCTTGTATGATAATATATATTTACCATCACTATACTTTTCTAATTTACCAAACCAAATTCCCATTCCAGCTCCAACTTTTCCAATTTCTTCCGGTTTTTCAACATTGCTAACTTTCATTTGTGCATTCGAAACAACAATAATCATTAAAGTAATGCAAGTAAATAATTTTTTCATGTCTAAGTTTTTTAAGTTAAAATGTCAATAATAATTTTCCGGTTTCGCTTGCGATTACCGCTAACTTGTATACAGGCGAAACAAACCTTCGCATATACACCCAAAATTGGATAGATTGGCGAAAGTTTGTTTCGCTTTACTTATTTTCAAATATATTAAAATTTTCTTACAAATCATCAAAAGGACTTTTTATTTGCTGGATGCTTTTTGAATAGTAATGGGGAAATTTTAGTTGTTGTTAAACCAAATCTTGCGTGAGGGATAATAGTAGAAATCCTTTTATGAAGCGCAGCGCAGTAAAAGATTATAACGGATAGCCCGACCTTTTTAGGGCACGCCCAAGTCCATGTGCTAAATGGTATGTGTGTTTTTGAATACTATTATTGTTTAATTATTTCTTAAAAAAAAAGGTTGTTTTGGTTGTCATCCCACAGCTTTCGATGCACTTTATTACTTTGCGGGATGGCAAACATTTTTTTGATGTAGGTTTCAAATTAACCTATCTTTGCCAGCCGAACAATCGGTTGAAATACGTTGCTATGTTCTGCGCTGCGGTAAATGTTTGGTAAAACAGCTTTATTGGCGAATAGCATGTGACCGAAAAAACAATAAAAATACTAGATGAAGTTTGATTTATTAAAAAAAGATCCGCTGTCCAAAGCCAGAGCGGGAAGTATTACTACTGATCACGGGGTGATTGAAACCCCAATTTTTATGCCTGTGGGTACCGTAGCTTCGGTCAAAGGAGTGCATCAACGGGAATTGAAACAAGACATTAACCCGGATATTATTCTGGGAAATACCTACCACTTATACTTGCGACCTCAAACGGAAATCCTAGAGAAAGCCGGAGGTTTGCATAAATTCATGAACTGGGACCGTAATATTTTGACGGATTCTGGTGGCTACCAAGTGTATTCGCTTTCGGCCAATAGAAAAATCAAGGAGGAGGGCGTGAAGTTCAAATCGCACATTGATGGTTCCTATCACTTTTTTACGCCAGAGAATGTGATGGAAATTCAGCGTACCATTGGTGCCGATATTATCATGGCGTTTGATGAATGTACGCCGTATCCCTGTGATTACAACTATGCAAAACGCTCGATGAAAATGACACACCGCTGGCTGGATCGTTGCATCAATCATTTAGACACGCAGCCTGTAAAATACGGTTACGATCAGGCTTTTTTCCCAATTGTTCAAGGAAGCTGTTATAAGGATTTGCGTCAGCAATCAGCGGAATATATTGCAAATTCTAATCAAGTAGGAAACGCCATTGGTGGACTCTCCGTAGGGGAACCTGCCGAGGAAATGTATGCCATGACCGAAATAGTTTGCGAAATTTTACCGGAAGACAAACCGCGTTACCTGATGGGCGTAGGAACTCCTATAAATATTCTGGAGAATATTGCCCTTGGAATTGACATGTTTGACTGTGTGATGCCTACCCGAAACGCCAGAAATGGAATGTTATTTACAGCGAATGGCACCATCAATATCAAAAACAAAAAGTGGGAAGCTGATTTTTCGCCCGTTGACGAAATGGGAATCACCTTTGTAGATACAGAATATACGAAAGCGTATTTGCGTCACCTTTTTGCTGCCAATGAATACTTGGGGAAACAAATTGCCACGATACACAATCTTGGTTTTTATATGTGGTTGGTTCGGGAGGCCAGAAAACATATCTTAGCGGGCGATTTTAGACCTTGGAAAGAAATGATGGTGAAAAACATGAACCAGAGATTGTAAATTAGGTTAGGGGTATTAGGTTTTAGTAACCAAAACCCAAAACCTAAAACCTAATACCCAAAACTATGCTTACTATAATAGACAAATACATCCTAAAAAGATATTTAACCACATTTGTGGTGATGTTGTTGTTGTTTATCCCCATAGGAATCGTTGTTGATGTATCTGAGAAGATCAACAAAATGCTGGAAAACAAGGTTCCGTTTTTAGAGATTGCACTTTATTACTACAACTTTACGGTTTATTTTGCGAATTCTCTGTTCCCGATATTTTTGTTTTTATCGGTGATTTGGTTTACCTCAAAACTGGCAAATGATACGGAGATTATTGCTATTTTGAGCTCCGGAATTTCATTTACGCGTTTCTTAAGACCGTATATTATTGGTGCTTCCATAGTTTCTGTTTTTGTTTTACTAATGGGGTTTTTTGTTGTTCCCGCTGCCAGCGAAGGCTTTAATAACTTTAGGTATACGTATTTAAAAGGAGGCGGAAAAGAGGCCATGCGCGGGGATAATACGGATGTGTATCGCCAAATTAGTAATGATGAATTTATCTATGTAAACAGTTTTAATACGGAGTCTAAAATAGCTTTTAATTTTTCACTGGAAAAATTTAAAAACGAAAAACTCGTTCATAAAATCACGGCCAGCAGGATCAAATGGAATCCAAAGGACAGTACCTACACCCTGTATGATTATACAAAAAGAACGGTGGGAGAACTGAATGATAAAATTGAAAAACTACCCCAGAAAGAGGCTATTTTCACATTCGATTTAGAGGATTTAACTCCAGTGGTGTATATTGCAGAAACCCTGAATTTAGGAAAATTGAATGCCTTTATTGCCAAAGAAAAAGAACGCGGTTCCTCTAATATCAACATCTATTTAGTGGTTTTGTACAAAAAATACAGTGTCCCGATATCCGCATTTATCCTGACCATCATTGCAGTTGCAGTCTCATCGATGAAACGAAGAGGCGGAATGGGAACGAATCTGGCCATAGGAATTGCGCTGGCTTTTGCCTTTGTATTCTTTGATAAAATCTTTGGTGTTCTTGCAGAAAAATCCAGTTTCCCTCCCCTATTAGCGGTTTGGTTGCCCAATATTGCTTTTGGAATTTTAGCCATCTACCTATTACGAAATGCAAAACGATAATTTAAAAAGTTACTTAAACCTCCATTTGATTGTTTTTATTTGGGGTTTTACCGCCATTTTAGGCGCTCTAATCACTATAACGGCAGATGCCTTGGTGTGGTACCGCATGTTTTTTGCCGGTATCTTTTTAGCTCTTTTTCTGGTGTATAAGAAAAAATCGTTTCGGATTCCGCTAAAATCATTTTTTAAATTGATTTTTGTCGGATTATTGATTGCTTTGCATTGGATTTTATTTTTCAAAGCGATCCATGTTTCTAATGTGTCTATTACATTATCCGTTTTTTCATTGGGTGCTTTTTTTGCATCGCTGCTGGAGCCACTTTTTTATGGTCGAAAAGTACTGTGGTACGAAGTCTTTTTTGGACTGATCATAATTGCAGGGCTGGGACTGATTATGAAGGTCGAAATCAATTACCTGGACGGAATGTTATACGCCTTAGCATCCATTATATTAGGTGTTTTATTTACGCTGATGAACGGAAAACTCATTGCGGATCACGATCCTTCGGTTATCTCGTTTTATGAATTCCTGGCGGGTGTTGGTTTCATATCGATTTACTTTGTGTTCGAACAAAAATTCACGGCCGATTTCTTTGTATTAACGGCTAATAATTGGATCCTGATATTGATTCTGGCATCCGTTTGTACCGCCTATGCCTTTACTGCTTCAGTAAAAATAATGCAAAAACTAACGCCATATACCGTAATGCTGACTACGAATTTAGAACCGGTTTACGGCATTGTTTTGGCCTATTTTATCCTTGGCGGAAAAGAGAAAATGAGTTTTGAATTTTACATTGGTGCACTAATAATTGTAATCACAGTAATCCTAAACGGGGTGATTAAACACTATCAAAAAAATAAAATTAAAAAAGAATCTCCCGCTTTAGAGAAGCAAACTTTTACACATAAATAGAATATTTACCTTTTCGAACGATTTAAAATTTTATATTTGCGGTTCGAAATAAAAACAAAAACGCAAAAATCCTATGGAATATTTAGATTTTGAGCTTCCAATAAAAGAACTAGAAGAACAGTTAGATAAATGTCTTATTATTGGTCAGGAATCAGATGTTGATGTAACGAATACTTGCAAACAAATCAACAAAAAACTAGAAGAGACCAAAAGAAAAATCTATAAAAATTTGACTGCCTGGCAACGTGTCCAATTATCCAGACATCCAAGCCGCCCGTATACAATGGACCACGTGCGTGCCTTGTGTGGCGATACGTTTCTGGAACTTTTTGGCGACAGAGGTTTTAAAGATGATAAAGCCATGATTGGTGGTTTAGGAAAAATTGACGGGCAATCCTTTATGATTGTGGGTCAGCAAAAAGGATTCAACACTAAGACACGACAGTTCCGTAATTTTGGAATGGCCAATCCGGAAGGATATAGAAAAGCGTTGCGATTGATGAAGATGGCAGAGAAATTTGGAATTCCTGTTTTGACGTTGATCGACACTCCAGGGGCTTACCCGGGATTAGAAGCCGAGGAACGCGGACAAGGAGAAGCCATTGCCAGAAACATATTTGAAATGATTGGTCTTAAAGTGCCAATTATTACTGTTATCGTAGGAGAAGGTGCCTCTGGTGGCGCATTAGGAATAGGAGTTGGTGACAAGGTATACATGATGGAAAATACCTGGTATTCCGTCATTTCTCCAGAATCATGTTCTTCTATTTTATGGAAAAGCTGGGAATATAAAGAACAAGCTGCCGAAGCACTGAAGCTGACTTCAGCTGACATGAAAAAACAAAAATTAGTAGATGATATTATTCCTGAACCACTAGGCGGTGCACATTATGACAGAGCAACTGCTTTCAAAACGGTAGAGCAATATATTATGAAAGGTTTCAACGAATTGAAAGACTTATCAACAGCAGAATTAGTGGCTCAAAGAATGGATAAATACTGCAAAATGGGAGAATATAAAGAGTAAAATCTTACAAATTACTATTTAATCCGAAGCCTTGCCGTTTCGGATTTTTTTTTGGTTATAAACAAAAAATAGTTAGTTATGAACAATTATTTGTAACAACTCAACGACTATGTTTTTTTAATTTTAGTTACTTTCGCTTCATGGAAAACTTCAGAAATATTAATCCTGTCAAGGTTGATAAAACGACTATTATAAGCCTTGAAAAAGGAAAATTACAACCACAGGTGCTCGATTTAGAAGAGGCTGTGCTTGGTGCCATGATGATTGACAAAAAAGGGGTTGATGATGTTATTGACATTTTACAACCTGATGCTTTTTATAAAGAAGCACACAAACATATTTTTGAGGCTATTGTTCAATTGTTTACAGAAACACAGCCTATTGATTTATTAACCGTTTCTGCCCAACTGAAGAAAAATGCAAAATTAGATTTAGCAGGCGGTGATTTTTACTTAATTCAGCTTACGCAAAAGATATCCTCTTCGGCACACATTGAATTTCACTCCAGAATCATTCTTCAAAAGTTTATTCAACGCAGTTTGATTCGGATTTCTACTGAAATCATTGAAGACTCTTACGATGAATCAGCGGATGTTTTTGATTTATTAGACAGAGCTGAATCTAAATTATATGAAATAACACAAGGAAACATCAAACGAAGTTCAGAGACAGCTCAAAGTTTAGTGCTACAGGCAAAAAAACGAATTGAAGAAATTGCCGGTCAAGAAGGATTGAGCGGTGTTGCCACTGGTTTTGATAAGTTAGATAAGATTACTTCCGGTTGGCAGCCCAGCGATTTAATTATTATTGCGGCACGACCTGCAATGGGAAAAACTGCATTTGTATTATCCATGGCCAGAAATATGGCTATTGATTACGGAATACCAGTGGCCTTATTTTCTCTGGAGATGGCATCAGTACAGTTAATTACCCGGCTAATTTCCTCTGAAACAGGTTTGTCATCAGAGAAATTGCGTACCGGAAAACTAGAAAAACACGAATGGGAACAGTTGAGTACCAAAGTTAAAAACTTAGAAAAAGCACCTCTCTTTATTGATGATACGCCTTCCTTATCGATTTTTGATTTACGGGCTAAAGCCAGGCGATTGGTTTCGCAACATGGGATCCGAATTATCATTGTGGATTACTTGCAATTGATGACGGCTGGCGGAAACGGAAAAGGAGGCGGAAACAGAGAGCAGGAAATTTCTAGCATTTCCCGAAACTTGAAAGCATTAGCCAAGGAATTGAACGTTCCTGTTATTGCACTTTCTCAATTATCTCGAGCGGTAGAAACCCGTGGATCCAGCAAGAGACCGTTATTGTCTGATTTACGGGAATCAGGAGCGATTGAGCAAGATGCGGATATTGTGTCTTTTTTATACCGTCCTGAATACTACAAAATAGACGAATGGGATGATGAAGAAGCCTCACCAACAGCCGGTCAGGCAGAAATAATGATTGCCAAACACCGTAATGGTAGTATAGAAAACGTTCGGTTGAAGTTTATTGGACATCTGGGAAAATTTGATAACCTGGAAGATTACAGTGGCGGATATGATGACTTACCATCCAGTATGAATCAGGATGACAACCCTTTCATTACTAAAAACCTGCCCTCTGCCAATGATGCTTTTGGAAGCAATTTGAATGATCCGGATGATGACAGCGATGTTCCTTTTTAGCAAACAAGCCTCATCAGCATGCGCACTACCCGTTTTTCTTTACAAAAAAAAGTAAGCATAATAAATACAGTTTATAAAAATAGAAAGCCCGCTATTTAGACTGCACCCAAAAGTTTAGACAAATTTATAATTAATTTTGATAATAATGAGCTCGATATTTTATCGGGCTCA
>NZ_RYDK01000008.1:0-181831 GCF_003970375.1 Flavobacterium sp. ZB4P23
AAATAATTGGTTCGTTTATATTTCATAAAAATAGGGTATAATTTACAAGCTACAATACCCACTTTTAGGGATATTTTTAGTAACGAAAAAACAAAAAACTTCAAGTATGGAAACATGAATTTAATTTAGAAACGATGACTGTCGATATGTTGGAGCATTTGAAGTAAATCATTTAACAATATAAACCAAAAAAAAAGTCTAGTTGTGAAAATTAGACTTTTTTTATAACGTTTCAATAGTAGTTACTTTATTTCGTACGTATTGTTTTCCTTTTTCAAATCAGCCATTAATCCGCTTGGGTCAATGGTAATTTTTTTGATGGAAGTTTTCGATTTAGAAATATCAAATTCAAAGGTTGGGTACGCCCACGCCCAATCATTCAAAACCGTTCTTTTTATGGCGGGATTTGGATTTTCTTTTTCGAAACTCATCATGCGCAACGGAATGTAGAAACTTTCCGTTGTTCCATCTGTGTACTCCACTAATAAATCAATTGGCATTGGCATTCTACCAATTCTTTCTAAAGTAACGGTTGTTTTGTCTCCATTTTCTTTTATATCCTTAATACCATAATCAATAGTATTGGTGGTTTCTGTCCAATCCACTAAGTACCAATCGAGATTTGCTCCAGAAATTCGTTCTGCAGATCTTTTAATGTCATTTGGCGTAGGGTGCTTGAATTTAAAATCGCTGTAATATTTCTTCAATGTTTTCATGACATTATCTTTTCCAATCAAATATATCAATTGAGTCAAGAAAATTTCCCCTTTACTATACGATGTGATGCTGTAGACTCTGTTTTCATCAAAACGATCTGCATGCGTTCCTTGTGGTAATTCTTTTCCCGAATTTGCCATAGAAAAATAACCGGTATAGGCTCCTGTATAAGGGTTTTCTACTTTTTTATTTGCAATTTCATTCAGTCCAAAATCTTCCAGAAATGAGGTAAAACCTTCGTCCATCCATCCGTGTTTTGATTCATTGGAAGCCAAAACATGTTGGAACCAAGAGTGCGCCATTTCGTGTGCGGTTACACCGAGCAAACCTTCAAACGTGCCTTGTCCTAAAATTAACGTACACATGGCATATTCCATTCCGCCATCGCCACCTTGAATTACGGAGTACTGCTTATATGGATAATCGCCAACCGTTTTGTTGTAAATCTCCATTAACTGTACTGTTTTGAGCTGTAAATTTTTCCAGTTCTGAATAAATTGTGGGTTGTTTTTATACAAAAAATGAATGTCGACACCATTAGGTCCTTTCGCCACATCATGAATATAATCCTTATCTGCTGCCCAAGTAAAATCATGAACCATGGGTGCATTAAAATGCCAAGTCAACGTTTTTGCTTTCTTTGGCACATTGACCACAACACCTTGATCTTGGTAACCAAAACCAATTTCATTTTTGTTTAGTAAGTAGCCCGTACCGCCTAGAACGTAGTTTTTATCGATCGTGATTTTGACATCAAAATTTCCCCAAACACCGTGAAATTCTCTGGCGATATACGGATCAGCATGCCAACCTTCAAAATCAAATTCCGCCATTTTTGGATACCATTGCGACATGGATAATGCTACACCTTCAGCATTATTTCTTCCGGAACGACGAATCTGAATGGGAACCTGACCCTCAAAATCTAATGTAAATGTAGTTTTAGTATTCGGTAATATTGGCTTGGCCAAAGTCACTTCAAGAATAGTTCCAACCTCTTTTGCAGTAGCAACTGCTCCATCTTGTTTAAAATTTGAAATTCGCAAAAAACCAATTTCATTTGGTTTCAGGTTTTTAATGCGGCTTTCCTTCACTTCTTTACCGTCTACTTTTATTTTGGTGACCATTCTGCCGTCAGGATCTTTGATACTTTGGATTCTGGCATCCATTTCGCTTCCGGGCTGAAAGGCATTATTAAATAGGTGATAATATACTTTTCTCAAAGTATCCGAAGAATTATTGGTGTATACCAATTCCTGCTTCCCGGTGTACTGGTATGTTTTTACATCCAAGGTAACATCCATTTTGTAATCGACATGTTGTTGCCAATACGAGGAGTTTTGGGCAAAAACAGTTCCGAGACCAAAAACAACAAAAGAAAATAAAAGTAATTTTTTCATATGTAGATAATATTTGTTTTTTATAGGAATATGGTATCGCCAGATCTTCATTGGTGTTTGCGACAGCTTCTGTCATGGCGATTTCATAGGTAGGTTTAAATAAAAATGGAAGGACAAACTGCCCTTCCAAGTACTAAATTCTTAAAATATTATTTTTTAGACATTTTTTCTGCCATGAGTAAAGCATTGTATGCATTTACTATTTTACCAGATTTAGAAAGTGCCGAAAAGGGACGCGTGTCATTTGGTTTTCCTCCCACAATAACAGCTGTTGTAATTGCAATTCCGGAATCCATCAAGATGTGTTTTACTTGTTGCGCGGATAATTTTGGGTAATACGAACGGATCAAAGCCGCTACTCCGGCAACGTTTGGCGCAGCCATTGAAGTTCCTTGCAAGTATTTATAAGTATCGTTTGGAGTTGTAGCATAGATTTTTACGCCAGGCGCAAAAACATCTACATTAATTTTTCCAATGTTAGAAAAACGAGCCACCACTTTGTTTCCATATTCAAAATTTAAAGCCCCAATTGTGATAAAATTATCTGCAAACTCTGTTATTTTATCCTCAGAGTCATTTGGAAAATTGTCTGCATAATCGATGTCTTTTGCGTCATTTCCGGCTGCATGTACAATCAAGACGTCTTTTTTCTCTGCATATTTTATAGCATCGTACACCCATTGCTTGTGAGGAGAAAAGCCTTTTCCAAAACTTCCGTTGATTACTTTGGCTCCATTATCTACTGCGTAACGAATTCCAAGTGCAATATCTTTATCATACTCATCTCCATCCGGCACAGCGCGAACGGTCAGAATTTGAACATTATTAGCCACACCATCACCTCCCAAAGTATTATTTCTGGTTTGAGCAACAATTCCGGCAACGTGAGTTCCATGAAGAATTTCGTTCTTGTCTGGTCCCATCACATTATTATTCCCGTATTTAGTATCCGTAATATCATTTGGATTGTCGCCTACTACTTTACGATAATCTGTTTTTAGATTGTCACCGTTTATAAGGGCAACCTGATCGTCTAATTGTTTTTGAATAGCCACTTTTAGTTCCGCAATTGGCAATCCATAAGAGAGCATTTGTTGCATAGCCGCTTTGCTCTTTTGTATTTCCAGTTCTTGCGAAACAATCGCATTTACCTCTTCAATGGTATAAACTGACTTACCAAAATGTTTTACTAAAGTAGCATCGCTGGTCATAAGAGCTGCTAACATTTGCTCGGAACGTGTTTTTCCTGCCGCAGCATCAGCCACTTTTTTGTCATTCAACGCTTTTGCAGCTTGATAGGTAACGTCATCTACCAGGGTTTTATCTTTGATAATTCTTTCGTATTCCAGATTCTCTTTGGTACTATCTCCAAGAAAATTCCAACCGTGAATATCATCAATATATCCATTTTTGTCATCGTCAATTCCGTTTCCGGGAATTTCTTTGGTATTAGTCCAAAGTGCCGATTTTAAATCCTCATGTTCAATATCCACTCCCGAATCTACAATCCCAACAATAACAGGCACGCCTTTTTTACCCTTCAATAATTCAGCATACGCTTTATCTACGCTCATTCCGGGAATCGTGTCAGTAACAATATCTAAATGGCTCCAACGTTTCAAGTCATTTTCAGTTATTGGTGCTTTTTTTGTAATATTCAAAGGAGCGCTTATGGCAACCAGTCCAGAAATTGAAGTATTTGAAACTTGTCTTGAAGCGCCACAACCTGCTAATGCTAATAAAGCAAAAGCAGAAATGCAAATGGGTTTAATGGTATTCATCGAAAATGTTTTTTGTTAATTTTAAAATATTTGTCTAAAATAATTTTTTTTGTTACAACTGAAACTATACTTAACACTACGTTAAGACTTCATCACATGAAAACCGTTCTTTCAAACGCACCCCTTTTTCCGTTTTTTCAACCGTTATGATTTCGTTATGCGCATCATGTTCTAAAAATAAATAGTAATTATTTTCTGCTGCAGCATTTAGAAATTTCGCTTTTTCAGGCATCGTTAACAAAGGTCTGGTGTCATAACCCATGACATACGCAATGGGAACGTGTCCGGCTGTTGCCAATAAATCAGCGCAAAAAACGATTGTTTTGTCATTGTATTGTATGTGCGGAATCATTTGCTTTTCCGTATGTCCATCAGCAAAGAAGATGCCAAAACCCAATTCCGATTTTGCCAGAAAATCGCCTTCCGGTCTTTGGATGAAATGCAACTGACCGCTTTCCTGTATCGGCAAAATGTTTTCAGACAAGAACGATGCTTTCTCTCTGGGATTTGGTTTGGTTGCCCATTCCCAGTGATTTTCGTTACTCCAGAATTTAGCGTTTTTAAAAGCCGGTTCATACCCCGTTTTGCCCTTATTCCATTGTACACTGCCCCCACAATGGTCAAAATGCAAATGCGTCATAAAAACATCCGTGACATCATCCCGATGAAAACCGTGTTTGGCTAATGAGTTGTCCATCGAATGGGTACCCCAAAGCGAGTAATATCCAAAAAATTTATCGGATTGTTTGTTTCCCATTCCGGTATCAATCAAAATCAATCGATTGCCCTCTTCTATTAGTAAACAACGAGCGGCAATGTCAATCAGGTTATTCTCATCTGCGGGATTGGTTTTGTTCCAAATGGTTTTTGGCACTACGCCAAACATTGCACCACCATCTAATTTAAAGTTTCCAGTTTCTATGGGGTATAATTTCATGTTTTTGTGTTTTTTGAGAAGTTTCAAAGTTAAGGAATTCAAATGCTTTTAGTTGTTTAAAATAGCTTTTTTCTATTTTTGTATTGGTTATAAAAATGTTATCAACTATGTAAAAAGCTTTTTATATACTATCTTTGTCTTTAATTTAGACAAAATCAATATAAGCTATGATAAAAGTTTCTGACACAGCAAGAAAAAAAATCATCGATTTAATGCAAGATGATGGTTTTGACGCCTCCATAGACTACGTGAGAGTAGGTGTGAAAAGCGGCGGATGTTCTGGATTGTCTTATGATTTAAAATTTGATAAAACAAAAAGCGACGACGATAAGATTTTTATTGACAACGATATCACTATTGCTGTCGAAAAAAAATCCTTTCTGTACCTAGCCGGAACAGTATTAGAATTTTCAGGAGGAATAAATGGCAAAGGATTTGTTTTTAATAATCCTAATGCCAATAGAACATGTGGTTGCGGTGAGAGTTTCTCTCTTTAATTTAAAGATTGAAAAATTTAAAAATTAAAAGATTAATGATAGTATGACAAAATCATTTGAAGAATTTGATGTCCATAAAAAAGGTATTGTCTTAACTAAATTAGTTTTTGAATTATTAAATAATAAATCCTTGGAAAAAGAATTTGGTTTTAAGGACCAAATAAAAAGAGCAGTAGTTTCAATTACAAATAATATTGCCGAAGGTTCAGAATACAACAGTAATAGACAATTTACAAGATATTTAAAAATCTCCAAAGGCAGTTGTGCTGAGGTTAGAAATATGTTGGTATTATCCAGATAGTTAGGTTTTTGCAATCACGAAGAAATTCAAAAAAGTTATAATTTAACTATTGAGATTTCTCAAAACCTTTCTAATTTTATTAAATATTTAGACACAAATAATAAAGTTTAATATTCAATAATTGAATCTTTAAATCTTTAAATCTTTAAATCAGAATGAGCAAATATACAGAAGACGACTTAAAAATCGAACTCGAAAATAAAGAATACGAATACGGATTTTACACTGAATTAGAATCAGAAACGTTTCCTATAGGTTTAAATGAAGATATCGTTCGCGCTATTTCGCACAAAAAAGGAGAACCTCAATGGATGACTGATTGGCGTCTTGAGGCTTTTCGTGCTTGGGAGCAAATGACAGAGCCAGAATGGGCAAATGTGCATTATACCAAACCTGATTTTCAGGCTATTTCCTATTATTCAGCTCCAAAAGCGGTAGATCCAAATAAAACATTGGATGATGTAGATCCGGAACTTTTAGAAATGTACAAAAAGTTAGGCATCTCTGTCGATGAGCAAAAGATGATGAATAATGTAGCTATGGATATCGTTGTGGATTCCGTTTCAGTAGCAACGACTTTCAAAAAAACATTAGGCGAAAAAGGAATTATCTTCATGAGTATTTCTGAAGCTATTAAAGAACATCCCGAATTAGTTCGTAAATATTTAGGGACAGTTGTACCGCAAAAAGACAACTTTTATGCGGCGCTGAATTCGGCAGTTTTCTCGGATGGATCTTTCTGTTATATTCCAAAAGGCATTCGTTGTCCAATGGAACTATCTACTTATTTTAGAATTAATCAAGCAGGAACAGGACAATTTGAAAGAACATTATTAATTGCTGACGAAGGTAGCTATGTGTCTTACTTAGAAGGTTGCACCGCTCCAAGTCGTGATGAAAATCAATTGCACGCTGCAGTAGTAGAATTAATCGCTTTGGACGATGCCGAAATAAAATATTCAACCGTACAAAACTGGTATCCGGGAAACAAAGAAGGAAAAGGCGGCGTTTTCAACTTTGTAACCAAAAGAGGAATTTGCGAGAAAAACGCAAAAATTTCCTGGACACAAGTGGAGACCGGCTCTGCAATAACATGGAAATATCCTTCGGTTATTTTAAAAGGAGACAATTCAACCGGCGAATTTTATTCGATTGCGGTGACCAATAATTTCCAACAAGCCGATACAGGAACTAAGATGGTGCATCTAGGTAAAAACACTAAATCTACTATTATATCTAAAGGGATTTCTGCCGGAAGATCACAAAATAGTTACAGAGGTTTGGTGCGCATTTCAGCAAACGCAGAGAACGCTAGAAACTTTTCACAATGTGATTCCTTATTAATGGGAAACAATTGTGGCGCGCATACGTTTCCTTATATCGAAAGCAAAAATCCATCGGCAAAAATCGAACATGAGGCTACGACAAGTAAAATTGGCGAAGACCAAGTTTTCTATTGCAACCAACGTGGAATTCCAACCGAAAAAGCTATTGCTTTAATCGTAAACGGTTTCAGTAAAGATGTATTGAATAAGTTACCAATGGAATTCGCCGTAGAAGCACAAAAATTATTAGAAATTTCGTTAGAAGGTTCTGTAGGGTAATTTTTTAAATCTAAATATTATGGATATAATTTTAAAAAATGTAAAGAAAAAAGATTTTCCATTGTTAAAATCGTTGGCGAAATCACTTGGATTTGAAATTGTAAAAGAAGAAAATCCATATAACCCTGAGTTTGTAAAAGAAATTTTGGAAGCAGAACAAAGTATTAAAAACGGGAAAGGGATAAAAATGACGATGGAAGAAATACGTGCTTTATGCAAATAGTATTTACGACTAAAGCTAGAAAAGATTTAGATTTTTGGATTAAATCTGGAAATAAAAATATTTTAAATAAAATTACAGATTTAATAGAAGACATTCAACTACATCCTTTTGAAGGAATTGGAAAGCCGGAACAATTGAAATACCAGCTTTCTGGAAAATGGTCAAGAAGAATAAATCAAGAACATCGCATTATATATAAAGTTACCGAAAAAATACAATTGAAATATTAGACATTTTATCACTAAAAGGTCATTACGAATAAACAAAGAAACAAATGTTAAGTATAAAAAATTTACACGCCTCAATAGGTGACAAAGAAATATTAAAAGGAATCAACCTTGAAGTAAAAGCGGGAGAAATTCACGCGATAATGGGACCAAACGGTGCCGGAAAAAGCACGTTAGCCTCCATCATTGCAGGAAACGAAAACTACGAAGTAACCGAAGGCGAAATCACTTTAGACGGAGAAGACCTTTCGGAATTGGCACCAGAAGAAAGAGCGCACAAAGGCGTTTTTCTTTCGTTCCAATATCCAGTGGAAATTCCAGGAGTTTCAGTTACCAACTTCATGAGAACAGCAATCAACGAAACCCGTAAAGCTAAAGGATTAGAAGAAATGCCTTCTAATGAAATGCTAAAAGTGATTCGGGAGAAATCAGAATTATTAGAAATTGACCGTAAATTTTTATCTCGTTCTTTAAACGAAGGTTTTTCTGGTGGAGAAAAAAAACGGAATGAAATTTTCCAAATGGCAATGCTAGAACCAAAATTGGCTATTCTTGATGAAACTGATTCTGGACTTGATATTGATGCCTTGCGTATTGTTGCAAATGGGGTAAACAAACTAAAAAGCGACAAAAATGCAATTGTAGTGATCACACACTACCAAAGATTGTTAGACTATATCGTTCCTGATTTTGTTCACGTATTGTACAATGGAAAAATTGTAAAATCTGGTGGAAAAGAACTGGCACACGAACTGGAAGAAAAAGGATACGACTGGATTAAACAAGAACAAGAAGCTTAAAATTAAAATAGTCTAAAGTCGAAGGTCATAAAGTCAAAAGAAAAAAGTAATGGGAAAATTTAATTCTTTCGAAGAAATTAATTCTTGGCAAAAAGCAAGAGTTTTTAACAAAAAAGTTTACTTAGTTACCGAAAATACAAATTTCAAGAAAGACTTTGATTTCACTAGACAAATTAGGCGAGCATCAATTTCTATATCATCAAATATCGCTGAAGGCTTTGAGAGAAATACAGACAAAGAGTTTATTTACTTTTTATATGTTGCAAAAGCTTCCGCTGGAGAAGTTCGTTCTCAATTATATTTAGCATTTGATTTAGATTATATTACTAAAGAAGAATTTGAAAAACTTTTAGAATCAGTAACAGAAATATCAAAATTGTTAAGTGGTTTTATTAAATACCTAGAATCTAGTCGTAAAGTTTAAAAATCGAAAGTCGAAAGTCTAAAATAGTTGAATCAGCTATTTTATGCTTATACCGACTTTAAGACATTTGACTTTCGACTTTAAGACTTAAATAAAAATGGAATTAAAAGAAAAATTACTATCGTCTTTTATGGCTTTCGAAGAACGCATTGATGTACACTCTGAACTTCATGACGTGAGAACTGCTGCCATAAAAAACTTCGAAAATAAAGGTTTCCCAACAAAAAAAGAGGAGTCTTGGAAATACACATCGCTAAACGCCATCCTGAAAAATGACTTTACCGTTTTTTCAAAACAGGAAAATGCAGTTGAATTCAACCATGTAAAAAAATATTTCTTACACGAAATAGACACCTACAAAGTAGTATTTATCGACGGTGTTTTCAGTTCTAATTTATCGTCAACCACACACGAAGGGATTGATGTTTGCTTAATGTCATCGGCATTGACCAAACCAAAATACAAAATGGTTATTGATACTTATTTTAATCAAATTGCCAGCAAAGAGGAAAGTCTAACATCATTGAATACGGCTTTCGCCAATGAAGGAGCGTATATCAATATCCCAAAAAGTAAAGTAGCTGACAAGCCTATTGAAATCATGTATTTCTCTACAGGGAATGAAGCAGCACTAATGGTTCAACCTAGAAATTTGATTATTGTAGGGGAGAATTCCCATGTACAAATTATTGAACGGCATCAAAGCTTAACCGAAAATCCCGTATTAACGAATTCTGTGACTGAGATTTTTGCTCAAAAACGCGCCATCGTTGATTATTATAAAATTCAAAACGATACGCTTGAAGCCAATCTCATTGACAATACCTACGTTTCTCAAAAACAAGAAAGCAGTGTATCCGTTAATACGTTTTGTTTTGGCGGAAACCTCACCAGAAACAACTTGAACTTTTATCATTTTGGAGAAAGAATCGTAAGTTATCTTAACGGAATAACAATAATTGGGGAGAAACAACACGTAGATCATTACACTCTAGTGCAGCACTCTACTCCTAATTGCGAAAGTCATCAAGATTATAAAGGAATCTATTCTGATCGCTCGACGGGCGTTTTCAACGGAAAGATTTTTGTAGAAAGAGAAGCCCAGAAAACCAATGCCTTTCAGAAAAGCAATAATATACTATTGAGTGATAAAGCAACAATCAACGCCAAACCGCAACTAGAAATTTTTGCTGATGATGTAAAATGTTCTCATGGCTGTACTATTGGACAATTGGATGAAACCGCAATGTTCTACATGCAAGCGCGTGGAATTCCTAAAAAAGAAGCCAAAGCGTTATTAATGTATGCCTTCTCCAATGCAGTTATTGAAAGCATTAAAATACCGGAACTCAAAAAACGAATTACTACGATTATTGCAACTAAATTAGGTGTAAAAATGGGATTCGATTTGTAATCAACACTAAAAAGAAGTTATAATAGTAACCCTGTCAGAGTTTAAAACTCTAACAGGGTTTTTTATCCAATCATTTTTTCACACTCTCCACAATCCCACGCAACATTCCATTAAAATCAAAATTAGGATTTTCCTTCAAACCCATTCGTACAATCACTAAATCCAGTGATGGAATAATCGCTACCATCTGACCTTGAAAACCGCTGCAGTAATACATATCTCTGGGAACATCAGGGAAGTGTCCGCCGGCATTGAGCCAAAAGTGTCCACCATATCTTCCATTGGAAGTGTTTGTAGGAGTTGCGGTGTATTTTGCCCAACTTTCGTTGAAAATTTGTTCACCATTCCAGTTGCCTTTATGCAAATACAACAACCCAAATTTAGACCAATCACGTGTGGTAGCCCAACCGTAAGATGAACCCACATAATTTCCTGCCATATCCGTTTCGATTACCATCGAGTACATTCCTATTTTATCTATCAAGGCACTGTACCAGAAGTCTAAATATTCCTGATGCGTTTTGAACTGCTTCCGTAAAATTCCCGAAAGCAAATTCGTGGTCCCCGAAGAATAATTCCAATGCGTATTCGTCCGGAATACCATTGATTTTTTCCGTTGTACAAGGGTCATGTCTTCGGCTTGGAAAAGCATTTTGGTGGCATCAGAAATTTTATCGTATTGCTCCTCCCATTCTAAACCGGAATTCATGTGTAATAAATCATTGGTAGTAATACTTTTTCGATCGTCATTTTTCCATTCTGGAATTGGAGCAGGTTTGTAAATATCGTATTTGCCTTGTATTTCCAAAATTCCAAACATGGCGCTGGTAATACTTTTTGTCATCGACCAACCCAATATTTTACTGTTTTTATCAAAACCGCTATCGTATTTTTCGGCAATAATTTTATCTTTATAAATCACTAAAAGGGAGCGGGTTCTTTTTTTGATTGCCTCTTTTTCATCAAAAGCATTGGCAACAGCCGCATTCAATTTAGTGTAATCAACATCTGAAAAAACAGTGTCTTTTGGCTCGTTATTCCCGTATGGAAAAGGCATATTAATATTCAATCTCGTTCTTTTAGGAAGCAAATACGGCTTTGAAACATCAAAATCATCGTTGATTAAAGTGGCCCCCAAGCCTTCACGATAAATCGCTTTTCGTTCTTTCAAACCATAAACCGAAGCAACCGCAAATTTTCCGGTAGCTTCTATTTTGTTTTTGGCTAAGTCAATCATATCGATGTCATTGTCGCCTTTTTCTATCATTTTCTGCGAACGATTATCAATAAAATGTCCCGAGGCTATACTTTTGGCTGAAAAGCCAGAAATTAAATCCAATTTTGGATAGGTTATTAAACCAACATAAAAGATTCCGATAAAAGAGACAAAACCAACGAACTTGAATACTTTTTTCATAGAGGCTTAATTTGAAGCAATTTAATAAAAAAGAACCACATTATTGGAACAGTATCGGATTGAGAAAATGAGGTATTATTAACAAGTGTTTGCTATAAATTAATTCCAATTTCACTACTTTTGTATGTAGAAAAATTCTAAATAAGAAAAGACCAATACTAAATTGGATTGTCTAAAAAATTGTTGACTATTGGCGTTCTATCTTACCAATAAAAACAATAAAAACAAGCAGATAAAATGTTAGATGTAAATAAAATTAGAGCCGACTTCCCTATTCTTTCTCAGAAAGTAAACGGGAAAGCATTGGTTTATTTTGACAACGGAGCCACTTCGCAAAAGCCACAAGTTGTGATTGATGCGATCTCTAAATACTACCAGGAAATCAATGCTAATATTCATCGTGGTGTTCATACGCTGAGCCAACTGGCCACCGATGCTTATGAGATTTCACGCGGTAAATTACAAAATCACATCAATGCAAAATTTCCCCATGAAGTGCTTTTTACTTCGGGGACTACTCATGGAATTAATTTAGTGGCCAATGGATTTGCTTCGATTTTGAAACCCGGTGATGAAATTTTAGTTTCGGCAATGGAACACCACAGCAATATTGTGCCTTGGCAAATGTTGTGTGAGAAAACCGGAGCAATTTTGCGGGTCATTCCAATGAATCTGAATGGCGAACTGATCATGTCCGAATATGACAAATTACTTTCGGACAAAACGAAGATTGTAACAGTAAATCATATTTCGAATGCTCTTGGAACTGTCAATCCTATCAAATACATGATTGACAAAGCACATGAGGCAGGAGCCGCAATTTTGATTGATGGCGCACAAGCCGTTCCACACCTGAAACCAGATGTACAAGAATTAAATTGTGATTTTTATGTTTTTTCAGGACATAAAATATGTGGTCCAACAGGCGTCGGAATTTTATACGGAAAAGAAGCGTGGTTGAATAAATTACCCCCATATCAAGGCGGAGGCGAAATGATCAAAGAAGTAACTTTCGAAAAAACTACTTATGCGGAATTGCCCCATAAATTTGAGGCCGGAACACCAAATATTGCCGGAGGAATTGTTCTGGGAACTGCGGTTGATTATATGAACCAAGTGGGTTTTGACAACATTCAACAACAGGAATTAGAATTATTGGAATATGGAACCAAACGGTTATTGGAAATTGAAGGGTTGAAAATTTTTGGCACCGCAGCAGCAAAGACTTCCGTAATATCCTTTAATATTGAAGGCATTCATCCGTACGATATTGGCACTATAATTGACAAGCTAGGAATAGCCGTACGAACAGGCCATCATTGTGCGCAACCCATCATGGATTTCTTTAAGATTCCAGGTACGATACGAGCATCATTTGCTTTTTATAATACCACCGAAGAAATTGATGTTATGGTTGAAGCTATTAAAAAAGCAAAAGTCATGCTGTCCTAAAATTTAAAATTATCTTCATATGAAATCGCCATGACAGAAGCTGTATCAAACACCAATGAAGATCTGGCGATACCATATTCCTATAAAAAACAAATATTATCTTCATATGAAAATACTATCTATTATATTCCTGACTATTTTTATGGGCAACGGTTGCAATAGTGCCAAAGCACAAGATATGGAAACTACTGTTATTGAATACACGGTCAACACCAGAGGTTTTTATCAAAAAATAACGGTGAAAAATCAGATACTGACAGTTTCAAAAGACAGAGATGGAAATGACAAACCAATACCCAAAAAAGTATCGGATGCCGACTGGAAAGAATTAGTGGATTGTTTTAAAACAGTGAAATTGGATAGTTTGTCTAAGCTCAAAGCGCCCAGCGAAAAACGTTTTCATGACGGTGCCGCTATAGCCAAACTGAAAATTACCCTTAAGGAGAAAGCCTATGAAACCACTAGTTTTGATCACGGTTTTCCACCAAAAGAAATTAAGAAGTTTGTGAATACGATAACTTCATTAGCTAAAGAATAATACTGAAATAAATTCAGCATAGTATGAAAATTAAAGAAATACAAGAAGAAATTGTAGCGGAGTTCTCCATGTTTGACGACTGGATGGAGCGTTATGAATACATCATCGAATTAGGAAGAAAGCTTCCTTTAATCAAAGAAGAATTCAAGACAGAGAACAACATTATCAAAGGCTGCCAGTCCAAAGTGTGGTTGCAAGGAGAACAAACGGATGATAAAATTATTTTCACTGCTGACAGTGATGCCATTTTGACAAAAGGAATTATTGCGATATTAATTCGTACTTTTTCCAATCAAAAAGCATCTGATATTCTGGAAGCAGATCTACATTTTATTGACGAAATAGGTTTGAAAGAACACTTGTCGCCAACTCGAGCCAACGGATTGGTATCTATGATAAAAAATATAAAAATGTATGCTTTGGCGTTCAACGCACAGAATTGATTTCAAACATATAAGTCATATCAATTTTTTTAATTCAAATTAACATACACTAACTTTACCAACGTAAGCTGATGGCTGTAAACATAACGAGGAGTTATCTCAAAGATTTAGTGTATCAGGTTAATGGAGCAGCGATTGAAGTTCATAAAAGTATAGGTCCGGGTTTATTGGAATGTGTTTATCATCAATGCCTAAAAAAAGAATTAGAATTACGGAAAATAAATTATTCTTCTGAATTACTGGTCCCTTTAAAATATAAAGGATATGAGTTAGAATCTAAATTACGATGTGATTTATTTATTGAAAATGCTCTTGTTGTTGAATTAAAATCGGTAAGTGAAATAAACCCAATTTATGAAGCACAATTACTTACTTACATGAATTTATTAAATGCGCCAATTGGTTTGTTGATTAACTTTAACGTGAAAAATATTTTCTACGAAGGTCAAAAAACAATGGTGAATGAATTATATAGGCGGCTTGGAGACTAAAAAAAATTAAACATATAAGTCATATAAGCAAATTTAGATGAATGTTTTACTTTGAACAAAGAAACTTACATGACTTATATGTTTTAAAAATATTAAAAACTAAAATAAAAACGTACACATACTTATATCTTCTTTAAAAAGAGAAACTTATATGACTTATGTGTTTAAAAAATAGACAAAATTATGACACAAGAAATAGACACAACTGAATTAGGAGAATCGATCGTAAAAATATTAAAGACTATTTACGATCCGGAGATTCCTGTAGACATTTACGAATTAGGATTAATTTATGACGTGATGGTCAATACGGATTATGAAGTAAAAATCCTGATGACCCTTACTTCGCCCAACTGCCCCGTTGCAGAAAGCTTACCAAGAGAAGTGGAAGAAAAAGTGAAATCGATCGAACATGTAAAAGACGCTGAAGTAGAAATTACTTTTGATCCGCCTTGGAGCAAAGATTTAATGAGCGAAGAAGCTAAATTAGAATTGGGAATGCTTTAAATTAGTCCTAATGTCGAAAGTCATAAAGTCTCTAAGTAATTGACCTTATGACTTTAGACATTCGACTTTAAGACTTTTAAAAATGGAAATAATAAATAAAGTTGCGAATAGTGTTTTGGAAGTTTTCGATCTTGAAGACTATTATCCAAAAGGGATTCGTACGCAAATCGATATTTCAAAATGGCTTTTAGAAGGATTTTTATTGAAAGAAAAAGACTTTAGAGAGGAACTGAAAAATCACGATTGGTCACAATATCAAGATCACTATGTGGCAATTCACTGCAGCACTGATGCTATTGTTCCTGCCTGGGCTTCGATTTTGGTTGCCATTCAATTGGCGCCATTTGCAAAGAAAATTATCAATGGAACCTTGGAAGATTTAGACGCATCCTTGTATGAAGAATTACTCCCTAAAATTGACTACTCAGCGTATGAAAACAAGCCTATTATTATAAAAGGATGCTCCAGAAAACCGGTTCCGATGCGGGCTTATGTATTGGCCGCGCATTACTTGTACCCTTTTGCACGAAGTATCATGTATGGTGAAGCCTGCTCTGCCGTTCCATTATACAAAGCGCCTAAAAAAGGATAATACCATTACGGAAACTAAAAGCGCCATGAAAGGAAAGCCGGTATTAGTATCTGTGAATATTTCTAATCCAATGGTTTTTGGGGAATTTAAAAAAGAAGTAGATGCCATCGTGGGAGAATTTGGTGTTCAAATGGAAGCTTTATTGGATATTGTTTCGGGTAAAACAGAACCTTCCGGATTATTGCCATTGTAAATGCCATTGAATATGACAACCGTTGAAAAACAATTAGAAGACGTTCCTCTTGACATGATTCCACACACAGATGCATCTGGTAATGTGAATGATTTTGGTTTTGGATTGAACTGGAAAGGGGTAATCAACAACGACAGAACTGCAAAATACAGCGCTAAGAAATAATTTTTTTTCAAGAAGATTAAATTTAACCCCCTGATTTTTAGGTGAGTTTTTTGTCCAATTCTAAATTTAAATCATAGCTCTAAAAAAGGAATTCAATAGCTCCCTTTTGTTAATTCTAAGCAAAATCAAATACTTATTTGCCTTTTTAAATCCTCTTTTACTATCTTTAAAAGATTTCTTTTTTTTAAAGACCAAAAATGATACTCATGAAAAAAATTAAATTAGTTTCACTTTCAATTATATCCTTTCTTTCTTTAAGTTGTAACGCTCAGGTAAAATCTGATGACATTCCTATTAAAGACGAGGTAAAAAACTATACGCTTGAAACCGTGGTTGCAGATATTGTTGTTCCGTGGGGGATGACTTGGTTGCCAGACGGTGCAATGTTGGTTACTGACAAAAGTGGTATTCTATATCACATTAAAAACGGAACAAAAACAGAAATCAAAAATGTTCCAAAAGTATACGCACGCGGACAAGGCGGGTTATTAGACATCGCTTTACACCCTGATTATGCTAAAAATGGTTGGATTTATATGACCTTCGCTTCCGATGAAGGGGAAGGTACCGGCGGTCACACAAAACTCATTCGAGCCAAATTATTGGACGGAGCGCTGACACAAATCGAATCACTTTACAAAGCCACTCCAAACACTACAAAAGGACAACATTTTGGTTCCCGAATTCTATTTGACGACGATGGTTATTTATATTTCTCCATCGGAGAGCGGGGCGAACATTTTGTAAATCCGCAAGACATTACGCGTGATGGCGGAAAAATATACCGATTAAATGATGATGGAAGCATTCCTAAAGACAATCCATTTGTAGGTCAAACCGGAGCCAAAGAAGCAATTTACACTTATGGAAATCGGAATCCGCAAGGAATGGCCAAAAACCCCGTAACAGGAGCCATTTGGGAACATGAACATGGTCCGCAAGGTGGAGACGAAATCAATATCATAAAAAAAGGAATCAATTATGGATGGCCTGTGGTTACTTATGGTATCGATTATGACGGAACCACCATTAGTAAAGAAAATGAAAAACCAGGCATCCAAAAACCTATTTATTATTGGTTGCCGTCCATCGCTCCAAGCGGAATGACCTTTGTCACCAGCGACAAATATCCAGACTGGAAAGGACATTTATTGGTGGGCTCTTTGAAATTCCAATATCTTGAATTGCTAAAGTTAAAAGGAAACGAAGTGATCGGCAGACAAAAAATTGCAACCGGAATTGGTCGCGTGCGTAATGTGGCACAAGGTCCGGATGGCTATATTTATATGGGCGTGGAAGGAAAAGGAATTATTAAAATTATACCAAATTAAACGATGTTGATAACGAAATTATTTTTAGGATTTGGAGTGTTTGTATTGGGAAGCTTCTCTTTTGCAAATCCATTTTCCGCAGACAACTATATTGACTTGAATACTGAAACCGCAGTTGCTGCAAAACTTCAGTCACCCGGAAAAGAAATTTATGCAGATTTTTGCATGCAATGCCATGGCGCAAATGGAAAAGGAGATGGTAAGAACTTCCCGCCTCTAGACGGTTCGGACTGGTTAAAAACTAAGAGAAATCAAAGTATCGCTGCCGTAAAATTTGGACAAAGTGGCGAAATTGCTGTCAATAAAATCAAGTACAATAGCAGCATGCCGGCCATGGGACTTACGGATCAGGAAGTGGCTGATGTGATGAATTACATTATGACTTCCTGGAGTAATAAACAAACCAAAATCGTTACCGAGAAAGAAGTCGCGGGCATTAAAAAATAAAATATCGGCTTAGGATTCCTATCTAAAAAAGAAACGCTACCGAAAAACCACCGTAAAAATTGACGGGATTTCCTGGATAAAAATAACGTGGCGCAGCAGTGCCAAAACCAACTGCGTTTGGCAAAATATTAGCCGCATATTTAGTATCCAAAGCGTTATTGATTCCAGCATTCAGCTCTGTTTTCAGGATTTTAAGAATCGTGAAAACATAGGTCGTTTTAATATCAAGCAACGAATACCGCTCACTGTATTTTGTATTGGAATCATTTAACGGAATTTTACTAATCGTTCGGAAAGAAGTATTGACACCAAATCCATTTTTTGTGGTTAAATCTACTCCAAAATTAAATTGCTTTTCAGGAACGCCCGTCAATTGATTTCCCGAATAATCAGCATCACCATCCAAGAATTCTTTGAATTTAAAGTTATTCACCGCACCTGAAAAATAAGAAGTCATTTGAAATTGGGTAAGTTCGAAAAGTTTGTAATTAACCAAGAATTCTAATCCTGAATGTGAACTGCTTCCTGCATTAATCCCAACAAATTGATCATTGGCGGTGCGTCGTGCCACTAATAAATTTTCAATTTGTGTGCTATAAAACGTTACTTCGGTGTATATTTTATTTTCAAGCCAGTTTCCTTTGAAACCCAATTCATAATTCCACCCCACTTCTGGTTTCAAATCGGTGTTTATTTGCCCTTCTGGAGTCAATGTTTCAGCAACTGATGGCACCGAAAATCCTTTACTCACCGATGTAAATATATTTTTTCCTTTGCTTACTTTATACGAGAAACCAATTCTTGGTGACCACACATTTCCAAAAGTAAAGGGCATTTTTTGAGCCCCAGAATTATTTTCGAAAATATCTTCTAACGAATATTTGGTTGTGTTAAATGCTACTCCGGTTTCCAGATGCAGTTTTTCTGAAATCCAAAATTCCATTTGTAAAAAGTAGTTGCTGTAGTTCCGGTTTTGTTCGATGGAGCTGAATTCGTCGCCTTTTAAACTACCTTGACCAGGTTGCGATTTGTACAAATTTTTAAAAAGGGAATACGCGTATTTTTCCGTCAATAATTCGGTGCCAAAACTCAGTTCAAAGGGCAAAGAAAACAATTGGTCTTTGTAATTCACATTCGAACGAAGGCCTAGCGAACTTGTTTTTTCGTCCAAAATGTCAAAAGGTCTGGGTTCGTAAGCATCTTTAAAATTAGAAAAAATACTGGTTTGCAGCGACCATTTTTCAGAAAATTGATGGTCGTATCCTAAACCCAGCATGAATTTATCATACGACTCAAAACCTTGTGCGGCTGCCCATGTAGCGGCTGCTTTCTCTGGATTATTTTTTAAATCCGTCTCATTAATAGAACTTGGAATAAAAGCTTTCAATCGGGTGAATGTTCCCAAAAAGGAAAAACTACCCTTTGAATTAATTTTTTGTTTGGCATGCAGGTTAAATGATTTTCTGTCATAGGAACTATTTTCCCTGAATCCCTCACTTTGTAAATCCGTAAAACTCGCAAATACATTCGTTTTGGAATCGCTGTATCCTGCCGAGAGTCGGTTTTGTAGCAACCCAAAACTCCCAAAAGTAACTGTTGATTTTCCAAACGATTCCAATAATGGAGTTTCTCTTGAAAACAACTGAATCACGCCACCCAAACCGGATCCAAAACTCGTAGAATTTGGTCCTTTTATGATTTCTATTTTTTCGATTGACGCTAAATCAATATCGTCAATAGTGGTTTCACCATCACCGGAACTCAATGGTATACCATCAAAATAGGCTTTTATTTTATTGGTTCCGTATTGAGATCTGGCGCCAATGCCACGAATCGTAATCCTGTTGGTGTTCAACGCACCTTGTTGCATGGTAACCCCGGGAATTTTGTTTAGTACAGGGGTCAGTATAATGCCATCACTTTTATTGATGTCGGCAGTAGTAATCACTGAAACGGAAGAAGCAGTGTTTTGAGGTGCATTTTTAATTGGCGAACCCTTCAAAGTGATTTCTGAAAGGGCTATGGTATCTTTTTTTATTTGTCCAAAAACAGTGAAAACACTACATAAAAAAAGAAGAAAGGAAAGGCTGTTTTTGAACAATTTTTGTTGTGTTTAAGGGAATGAAAACGTTTATAAAGTTAGTATTTTCTTTTTGTTCCAAAAAACCCTTTTAAATAAAATATGGATTAAATAAAAATGCTCCCCACAATTATTAAGTTGCAATTTACATTCTGTTTCATATTGTTTTGAATTCGATTAAAGATTATTGTAAAATTACACAAAAGTCTAGTTTAAACGGAAATTATATAAAAAACACCATTTTAAAAACACTAGTTTAACCAAAATGACGTTCTTTAAAAATCATATCTTTGTGATTAATCCCAGAATTAAATTATCTTTAAACTTGGACCTTCATTTTAAATAAAAAGTAGTAGCTACCTATGAAAAAATCAACAATTGCATATATCACACTTCCCGTATTATTGTTAAGTACGCTAGCCTGTAATCGGAATAAAGCCGCTGATAATGAAAGTGAAACAGAAAAACCGGCCACCGTAAAAGTAGATTCGATAGAAAAGAAAATATCCCTTACCATCGACACGCTTGATTTTAATACCAGAATGATTGCCTTAAGCAACAATGACACCTCGGGCAGATGGCCTGTAAAAGCCCCTTATCCTTTACCGGGCGCACTCTTACCCTACAATAGAATCATTGCTTATTACGGCAACTTATATTCCACCAGAATGGGAATATTAGGTGAAATTCCCCGAAAAGAAATGTTGGCAAAATTACAAGGTGAAGTGGCCAAGTGGCAAGCTGCTGATTCTACTGTAAAAGCAATTCCGGCTTTGCATTATATTGCCGTTACCGCTCAAGGCGCTCCGGGAAAAAATAATATGCACCGCATGCGTATGCCATTTAAGCAAATAGACACTATTATAAGTTGGGCAAAACCTATAAATGCGCTGGTATTTCTAGACATTCAGGTGGGACACAGCACCGTTAAGGCAGAAGTGGCAGAACTGGAACAATACCTTTCAATGCCTAATGTACACCTTGGAATTGATCCGGAGTTTTCTATGAAAAATGGAGAGCGCCCAGGTTCAAAAATCGGGCATTTCACTGCCGCTGATATTAACGATGCCATTGACATATTGGCAAATATTGTGCGCAAAAATAAACTGACTCCAAAAGTGCTTGTAATACACCGTTTTACTCAGGGCATGGTAAAAAACTATAAAGAAATCAAGACCGTTCCTGAAGTTCAAATCGTTATGGACATGGATGGTTTTGGAAGTAAAATTCTAAAAAAGTCCACGTATATGAGTTATATTTATAGAGAACCGGTACAATTCACTGGTTTTAAATTATTTTATAAAAATGACAATAAAAACGATTGGAAGATGTACAGCCCAGAGGAATTAGTAAAATTTACTCCAAAACCAATTTACATTCAGTACCAATAATTTACCAATTGATTTATGAAGAATATTCTTTATTCCCTTTCTGTTGGGTTTTTTTTAGTAGTTGGATGCCAATCAGAACCTCGTAAAATAATACCGGAAATCCCGCTTATAACTGTTCCTGCAAAAATTATTGCACCAAAAAAAGTAGCGGCTGATGCTGCGACTATTCTTTCAAAAAAAGAAGTACCCGTTTTATGTTATCATAATATCCGAGATTTTAGTGCCAGTGCGAGCGGAAACATGAAAGTGTACACCGTAAAACCTGATGCTTTTGCAGCACAAATGAAAGCCTTAGCCGATGCAGGATATAAAACCGTTTTGCCACAACAACTCTATGATTATTTAGTATTTGATGGTCCCTTACCGGAAAAGCCAATCATGATTACTTTTGATGATACCAGAGAAGAACAATTTAGCATTGGCGCAGCCGAAATGAAAAAACAGGGTTTCAAAGGCGTGTTTTATATTATGACTGTCTCAATTAATCGTCCCGGATATATGAGCAAAAAGCAAATTAAAAGCTTATCTGATGACGGACATGTGGTAGGCGCGCATACTTGGGATCACCACATGGTTACAAAATATATGGGCGACGACTGGAATTTACAATTGGTAAAACCAAAAGCAAAATTAGAAGAAATCATAGGAAAACCGGTGACGGATTTTGCCTATCCGTTTGGATTATGGAATACTGCAGCTATTCCTGAAATTAAGAAAAGTGGTTATGAAATGGCTTATATTTTATCAACCAAAAGAGATCCTGCAGATCCATTGTACACTATCAGACGTATTATAGTTTCCGGAACCTGGTCTACTGAAGGAATGATGAAAGCTGTACATTCTTCTTTTAATAAAGCAGAATAACCCATTAAAAGGTTCTAAATTCGTTAATTTATTCAAAAATCAAACAGCTATCTATACTAACACTACAGCAATGGAGCACAACCGTCAAAAAGGTTTCGTCAACAGACCTTTTATCCATTAATACTAAAGAATTCCTTAACTAAAAAAAGCACTATCAATTCGATTGAATTGATAGTGCTTTTTTTATCAGACAACTATTTTCTATCTTGGGGACAACCAGCTTGAAGGATTATTATAGGTTGTATTTTGTAGGATTAAAAATTTAATTATCGTTTTTCCGGTCTCGCCATTCGTTCTTACTTTTCCAAGACTTTGCTTTATACTCACTTTATCTCCTTTATTGACTGACACTGAGCTTAAATTTTGATAGACCGTAAAGAAATCTCCGTGCTGTATCATTACGGCTTTGTTTACTGGTGACAAAACGATGACACTGGTTACTTCTCCTCCAAAAACAGCTCTGGCACTTGCGCCATTGTCCGTAGTGATTTCTACACCGCTGTTGTGAACCGTAATTGTATTGAACAAAGGATGGGTTTGGTTTCCATATCCTAATGATATATATCCTTTTTCAACAGGATACGGCAATCTTCCTCTATTCGCTCTAAAATTATCAGCAACTATTTTAGCTTCGGGAGTTAACTCAATTTTAGAGGATGACACTGCACCTCTGGAAACCGGAGCACTTGGATTGGCTTTCGCTTTTTCTAAGGCGGCTTTCCTATTGGCTGCCGCAATGGCTTCCCGAATTAATTTATTGATTTGTCTGTCAATTGATTTGTACTCTTGTTGTCTTTTCTTAAGCTCTTTGGCAATCATATTTTTATCTTTTTTGATAAAATTTACTACCTTTTGCTGTTCTTTCTTTTCCTTTTCCAGAGCCAATCGTTCCTTTTCGTTTTCGGCAATCAGTTTTTGTTTTTCCTTTTTTTGAATGTTTAATTTATCATTATAGTCCAATAACTTGGTCGACTTAGATTTAATTTCCTCGCCCTGTGCTTTTCTATAACTGGTGTACTGCTTCATGTACTGCGCTCTTTTGTATGCCTGTAAAAAGTTTTCAGAAGACAATAAAAACATCGCTCTACTTTCTGACGAACGGCTTTTATATGATTTTAAAATCATTTCGGCATAATCCTCCTTCAGTTCCCCCAATTCTTTTTTTAATTTATTGATCTGAACCTGATTAATATACATATCGTTGTTAAGCAACTTGGTTTGCTTTTCAGTGGTATTTATTAATTTTTCTTTAAGCCTTATTTTAGTACTTTGAATAATCACCACATTGAGAGCGGATTTCTCTTTTTTCTTTACATTCTGCAGTAATCTTTCATTTTCTCGAATTTCTTTTTGAATTTGAGCTTTACGTTCTTCTAATTTTTCTTGTTGGGATTCCTGACTCCATAGTAATGAAGTGGTACAAATTAAAATTAGGCTTAGGAGAAATTTTGGCATATCGGAAAAATATTTTTGCTAATTTACTTAATTATAATTCTTTTGTACCCATTTGGAACACTATAAGGAAAAGAAAGTTCTTCATTGAAAGTTACCGTATTGTAATCTAAACTGATTTCGGTAGTTCCTTTCTTCTGAAACGTATTAATTAAAACACTTGTAGGCAATGTTGTCTCGTTGTATACTTTGTTGTCTGTGTATGTAACTTTGATCGTTCGCTCTTCGGCAGTTTGTGTAATTTCTTGCTTTTGAACTAAAAATTTATCGGCATCTAAAAAGAATGATTTTTTTGTGTTTTTGTTCGATGTATCATCTAATCGATAGGTTTGTTCCAATAATGTTTCTAGATATTTTCCTTTAGTCAAATCATCAATAGCCTGACCTAATAACATGTTCTGGATTTTATTATAATCCAAATCCGTTCCTAACCACTGGCTTAAACTGCTGAAATCCCCTTCAAAATAGTTTCCGTTGATTTTTTCGTAATAGCTCACCGTGGAAGGCGTAATCAATGCTTTTGCCATTGTAATTCCAAGAAAACGAATGCTTACTAAAATTTGTTCGTCTTTCTTGATTTTAATTTCTGCGGTAACGTTTTGGGTCTGCTTGTCATCCGCATAACGCGCGCTTGACTTAATGTATAATGTAGAAAATTCATTTTTATTGTTATAATGATTTTCTATTATTTTTTTGGCTGACATATACCCCGCTTCAGCAACGGGCTCATTACTGGCAGCAACCACAATGGCTTTAGATTTACAAGAAATCATAAAAACAGTAAGTAGAACTACTATTGAAATTTTTTTCATTATTTTTTTTCTTTTAATAATTGATTGGCTTTAGAGAAAAACGAGTCTTTTTTCTTGAAATCTCCCAAACCATTATACGCTTCTCCAAGTTGAATATTGAAATTGATTTCCAACTCTTTATTCTCCACTACATAATCCATGCCCATTTCTAAAAAACCCTTCGCCTTTTTAAATTGTTGCAGCTGATTGTTGGCTAAACCCGCATAATAATAAAACTGAGGCTGCGTTGGAAAAGTCTCCATAAGTGCCGAAGCTTTCCTAGCTACTGTATCAAATTGTTTCATCTCCGTATGCGCTTGAAGCAAAAGTAAATTCATTCCGACGGCATCATCAGATTCCTTATTTGCTGATTTTTCATAATACATAATTGCTTTGTTCCACTGTTTTTTAGCATGGAAAAACTTCCCAATTTCTTTGGCAACATCAACGGAAGTATCCTTGTCAAAATAGCCGACAGCCTTCTCTAAATCAGCCGAATATTGCGGATTTTTATCGGTAAAAACCAGAAACTCATTCAGAATTCGGTGTTTAATCTTTGAATCAATTTTGGCACTGGCCAAAACAATATTCATTGCTTTAATGGCTTTTGGTGCGTCATTAGCATCCAAGTAATTTTTGAATACACTTACTTGTGCCCACTCCGAATCTGGGATTGCTTTTTCGAGTTTTTTGACGGTTTCAAACGCTTTTGACTCTTCATTATTTTTCGAATACAAAAAAATTAAACTGATATAATTGAACTCATCCTGTGGGTTTTTAGCAATCAGATCTACCAGATTGGTAATCTCCATATTCTGAAATTTTCCTACAGACAGAATCTGGCTTTTGTATAATTCCCTTCTATCTGTTTTTCCGATGGTTTCATTAAGTTCCTGAATCAGTGCCAAAGCTTTCTCATACTGATTAGTCCCCATATAAAGTGAGGTCAAATCTTCTTTGTACTTGGGATCAAATTCAATCAACTTATTGATGACGGTAATTCCCTGAGTAAAATTTTTAGTTTCGTAACTCACATCATACATTCCTATCCAGAACCACTTGTTTTTAGGATCAATTTTAGTGGCGTTTTCAAAGTAATTATAAGCACTTTTATACTCTTTTAATGCTAAATAATTCTTCCCTAACTCATAATATACGGCGGCATCATTGGGTTTAATTTTATTGGCTTTATCCAAAGCTACAATTGCTTTATCATAGTTCTCAATCCCTTTTTGCAACAACGATTCATAAAAAAGTTCCTGAAACTGATCCGTATCGAGCTTTATTTCCTCAGGTTCTGTTTGTGCCCACAGCAAAGCCGAATTGCATTGCAAAACGAGAAATAAAATTATGAAAGCGCTTTTTTTCATGCTGTATTTTTAATCCTGAATCTTTTTTATATAATACCACTTAACATTACAAATAATAACATTTCGTCGCATACTTGTTTAAACATATAAGTCATATAAGTTTTGAATTAATTCAAGTAAAACCAATAGTTCATTTAAGCGAAGCCACATAGCCTTGCAAGACTCGTATGTTTAAAATTAAATATTTTTATTTTTGATTATAGCATTTAAGTAGTTGGACCTATTTAATGTCATACTAAAAAATGAGTGAAATACTATTTGATATATAAGTCATATAAGAATTAAACCTTAAATGACCTTATGATTGTTTAAGTTACATAAGGCCAACACAATTGAAACTTAAACTTACATGACTTATATGGTAAAAAAATGCAACATTGTTTTATTCTTATTGCTTAGTGCATTAATTGAATCCTTTTACTCCAATACCGAATAATCCCCAATGCTAATACTGGAAAAATTACCGTCGAAACTAACGTGATTCCCAATCATTGCATTGTCTAAATTCGCATTTTTGATATGAGAATGGGTTTGTACCAAACTGTTTTTTATTGTACTGTTTGAAACATGGCATCCATCTCCTAAAGATACATTAGGACCAACAGTTGCGTTAATCAAAATTACATTTTTACCGATATAACAAGGCGGAATTATAGTCGAATTCTCTAATTTGACATCAAAATCCACTAAATGTTCGCCATCATTATGCAAGAATCCTAACATTCTGGAATTGGTTTCAACGGTTACATTCTTGTTGCCACAATCCATCCATTCGTCCACTTTACCGGGAACAAATTTCATGCCTTTAGCCATCATTTGTTTGATACCATCATTTATTTGATATTCACCACCGTGGATAATATTGTTATCTAATACTAATTGTAATTCGTTTTTCAGCACGGCCACATCTTTAAAATAGTAAATTCCGATAACGGCAAGATCTGAGACAAAAGTTACCGGTTTCTCTACTAATTCTACTATTTCATTTGCTTCATTCAGTTTTACAACACCAAAAGCTTCCGGCTGATCTACTTGTTTCACCCAAATCACGCTGTCGGCATTTTGGTCCAAATCGAAATCAGCCCGAATCAACGTATCTGCGTAAGCGATAACTGCTGGTCCACTCAAAGAATCTTTGGCACACATAATGGCGTGACCGGTTCCTAAAGCTTCGTTTTGGTAATAAATAGTGCCTTTGGCGCCTAATTTTTGTGCGATAGCAATTAGTTCCTCTTCTACTTTTTTGCCAAAACTTTCATGAATAATAAAGGCTACTTCTTCGATCGCTTGATTTAATACGCCTGCAATATCCTCTACTAAACGGTGAACAATCGGTTTTCCTGCAATAGGAATTAAAGGTTTAGGAATGGTTAATGTATGTGGGCGAAGGCGTGAACCACGGCCTGCCATTGGGACAATTATTTTCATGTTTTTTTATTGAAAGATTAAACGATTGAAAAATTTAAAGAGTATCGCAAATCTTTAAATTTTTCAATCTTTAAATTATTAAATCTATTTCACTCCCGTACTACCAAATCCGCCTTCTCCTCTGGAGGTTTCTGTCAGCTCTTGTACTTGAATCCACTCTGCACGTTCGTGTTTTGCGATGATGAGTTGTGCAATGCGTTCTCCGTTTTGGATAACAAAATCTTCATTGGATAAATTTACTAAAATAACTCCGATTTCACCCCGATAATCGGCATCTACTGTTCCGGGAGCGTTCAACACCGTAATTCCGTTTTTAGCAGCGAGACCGCTTCGAGGTCTTACTTGCGCTTCGTACCCTATGGGCAATTCGATGAAAAGACCTGTTTTTACAATCGCTCTTTCCAGTGGCTTTAATGTTATGGGTTCCGTTAAATTGGCACGTAAATCCATTCCTGCTGAGGCTATGGTTTCATAGTTAGGCAAGGCATGTTGTGATTTGTTGATTATGTTTATTGTCATTGTTTTTTTCGATTAATAATTTTGATTAATAATTCTTTTTCATTGTGGTATATAAAATACATAAACACCAGTAATAACGTGATTCCTACGTAATAATTCTCTCTGAAACCATAAAAGGAAACTGCCGAAAATCCTACTGAAATCAATAGATACATGAAGATTTTATTGGTATCATACGGAATAGGATAATATTTATTCCCAAAATAGTAGGAAATACACATCATACTTCCATAAGCCGCAATGGTGGCAATTGCAGAACCGTAATAACTCATTGTAGGAATTAAAAGAAAGTTTAATGCTAAGGTAATGATGGCTCCCACTATAGAAATGTATGCACCAATATGGGTTTTGTCGATCAGTTTGTACCAAACGGAAAGGTTGGTGTAAATGCCTAGGAAAAAATTAGCCAAAATAATTAATGGTACTACTTTCATGGCTTCCCAATAGGAATCATCTCGGATCATAATAACTTTGAGCACATCGGCAAAAACGATGACGGACAGTAATATAAACGACCCAAAAATGACAAAATATTTGGTAATTGTAGCGTAGGTTTGTGGCGCATCTTTACTATTAGAATGGCTAAAAAAGAAGGGTTCGATTCCCAAAGTATAGGCAGTTCGGTACAAGACCATGAACAAACCGAGTTTGTAGCAGGCGTTATACACTCCCACTTCGGCATCAGCAATGTCAGGAGGCAATAAGTATCCCAATAAAATTTTGTCAAATTGGTCGTTGATGGCAAATGCTATTCCGGCCACCATAATAGGCATTCCGTACTGCATCATGCGTTTCCACAGGGAATAATCAAACTGCCATTTCAATATAAAGTAATTGGGTGACAACACTATAAAGGTCAGTAGACTGGCAATTAAATTAGACACAAAAATATATCCTATTTGGAAATCTTCCAGGTACAAAGAGCGTAAAATACTGTCCGGATTTGATTCTGCAATCGCGGGTAAATAACTCAAAAAGAAAAGGTTCAGAAAAAGATTGACGGCTACATTTCCTATTTTGATTATGCCGTATCTTACGGGTTGCTGGTTGACCCTTAATTTAGAGAACGGAACAATAACCAATGCATCGAGCACTAAAATCCAAATGGTGTATGTAATATATTGTTCATCAATTCCTGACCAAAGCGCTAATGTGTTTCGAAAAAGTAATGCTATGAATAAAAAGGTAAGTGAAGTCCAGAAGATCGACACTGAGGTTGTTTCAACTACTGAATTCTTGTTTGTTTCCTTATTATAAAACCTAAAAAAAGCAGTTTCCATTCCGTATGCAAGAATGACATTAAAAAAAATCATTCCGGCAAAAATTATGGAAACCTTCCCATACTCCGCTTTAGGAAGTAGATCCGTATATAAAGGCACCAATAAAAAACTGAACATTCGCGGGATGACCGTTGCTAATCCGTAAATGGCAGTCTGTTTAAAAAGATTTTTATATAATCCCAAAATGGTGTTTTTATTAAAATTAAAGAGCCAAAAATAACTAATTCTTTGGTTAAATACACTGAAGTGAATGTTTGTTTTGAAAG
The DNA here is from genome assembly GCF_003970375.1 of Flavobacterium sp. ZB4P23. Classification (NCBI taxonomy): domain Bacteria; kingdom Pseudomonadati; phylum Bacteroidota; class Flavobacteriia; order Flavobacteriales; family Flavobacteriaceae; genus Flavobacterium; species Flavobacterium sp. ZB4P23. The sequence continues at coordinate 29,343 of NZ_RYDK01000008.1, forward strand.
AGAAAAATCAATTACAAAAGCTTTTCAATTGCAAAAAATTATCGCAAGGGTTTTTCTAGGACATTCGATATTTTATAAAAAAGGGTTTTACCGTCTTTCGTATATTCCAAAACTGCTTCATTGAATTTTAAATCAAATTTAGATTTTTGAACGACTGGTGCCTTATTGCCATATTCTTTGGCGGGATTCCTATTCAAAATTAAATCTTCTTTTTTATTACTTTGATAAAAATGTGATACAAAAGTATTTTTAGTAATTTCACTCACCGGGGATTCTTCATTGTGAAAATAGATTTTCTCCAATTTGATGTTGTTTGCAAGCGGTTTTTTGAATTCGATATAAAAATGCGTAGCGCTATTTTCGTTGCCATTCTTTATTTTCTGATAAAAAGCAGACTGGATTTCTTGAGGAAATTCCGTTTGAAGTTCGTGCTTCATGGCACAAAAAGTAAGGCTGATAGCGGTAATCGCTGAGAAAAAAATTGTTTTATATCCTTTCATAATTTTCTATTTAACTTAGTCCTTCTTCGTTTAAAATTTTAAGAAAGTGAAATCCTTTGGGTACGTAACCTTGGTTGTAATAAAAGCGATGTGCGGTGAAATTTCCGGTAAAGGCATCTAAAACGATCATCGTACAGCCCGTTTTTTTTGCCAAAGCATCAACATAATCCGTCAACATTTTGCCAATTCCTTTTTTGCGGTGATCTGGGTGTACAATAAAATTATCAATTTCTAAATACTTGCCAGACCAGAGTTTAGTTCCTGACCACAATCCAGAGAGTCCAACACATACATCACCTTCAAAAACGGCAATTTGCTTGTAGTTGTGTGGGATCATCTCTGTGAGATACGCATCGTATTTGTCTAAAGTGAAATTCGTATATAAATGTAGCATAACTTCATATTGAGCTAACATTTCCTGTTTAGTGGTCAGTTCTCTAATTTCTAATTTCATATTTGCTTTTCAAAAATGTAAAATTAGAGAAAAAGGAATGAGATTGAAAGTGATGATAGGGTAAATTTTTGAGAAATCTAATTGAAAATTTTGAAGTTTAATAAGTGTCATTTATCGCGCAACACCTAAAATTAGAGCTTATAGCTTAAATTCATAGAAAAAATCATGTTTTCAAATTATTGATGTTCAGGTATTTTAAAAAAATATTCACGGAATTAAGACACGGAATTCCGTGAATTCCGATAACAAGTGTTTGTATGTTAAAATATATGAGGGTAGTTTTGGAGTCAAGAAAAACAAATAAGTTCTTAGTAAGACGTTATTTAGAATTAAGTTTTTTTTCTAAAATGATATTGTAGCTACTTATCTAAAATTTATCAATTTAAAACAATTAAAACAATCTTAAATGAGAACAAAATTTATAATGAGAAAAAGTATATTCCTACTTTCCTTCTGCCTCTTGGTAATCAGTTGTTCTACTGAAAACAATAGTGAAACACTAGAAAAAACAAATTTAAATTCAAAACAGAAGTTAGTACAAGAAACTGCTATTTTGTTAGGCAAGTTATTAACTGACTCTGAAGTCAAAAACGCTTTAAATAACAAAATGAAAGAAGTTGACAAAGATGCAAATATTGTATCTTTTGCATACTTACTTGAACAAGAAGAAGGTTTAAGAAAAAATGAACAAGCTACGTTCAAAAACCAAATAAATAATTTAAGAAAGCAAAATATTTTTAAAAATGCTTTAAGAAAAGAGTTTGAAAATAATTCTAATGATTATAAAACAATTAAAGAAATTTTGGACAAAAACTTAACTTCTAAGAACAATTTTAGATCTACAGCGTTTATTGCAGATGAATTAACTAATCTTCTTGTTTCACAGGAATTACAAATTTTTTTTCCATTTGATCCTGAATATGAAAATGATGATCAAAATGCACAAGAATATTATGTTTCATTCGATCCGCTAAACAATTCGCAAACAAACATCGGATTTCAATTTAATACAGGCTACAGTGATTATGAAATTATTAATAATCTTGATAACAATTTTTTAGATAACAATCCCGTTTATGTAATCGTACCTATAGATCCATGTGATATTGCTGGTAGACCTTGTAATTTTATAGAACTGTTACCTACACCTTTAGACCAAAATAATGAACTGATAACTAGTGAGAATCAATTCATGGTTTACAATCCTAGTGGATTTACTAATAATAACAATACAATACCAACAACAACATTACTGACAACAAATACCAATCATAATAATATTCCCGAAACAGATGGTATCAGTTCCTATATCCCAAGAATAAGAATAAATGGAACTGGTTACATGGGGTTTGGTGGCACACATCAAAAGTTGAGATTTTACCGCGGCACAACTGATGGTTCTGTCACACAAAACGCAGATGGCACAATAACAGCTTCTCCAAAAGATTATATTGTAAAAGAATTCAGATGTAAAAGAAAACATGTCAAAGATAAAAATTGGGTTGATTTTGGTGCTGAATTTGACCAAGATTGGAACATGAGCGAAAATACACAGGATTTCGCTATTTTTTCCATACATAACTTGAAGGCTACAGCATCTTTTGAACTTTCCATGAAGTCAGGTTTTAAACTTGAAGATGGTAAAATTAAACCAAATGCCGAGGCAAGCGGTTCAGCTAAAATTAATGTTTCAGTCGGTAATGCAAAGTTTAGGACAAATGCAGAAATCTCACGTAGAATTGTTTTAGCAACTATTGTAGGTCTTGGCGCTACTGGTGAAACAGTCAGTGATGGTGGTGTGGATTATAATGTGAAGAAAAATGGCATTGTAGATTACTACTTTAAACACTATTATACCGACCTTTAATTATTAATTAGATGCTGTATCTTTGGTACAGCATCTACATTTATGTTGTTATGAAAAAAAATTTTACAGTTTTATTTATCTTTATTTTTACAATCTCATCTGCTCAAAACGAAAGCGTTTATGTGTCAATTGGCAAACCTTGGTTTCCTGATAAAGAAAGCAACTTAAATAATTTTTCACTAGGTTTAAATTATCAAAATAGATTTTCTCAGTCTTTTGCATTTGATTTGTATTTAGAATACAATCAAAGTAATGATTTTCCTCGTTTTTTTGATGATGCAACAGCAGTCGATAATTATTTAATGGATCAAACCTACTCAGGTGTATATTTTAATTCGCTTTGGTCAAAAATAAATACTGTTACTGTAGGAACTAAGATAGATTATCTATTTGTTAATAATGATCGGTTTTTATTTAATTTTAATTTAGGTGCTGGCTATTTGTTTTCATATTCTAGAGCGCATGATGTAAAAAATTGGACTTATGATTTTAATAATGGACAGATACTTACTTATGAAAATGGAACCACTTCAGGTAATTTAAATACTTTTTATTATACCTTAGGATTACAATTTCAATGTACATTTTATAAGAATTACTTTGTTGGTATCAGTCCGTACTATTTAATGCCTATTGGCGAAAAAAAAATTAACTCAATTCCGGTGTATCCTAACCACTATAACCTTACTTTAAATATTGGTAAAAGATTCTAATTATCATAAAATTATTTTTAGAAAAATGATTCAATAAAACATTCATTAAAATTAAAAAACAGTTACTTATAAAATCTAATCCTATGAAAAATAGACTACTATTAACTATATTTTTTCTTTCAACTTCTTTATTTGCTCAAGAAAACAAAGAACAAAAAATTGAAATTTCGTTCTCTTATGGTCTATCCTACATCGAGTACTCCAAATCCTTTTTAGATGATCCCGTACCTTTTGAATTGCCAAATATTGGCTCGTTTTATGAAATAAATTTTGATTTTAAATTACCTAAAGACCGCTACATTGGATTAGGTTATTCTAGGTTACAGCATGCAAAAAATATAGATGATGGTGTAATACTTACTTCAACCAATACTGGTTTGGTTTTACAAAACTATAGAAACATTCATACCAAAGACTTTTATGATGTTCATTTTAGAACCGTTTTTAAAAACAATTTGCAGTTTACGCTTGGAGCATACTATTTTATTGAAAATATGAACAGAAGCGATATTACTAATATTGATAACAATACTGTGTTTGTGTTAATAAACGAAAAAAATCGAGCAGACAATTTGGGTTTATTTGGATCTTTAGAATATTATTTCAAACTCAATAGTTATGCTGAACTTGGTTTAAAAAGCAAGTTGTATTATTCATTAAATGGTGTTGAAACCATAGCTATATTACCTACTTTAAGAGTAAAATTATAACGTAATGATTGTTACTTGTTATGTAGCAAATCGAATAGAAATGTTCAGTAATTTTGCTATTTTCCAACATAAAAAATGATGGTGCTAAAGTCAATTTTTAAAGGATGCTTACAATGTTTGGGAAGGTACTGCATCAGAGGGTTGGCAAAGAGACAACATCTATTATGGATTGACTCCTAGCAAGCAAAAAGGAGCAATTAGTGGTGGGAAGTATAGAGAATACATAACCTCTTTCAAAATGTCGGGAAATGATGCACAAGGAGCATTTAATACTATTTCAAACACAGATGACCCAAAACAAGTAACTGATTATAGACTCAATAGCTCCTCCGGATGGACAGACGGACAATTTGAATTTATGATTTATTGCTTTTATGGATCAAAAGCATCAAACACTGGTGAATCAGATAAAAAAGGCTTTTTTGCTAAACCGTCTGATTTATTTGAATTAAAACATGAAGCATACAGCAGATTTAATTGGCCTTTCAAAAAAACTTACATTCGTACAACTATAATTGGCTTAAAAACTATAAATTTTTTGAATAATAATTACGGTACAGTGTTAGAATTTCAAACGTGGGATTTAAATAGATTTTCAAATGAATGGAAATTTTCTTTTGAAGAAGTAGATGATCCATTAATAATTGAAACTAAACAATCAATAAGCTCAAAATTCAATGCTAACTTTTCTACCGAATTAAGCGGGACAATTTTTGAGGTTGTTAAAGTGAACACGAAATATGGAGCGTCAATTGAAGAATCAAAATCAAATGATTATATCGTCAAAAGAACAACGAAAAGCAACAATTTATTCGACTCTGTAATTCCTTTTTACGATAATGTAGTAAATAAAAATCCTAATACTGGGCAATTTGCTACAAGAACATATTATACTGGTAAAGTAGAGTTTCAAGTAAGACCAATTCAAGTTCAATGGTAGGCACAAAAAAAAACATATCCACCTACGGTAAGTACTGTAGGTGGTTTTTAATAAAAGCAAATAGTTTGCTTTTATTCCTTTTTATAGCATCTTGTGAAAGAGAAGAAGTTCTTAAAGAAGAAGTTGTGAATTCTCTAAATATTAAAATTGACAATGAACAGTTAAATTTAATAAATAGTCGCATCGGCTCCAACGAAAGTTGTGAAAGTTTATTTTTTAGTTGTAGCTATCAAAACAATAAAAATCCAGGTTTTAGAATTGAATTCTCGCTATTGAAAAATGGTACGTTAAAAAATATTACACTTTTTGACTATAGAAATCAAAATGCACATTTTGAATCTGCCGATTTTAACCCTAAAGGCTTAATGACAATATCAAATTTCAACTACGATGAAACAAAAAAGTACCTTCATTTTGATTTTAAAGGATATCTATTAGAACAATCTTACTATGATGAATTAGACATTGATAAAAAAAGAAAATATATCGAAGGGTCGGTAACTAGTAATAATGTAAGAACTACCGAGTGCCCATATACTTTTACAAATATGAATTTTAAAGGAACTGCTTTAAGTTTTTTTACCGCATTTCATTTTGGCGAATATGATCCGAAACTATTAAATAATCCATATCAAATGTACTTTTACACAGATAACGGATTTAGAGCTTTAATTAAATCTAAAATTAAATTGCCAAATTTAGCAGTAGGCACGTATAAATTTGACCAAAATACAATAGAGAACAGAATTGATTTTGATCAATATGTTGGCATATTTAGAGCTACCCAGTTATTGTGGATTAGAGATATTGATTGGAAAAAATACCAAACAGCTGGCAGTTACACAATTCTTGAGCATACAACTATAAATGAAGAAAAAGTAACTAGAGGCGAAATGAATCTGCAAGTTTATAATAAAGGCGCTTTGATTCACAATATTACAAATGGTAAATTTGTTGTCACTGATTTTTAACTAAAACATTCTATTGTATTATAGAGCAAAAGGGCTTAACTCAAAAGTCAATCCCAATTTTTAATGCCTTCTGAGCTCCTGAGTTTTATAAAACCGATACAAATGGTCGTATATCAGGAGCTCATATTGTCGTTGGCGGGAGGTAAACTGACGATTAACCATCATGTGAATATGGCTGCTTAAAAAATCAAAAAGAGGAATCTCCAACTGACTTTTTATGTTGGAACTTAACAAAGCAATTTCTGATATTTTAGTTTCTATGAAGGGAGTTAATACTTCAAATGGCAAGTCCGTTTTGCCTAGTAGCAAGGCAGTAATTTCTACTTCACGCTTGCGGTATTGGGTATCTAGTCCCTTATTTGTGGCCGCATCGGCATTAAATTCTTTTTTAAAATTCATTTGTAACCGGCGCATCAATTCATGTTTTTCAGACATTGATAACTGAAAACTTTCTAAAAAATGATGAATTGTAAACAGTCCAAACAATAGCTGTGCTGCTACCTCAAAATTGGATTTATGCTTTAAATAGGCTACAATCAACTCACTATGATACCCAAACAAAGTCTCAGAATCTACCATGGTAGCCTCTCCGTACCGCTCCAATTCTCTCTTATAAGTATCCGTTTGTACTTTCCAAACTAAATGGTTGACCAATAACTTCTCAAAAACAGGATGGAATGAACTGATAATGGTAGCTATTGCTTCTGGTTTGGTTACTAAAAAACGAAGACGAAGATGCGAATCAGGATCGTTATACCGAATAAAAAACCATTTGGCAATTATCTTTTCCTTTTGTAAATCTAAAATTAAGGGATACAACTTTTCAGATAATATAAGATCTGCTGTTTTTACTCCAGTGTATATTTTATAATACAGCCATTCACTTCCTATGCAAAAATCCCTTTTCATACTTTACAATTGGTCTTTATAATAGGATAGAATGAACTGATTGGCAAAATTTTCACCTTTTGCGTTTTTCACCACAGATTCCTCTGTAAATAGAAATTCTTCTAAAGTGATTTTAACATGATTTACAACTGATTTCAAAAATAATTGAATCCCTATATTTGTCTCAAAATCAAGTAACAATGTGTTGTCAAAATGAGCCCAATTTACAAGACTAGGAATGCTTCGTTGTTTTCTCCAAATCGAAAAAGCTTCAAATAATAGAATGCCATCCATTTTATAAAAAGGCATAATTTCAGTTTTACTTACGATCCATTTTGATTTTGAAAGTAGTACTCCGTTATATTCAACCCTTGGAAAAAAATCATAATGCGTTTCTAAAACACCCCAACTGAAACTGTAAATAGGCTTTACATCTTGCGACTGTAAATCACATAAAAAATGATAAACAGGCAGCGATTTAGTAACATAATTATGGGCATTTGACAAACAAGGAATAACTTCTTTATTGTGTTTCTTAGATCGCAAAATAATTTTGTTGTTGCGTATCGAAATCATTAAATCATTTAAGTCAATCGTGTAGTCTTTAGTTGCTGCCGAATTAGCCAAATAGGCAATTTCAAATGCTCTTAAAACAGGTCTTCTTAATATATTACCAGTTCTTGATTCCGGAATATGAACAATCTCTGCTAAAATTTTATCAGAATGATAGGTCGCTTCTTTGGCTACAACTTCATTGGTTAAATTGAAAATAGCATCATTTCCATTACAAAAACGCCCTAATAGTTTGGCGGCACTAACATCCCCCGAAGATTCAATTGATATGATTTCTTTTTCTTGATGCAATGCAATTTCAATCATTACCGAGAAAGTAGCTGGTGCATTATTCCAACTAGGATCAAAATCCGGAAAATCCTTTTCAGAAAGCGATACTGCTTCTTCATTTTTAAGAATACATTGCTGAAGTTTCTTCTCCATTATAAAATCATAAGCCGTCCAAGGTTCGAGGATTGTTTCTTGAACTTTACTTTTAAAAGAAAAATGCTCCAAAATCTCATGCGTATCATTCATTTCAGAATTTTGAAGATACCCAATTCCCGTTTCAGTATCTAAAACAGTTGTCAAAGGCATTTCTCTTGATTCATTCCTTTGTGTGAATGCTTTTATAAAATTAGTATGGTTTTCAGACTTCTTTTGCTTTTGAATTCCGTTTAAAAAACGAACCGCTTGGAAGACTTTATTTTGTGAACTAGTACTCAAAGTATTTACGGAAGCGGTCGTATTTAAATCAGTTTGAAAAAGATATTTTTCATCAAACTCCACACCTGTTTTCTCAATTAAATCCTGTATCGCTTCATAGTCTTTTTCAGAAGGAACAAGCGTTTGGTCTAATACTAAAAATTGAGTTCTTATACTTTGCAAAAGTTGAGAATCTTTTTTTAAGTTCGGAATTTTATCGATGATAGAAAAAACGCGTCCCCATTCATCACTACCTGTAACTGTTGCATCCAATTCACTTACAAGAAACTGAAAATCGATAAGCTGATTAATATATTCTAAAGCTTCTGCGGTTTCAGAATCATCATCGGCAAGAAGACAAACCATTTCATCAACAGTCATCCCTGATGTTGCTTTAAGCACTAATTCACTTAAAAGGGCTGTTTTTCGCAATGCTGAAATGGTATGGACTCTTTTTGTTTTTACATAGTTGTAATCAACATAGCGGTAAAAATCCCCAAGAGCATAGATCGAATTATTAGGATAATATTTAAGATAAGGTATAACTTCTTCTCTTTTAGCAAATTCTCGTAATAATGCCACCCAAAATTGCATGTCAAATTGTGTAAAACGACTAAAATTTTCAGTTGAATTGAGTATAATGTTCGTTTCAGAAGCTATTTTTCCAACTGAACAACCCGCAAATAACCCGAAAGGAGTACAACGAGTTGATATTCGCGCAATGTATTTCAGTAAACTAAGCTGCAAACTCTCCCTTTTTTTAGGTGATACACTGGAAGGATCAGCTTTCCATTTTTTTAAAGCTGTTAGTAGTTCCGGTGAAGCCATACGAATGGCTTCTCTAACATAAGGGTTTTCAAACTGCAGCAATAAGGCCTCTTCGGAATAATTTTCCAATAAATCAAAATAGAAAGGCAATGGAAATAAAGGGGTTCTTAAAACATAGTGCGAGAAAGGACGAACTTGATAGTGGTGCATTATCGTTTCTTTTTACTCACTTTCTCAGCGAGTTGCATCGCGTTATAGACATTTAATACTTTTCCTGATTTAGATAATTCACTAAATTTGATTTTTTTGCCCTCTCCACCAGGGACCAAAACGTCTAAATCGTAAGCCGTTCCTGATTCTAGAATAATTTGTTTAACCTCCTTAGCTGTTAGTTTAGGATAATACGACCATATTAAAGCCGCTGTTCCAGAAACCATGGGTGCTGCAAGTGAAGTACCTGAATCATAGCCATAACTATTGCCTGCGGTTGTGGTATAAATTTTATCTCCAGGAGCAAATAAATCTACATTCTTCTTGCCGTAATTTGAATAAGAGGCCACAAAAGTACTGTCTGCTTTTGCAGTAGTGGCGCCTACATTGATAAAATTATCTACGACTTCTTTTGCATCATCCTTAAATTCTGTATCTGACGGATAATAAGGGTTTTCGTCAATATTGAATTTATTGTTACCCGCAGAATGTACAATCAATACATCCCTTTTCATTGCATACTTTAATGCTTCTATTACCAATTCTTTATATAAAGAAAATTCTTTACCAAATGACATATTGATAACCTTTGCACCATTATCTACTGCATAATATATCGCATTAGCTATATCCTGATCGTATTCATCACCTGATGCCGAAATTACTAACGGCATTATCTTGAAATTATTTTTTGCAATCATCGATACAATACCTGATACCTTAGTTGAATGATTATGCGTAGATCTTTTGCCTGCCTTGTTTTCTGAGATAGTCGCATTTCCATATCCTTTACTAACTAAATAAGGATTGCCTTTAATATATATTCTTTCATCAAAATTTACATTTAGATTTCTGTTGACTATCGAATCTATTCGAACCCTTGTATCTAAAGCTTCCTCAATTGTATTCTCTCCTGCTTGCAATCTTGACTTTATAAAACCTATCATTGCACCAATATCATAATCCTTGTCTTCACGTCTTTGTTTAAAAGTTTTATCATTAATTTTATGCTTGAGATACAAACTATCTAATTCCTTGATTGAATACTTTTCATTAGGAAAATATCTTTTTAAGCTATCTTTTGCTATTTGATAATTATCAACAATGTATTGTTGTGATTTTAACCAGTTGTCATAAGCTCCAAATTGCTTGTTATAAGTGTTGATTATACGTTTATATTCATCACCGCCTAGGTTTTGAATAGTTAATTGAGGATTAGAATTAGCGTTCAAAATTTTCAAAAATCTTACAAATTCAAAATTAACCCAAACTAAATAACCATTATCTCTTGTTCCTATAAAATTCCAACCATTAATATCGTCTACATAGCCATTTTTATCGTCATCTATACCGTTAGAAGGAATTTCATGTTTATTGAACCAAATATTATTCTTTAAATATTCATGATTAGTATCTAATGGAGTGTCAATTATAGCAACCACAACATTATTGTTTCGAACTTTACTTTTAGATGTTTTTTTGACTTGAATAAAATCAATGATAAAAGCATTTTGATCTTTATTGACTTTATGAAACCAATTTAAAGAATCTAAACTTCGCCAACCAGAGCTAATTGATTCATTTTTTAAAACATAAACTCCATTTTTTTTTGTGGCACAACTTAAAATTATACAGACTAAAAAAATTAAATAAATATTTTTCATTTTTTTAAGTTAAAGTTATTGGGAGGAGGCATTAAAGAGTCAGTTACAGTTTCAATGTCACCAGTCAATTTTAAAAAACCACCATTTATTAAATGTAAGTTATCCAATTGAGCTACTTTCATTTTTTCTAAATTGAACTTTGATTGCGTTTTTGTTTGTTTTTTTTCTGTTTTCATGTGATAAAATTATTTATTTATTATACAAGTTGCAAAAGTAAAAGCTTGGCCTGATAATAGCTAAAAAAAATTAAAAGTTATTGGCGGAATTCCGTGAATTCCGATAGCGCTATATAAAATAATTAACTGAAAACGAAATAGTTATGAATATTTTTCATTTTCTAGTGCTTTTAGAAAAAAAGTAGGCTTAATCTTGTTTTTCTTATAAAAAGCCGCAGCAAAAGCTTCGGCAGAATTGAATCCAAACTCCTTCGCTAAAAAAGGCATGGTGTAATTTCGTAATTTCGTTTGGGCTTGCAATTGGTCAACCGCATGTGTAATTCTCAAATCGTTAATATAATGCACAAACGTTTTTCCTTTATGTTCATTAATAACATTAGACAAATATTTTGTATTTGTATTTAACTGCAAAGCTACTTTTTGAATGGTAATCGTATTCTCTAAATATCCCTTATTGCGTTCAAAGTAGACTAACTTCTCTAATAATTGCTCCACAACCTCTATTGCTATACCTCGTGATTCTTGTGATTTACTTTCTTGTTTAAAATCATCTTCCTTTTTTATAGCACCAGAAGGCTGAAAATCAACTGATGTAGGACGAATAATTGCTTCAAATCGTTTTTGATATTGTTTTTTTGAATAAAATTGGTAGCCTATTAAGCCTCCAATACCTACTATTAGAATCAAAATCCATATAAAATATCTAGATTCATTGTTTTGCAAGGATTGTACAAGGGATTCTTTTTCTGCAAGTAAACGAGGAGTGTCATATTCTTTGACTAAAACTTTATTTAAATGCTTATAGTTTCTTTGTAATATGCTATCAATACTCATAAACTTATTCAAGAATTTTAATTGATTTTCTTTGTCTCCAGTTTTTTTGTAATATTCAATTAAATAGGAATACCCACTTATAAACTCTGGTGTAATTCTTTTATTTAATAAATACATGGAATCTACTTTGATAAAATTTTGAATCGCTTTCTTTTCACTACTCATACCAGCGTACGACTTTCCTAAATAAAAATAAGACGCCAGTATATTACCAAAATTTTTATCTAATATTATTTGAGGCAATGCCTTATTTATACTATCTAAAGATGCTTTGTAATTTTTCTTTAACATTTCATTTGCACCTTCATTTAAAATAAAATATGGTATATAAAACTTATCGTTGGTTATAATCGATTCTTTGTACCCTAATTTGTTATAAAAACTAGCAGAGTCTAAATTCTTTAATGATTTGTGCGCATCGGCAATCACAAATAAAAGATTGTGATAATCGCTACTGTATTTTAAAGATGATATGTCTTTTTTTCTTATGTAACTTAAACATTCACGATATAGTAGCAATGCCTCCTCTACTTCACCTAATTCCTCTGACCTTAAAACACCAATTGACCGCTTGATATAAAAATTTAAATCTTCATTATTGTCTTTAGCATATTTTTCTGCTTTGAAATAATTAGCTAAAGCCTTGCTATACTTAAATTGCATTCTTAACTCATATGCCTTTCTAGAATAAGACAATGCTGGAAAATTATAATCATTTTGATTAGTTGAATAGGCAATAGATGAATCAAGGTATTGTATTGCTTTATTTCCTTTGTATAATGTTGATAAAAGATAAAAACCCCGTGAAAGACTTAAATTATTTTTTCTAGAATAAGATTTAGAAATGATTTCCGAAATAAATGTTTTCTTATTATTATCACTTTTCTGTAAAATAAACTCTTTTTTTAAATCTTCATACGAATCTTTTCCGATAAATTTATCAGCCGTTTGCGCCAATAAACAATAAGGAAACAGTATTAAAAGCACTATTTTAATAAAACGTTGGTTAGTCATTACAGTAGATTTTGCACAAAAATACAGCAACATCACTAAAATAATCTTAAAAATAATGATTTTTTTACATTATTTAAATAGCATATTTTCAGTGATTTATAAAATACAATTTGTGGAATTCCGTGAATTCAGTATCGGAATTCAGGAATTCCGATAACAACAGTTTGCTTAGAACCTCTTCTTACTCTAGTTTTGGCACAAAGAAAGTGAAAGCGTTTGGAGTAAGACGTTACTTTTAAATGTAGATTACTTTCCTAAATCAATTGGCCAATTACAAGGGAATAATTCAGCTGTACTGTAACCCTTTCAAAAAAAACAGAGCAAGGAGTTTGAAAGCTATGGTCTCTAAAAAAAACCAAGCACAAAAGTTCTCGAGAAACTTTTTATTGAAATGAAATGTGTAATTTTAAAAACTTAAAAAATGAATTTAGATAATTTGAATTTAGTGGAGCTTAATGCTCAAGAAGTTAAAGGAACAGAAGGTGGGTTTATACCTCTTCTAATATGGGGAATAGCAATATCTGCTGAAACTGTAGCTACTGCATTTTGGGTAGGAGTTGGTGTAGGTGCAGCAGTTGCTCAAGGACAAAAATAATGTTAAATATCAAAAAATTAAAATATGAATTTAGAAGCGTTGAATTTAAAGGAAATTAGTATCCAAGAGTCCAAAGAGACTGAAGGAGGTTATCTTGCTCCAGCAGTGATAGCCGTGGCTGCTGCAGGGGCTACAGTTGTTGGCGTTGTTGTTGTAGGTGCTTTAGTTGGATATGGCGTCTATAAATTTGTAGACTGGGCAACATCATAAAATTAACACAATGACTTATCATAAAATAATGCAATACTTAGCTCCTTATTGGTTTAAGATATTTATCATAGGTATTGCTTTAGGAGCGTTAATTGCTCATATTCAAAAGTTAAAAAATAACTTTTAAATCAAGATTTTTATTGTGAGACTGCCTATTTTATTAGGCAGTCTTTTTAGTATTGAAATAGTAATCAGTTAAAGGAAATTTGTTTGTTGGATTGCAGGTTCTCCATGTTTTTATTATCTATACAAACGTGTCTTATAAATTCACTAAAAAAAATGAACTTCAGTCAAGATCCCATAAACACTCTCGAAAACCTTATCGCAAAAAACAAAACCAAGAGTATTTCTATTTACTTGGTCTTGATTCTGGCTATACTTATTTTTCTGGCACTATTGCCTGTCATCAAAATAGACATTAGCAGTCAGAGTCGCGGTATCGTGCGAAGTACTACTGACAATGTTCCAGTAAGTAGCTTAGTGAATGGCAAAGTAACTTTTATAAAAATAAAGAATAACCAAGTAGTGCAACAAGGAGATACCCTGATTGCCATTACCCAAGAAAATTTAAATACCGAGAAAGCCAATAATCAAGTGACGGCGGCTACTATTCAGGATCAAATTCATGATTTAACTCAAGTTACACAAGGCAGGGCTACGGGTTTTAAAACACTTGCTATGCAGCAAGAGTGGCAGAGTTACAATAATAAAAGAGAGGAATTGCAAAGCAAAATTGCCCAATCAAAAATAGTATATGACCGAAACAAACAGTTGCATGATAAGGGCATAATTGCCAAAGCTGAATTTGAGAAATATAGTTTTGATTATACGTATGCTCAGCAAGCACTTTCTGGTTTAGAAAAAAACCAACGTAGCCTTTGGCAAAACAGCAAACGAGAGCTACAAATGCAACTTCAAAACCTAAACGGCACCCTAGAAAAAATAAAAGTAGAAGCGCAAAACTATTATATAACAGCACCATTATCTGGAACTATAGAAAATTTCTCAGGAATTCAAGCTGGTTCTTTCTTGAACGCCTCTCAACCTATAGCCTCTATTTCGGCAATAGATCAATTGATTGTAGAAAGCACCGTTTCACCAAACGATATAGGTTTAATTAGAAAAAATCAAAAGGTGAAATTTCAACTCGATGCTTTCAATTACAACCAATGGGGTTTGCTAGAAGGAAAAGTAATCGATATTGACCGTAATATTACCATTCAAGGGGAACAAGCTTTTTTTAAAGTACGATGCGCACTGAATACTACCGCAATGCAATTGCAATCCGGTTACAAAACCCAAATTACAAAAGGAATGACCCTCACTACACGCTACATCATTACAAGAAGAAGCTTATTTGATTTATTGTTTGACAAAGTCGATGATTGGCTCAACCCAAAACAATTAGCAATTAGGAGTTAGAAATTAGTAATTGGGAAAAATTGCTAATTTCTACTTGTTCCTTTTTAATTACTTAAAGTTTCTTTCAATTTTTTAGTTATGGCGACCAATAGTTTTAGTATTTCAATACAATCCGTAGACAATGAATCAAATTCCATTTTTGTAATGTATTCCGTTTCAAACAATAGTTCAATCCAATACTGGGTTTCGTTTGCTTCTTTTAAAGCAATGTACAATTTGTTCAGAAAATCTTTTCTGCTTTGGGCAAATTCACTTTCTTTAATTAAAGCGCCAATTGCTGTTCCACTTCGAAGCATTTGTTTAGACAAAACAAATTCTTTTTTCTCTGTTTGTAAATACTTAAAAGTATTGATAATTTTAATTGCAAATTTTTTTGACTTTACATGGATAAGATTATCGTTTTTCATAAAGAAATTAATTTATAGAAAATCAAAATTACTAATTTCTAACTACTAATTTCTAATTACATAATGGCCTCTATAAAAATAAAACAACATGATATCAAAGATTGTGGCGCTGCTTGTCTCGCTTCTATTGGCAATCATTACAAAGTTAATCTGCCTATAGCCCGAATTCGTCAATTTGCCAATACCGATAAACGAGGTACCAATGTCCTGGGGATAATTGAAGCCGCCGAAAAAATGGGTTTTTCTGCCAAAGGAGTAAAAGGAGGTATCGATGCTATTGATAAAATTCCGCTCCCTGCTATTGCTCACGTGGTGGTAAAAGAACAATTGCATCATTATGTTGTTATTTATTCTGTCTCCTCCCCTTCGGGGAGGTCGGGAGGGGAAATTACAGCAATGGATCCCGCTTTTGGCAAAATGGAAACCTATACGTATGAAGAATTTCAAAAAATCTGGACTGGTGTACTGATTCTTTTTGCACCGAATGATGATTTCAAGGAATATAACGAAAAAGTTACTCCATTAAAACGCTTTTGGGATTTGGTACAGCCACATAAAACCATTTTAATTCAGGCTTTGGCGGGTGCCATACTTTTTACCGTTTTAGGATTGGCCATGTCCATCTACATTCAAAAAATTACCGATTATGTTTTGGTTGAAGGCAACAGAAACTTACTCAATTTGCTGAGTGTTTCCATGATTTTTATCATCATATTGCAAGCCTACATCGGTTCTCAAAAGAGTGTTTTTGTTATGAAAACGGGGCAATTGATTGATGCCAAATTAATTTTAGGATACTATAAACATTTACTCCATCTTCCGCAACGTTTTTTTGACACGATGCAAGTTGGAGAAATCACATCCCGGATTGGCGATGCGGTAAAAATTAGATCTTTTATCAATGAAGTGGCGATTGATATGATTGTAAATATCTTCATTGTGATTTTTTCCTTTACCTTGATGTTTACCTATTATTGGAAATTGGCCTTGGTGATTCTGTTGGTAATTCCATTTTATGGAGCTATTTATTTTATTTTAAATAAATTCAATAAAAAAGTAGAACGTGTTATCATGGAGAATGCCGCCGAATTACAAACACAATTAGTTGAAAGTGTAACGCATATCAGAACCGTAAAAGAATTTGGAATCGAAGAGTTTTCGAATCTAAAGACAGAAAACAAATTTGTAAAACTATTGTTCACCACCTATAAATCAGGCTTAAACAGTGTTTTTGCAGGGACTTCCACCCAATTTCTGGCTTCGATATTTACTGTTATTCTAATGTGGATTGGTTCGGGTTATGTGATTGACAGAGCCATTACTCCAGGGGAATTATTTTCCTTTTATGCTTTGATTGGATATTTTACTTCGCCTGTTGCTTCCTTGATTGGGATGAACAAAACAGCACAAAATGCACTCATAGCAGCTGATCGACTTTTTGAAATAATGGATTTAGAACGAGAAGAGACAGAAAATAAAGTCGAATTACAAAGAGAAAACATAGGAGATATAAAATTCGAAAATGTAACGTTTCGTTATGGCTCTCGAACAGAAGTTTTCAAAAATTTTAATGCGGTTTTCAAGAAAAATGAAACCACAGCTATCGTTGGCGAAAGCGGAAGTGGTAAAACGACACTGATTTCACTGTTGCAAAACTTATATCCCATAAAAGAAGGAAAAATTTATATTGGAGAATATGATTCTCAATTCATACATTATCAGAGTTTACGGAATTGCATTGGTGTCATTCCGCAACAGCTCAATCTGTTTTCGGGAAATATTATCGAAAACATTGCTTTAGGCGATTCATTTCCAAATATTCAACGCATTTTAGATTTGTCCAAACAATTGGGAATTACAGAGTTTGTGGAGAAATTGCCCAATGGTTTTGAAACTCAAATTGGAGAAAATGGCGCCATGCTCTCTGGAGGACAAAAACAACGTATTGCTATAGCAAGAGCCTTGTACAAAAACCCGGAAGTGTTATTAATGGATGAAGCCACTTCTTCATTAGATACTAACTCGGAACACATTGTAAAAGAAGTGATTGATAATTTTAAATCTCAGGGAAAAACAGTTATTGTCATAGCCCATCGATTGAGTACTATAGCTAATGCAGATACTATTTTGGTAATGGAAAATGGCACTATCGTGGAGTCCGGAAATCATGTCGCATTATTAGAACAAAAAGGAAAGTACTACGATTTATGGAATAAACAAGGATTGGTATAAGAAAAAAAAGATTATTAAACAATTCCCTTAGAAACAAAAAAAGAGTCACGCATAGCGTGACTCTTTATATATTTTGAATCAATAATCTATTATCCATTCAATGCTTCCGCACCACCAACGATCTCTAAGATCTCATTAGTAATAGAAGCTTGACGTGCTTTATTGTACGTTAATTTCAATTGATTTCTCATTTCCGTTGCATTATCAGTTGCTTTATGCATCGCAGTCATACGCGCTCCGTGCTCTGAGGCAAATGAATCCCGAATTCCTTTATACAATTGTGTTTTTAATGATTTTGGAATTAAAGTCAACACGATTTCTTCTTTTGAAGGTTCAAAAATATAATCACCAGTTGAAACTGTAAGATCAGATTTTATAGGTGCCAATGGCAAAAATTGTTCGGTTTGAACGATTTGTGTTGCGGCATTTTTAAATTGGTTATAAATCAACTCAATTTTATCATATTCTCCTGAAACGAATTTCTCCATTAATGTATCCGCAATTTTAGCTACAGCATCAAAAGTCAAGTCATCAAAAACAACGCTTTGATTATCAACCACTGAATGTGTTTTACTCAAAACATCATTTCCTTTTTTGCCAATAGCAAAAATATCCACTTGCTTCCCTGTATAAAATTCAGCGCGATTTTTAGCTTCTTTGATTGCATTCGTATTAAAAGCACCCGCTAAACCTCTGTTAGATGTTATTACAACTAATAAAACTTTCTTGATCTCTCGTTGTATGGTAAACTCTCCTCCTATCTCACCATCAAGCGTGGCAGAAAGATTTTGCAATAATTCCGTTAATTTTTCGGCATAAGGGCGCATTGCTGTGATTGCATCTTGTGCTTTCTTTAGCTTTGCTGCAGAAACCATTTTCATTGCCGATGTAATTTGCATCGTAGATGAAACGGAAGTAATTCTATTACGGATTTCCTTTAAATTTGCCATTTTATATTAGTCTAATGTCGTAAAGTCATAAAGTCTAAAGTCCTCAAAAGCAGATAAACTGACTTTAAGACTTTCGACTTTACAACTTTTGACTAGTTTTAGTTATATTTTGCTGATAATTCTTTTGCCACAGATTCAATTACATCTGTAATTTCGTCTGTTAATTTTCCTGCTTTTAAAGCGTCAAGAGTTGCTCTGTGTTTGTTGTTCAAGAATTCCAAGAAATCTTTCTCAAATTCTCTTACTTTATTTACAGGAACATTTCTCAATAAGTTTTTAGAACCAGCATAGATAATTGCAACTTGATCTTCAACAGTATATGGATCGTTCAAACCTTGTTTCAAGATTTCAACGTTTCTTCTTCCTTTTTCAATTACGTTTAAAGTAACGGCATCAAGATCAGAACCAAATTTAGCAAACGCTTCTAATTCACGGAATTGTGCTTGATCCAGTTTCAATGTACCTGCTACCTTTTTCATTGATTTAATTTGGGCATTTCCTCCAACACGAGATACCGAAATACCTACGTTAATTGCCGGACGAACCCCAGAGTTAAACAAATCTCCATCAAGGAAAATTTGACCATCTGTAATCGAAATTACGTTTGTTGGGATGTATGCAGAAACGTCACCAGCTTGAGTTTCAATAATTGGCAGCGCAGTCAATGAACCACCACCTTTTACAATTGATTTCAATGAATCTGGTAAATCGTTCATGTCTTTAGCAATTCCATCATCTGCAATTACTTTACAAGCACGTTCTAATAATCTACTGTGAAGGTAGAAAACGTCTCCAGGATATGCTTCGCGTCCCGGTGGTCTTCTCAATAACAGAGAAACCTCACGGTATGCAACCGCTTGTTTAGATAAATCATCATAAACAATTAAAGCCGGACGTCCTGAATCTCTAAAATATTCTCCAATTGCAGCACCTGCGAAAGGAGCATACACTTGCATTGGAGCTGGATCAGAAGCATTTGCAGCAACAATAATGGTATATGCCATTGCGCCTTTTTCTTCTAACATTTTAGCAATTCCTGCTACAGTCGAAGCTTTTTGTCCAATAGCAACATAGATACAAAATACTGGTTTCCCAGCATCGTAAAATTCTTTTTGATTTAAGATAGTATCGATACAAACAGTTGATTTACCTGTTTGACGGTCACCAATAACTAGCTCACGTTGTCCACGACCTACTGGAATCATAGCATCTACTGCTTTTATTCCTGTTTGTAATGGCTCAGTAACGGGTTGACGGAAGATAACTCCAGGAGCTTTTCTTTCCAAAGGCATCTCGTATAAGTCTCCACCGATTGGTCCTTTTCCATCAATAGGAAAACCAAGTGTGTTTACTACACGACCTACCATTTGTTCTCCTACTTTAAGAGAAGCAATACGTTGTGTTCTTTTAGCAGTTGAACCTTCTTTGATTCCTGTAGATGGTCCTAAAAGTACCACACCTACATTATCTTCTTCAAGATTCAAAACAATAGCTTCTAATCCATTGTCAAATTCAACTAACTCTCCATATTGAACATTCGAAAGCCCGTAAACACGAGCAATACCATCTCCAACTTGAAGTACTGTTCCTACTTCTTCTAGTGTAGCACCAGATTCAAAACCTTCTACTTGCTTTCTTAATATTGCTGAAATTTCAGCAGGTTTGATTTCCGCCATCTTAATTTATAATTTAGACACTTAAATGTGCAATAAAACTAATTACTTAACTCTCTTTTTAATACTTGTAATCTGTTGGCTACTGAAGCATTGTATTGCTTGTCGCCTATTCTAAGAATAAATCCTCCAATGATTGAAGCATCTACTATATTTTCTATTGTGATTTTTTTATCCGAAAGTGTTGCAATTTTAGCCAAAACTTTAGCTTCTAATGCTGCATCCATAAGAATCGCTGTAGTAACCTGCGCTACTTCAATACCATTCATAATATCCGATAATTTACTGTACTCTATGGCAATTGCTTCTAGAATTTCGAATCTTTTGTTTTCAAATAATAAATGAAACAACCCTTGAGTTACGCCATTTATACCGGCAAAAACTTCTAACAGTGCTTTCTCTTTTACCTCCACTTTCATGGTCGGGTTTTGAATAAAAGTACTCAATTCTAAATTACCCTTAATTGTCGAAGCAATCAATTTCATGTCGTTATTTACAACTTCGGCAACACCTTTTGAGTTTGCTAAGTCTAGAATTGCTTTTGCATAGCGAATTGCTGCTCTTGTACTTGCCATAATTGTTAGTTTAACTTTACATCACCTAACATTTTCTCAACTAATTTAGTTTGAGCTTCTTTGTTAGATAATTCGTCTTTCAATATTTTTTCTGCGATATTCAATGACAATGTTGAAACTTGTAATTTCAATTCGGCCATGGCTGCATTTTTTTCACTTTCAATTGCTGCTTTCGCTTGCTCGATCATTTTTAATCCTTGAGCCTGTGCTTCATTTTTTGCATCAGCAACCATTTTCTCTTTTATTTCACGAGCGTCTTTAAGCATGTTGTCACGCTCTAATCTTGCTTCTTGTAAAATACGTTGGTTGTCAGCTTGAAGATTTTGCATTTCTTTTCTAGCGTTTTCAGCAGATAGTAAGGCATTTTTAATTCCTTCTTCTCTATCATTAACTGCATCCAGAATTGGTTTCCAAGCGAATTTTTTTAACAAGAATATCAATCCTACAAATATTACTATTTGCCAAATAAACAAACCAAACGAAAAATCATTTATTAACTTATCCATTATATCTAATTATAAATTTTAAAGTATGAATTGCTTTTAATCGCAATTTGTAATGTTTTAATTTTAAAAACAATAGTTACAACCAACCGTTGTAACTATTGTTTTTTTTAGTTTTAATTAAGATGCGAATAACGCAGCAAAACCAATACCTTCAATAAGTGCAGCTGCGATAAGCATAGCTGTTTGGATTTTTCCAGAAGCTTCTGGTTGACGAGCAATAGCGTCCATTGCTGAACCACCAATTCTACCAATACCTAAACCTGCTCCGATAACGATTAAACCTGCTCCTACAATAGTTGGAATTTCCATAATATATAAATTAAAAATTAAACATTTTTATTAATAGTCTAAAGTTGTAAGGTCGAATGTCATAAAGTCAAGGTGACTTTTAAACTTTCAACGTTTGACTTTCGACTTAATGGTGAGCCTCTTCGTGATGATGCTCTTCGTTTCCTGCTCCAAAATAAAGTGCGGATAACATAGTGAAAATATACGCTTGTAAAAAAGCTACTAATATTTCAAGAATCATAAGCACAAATGCCAATCCAAATGACAAACTGCTTCCAATCCAACTTTTAAAAATAAACATTAAACCAATGATACTCATCAAAACTACGTGTCCTGCTAAAATATTAGCGTACAAACGGATCATTAATGAAAATGGTTTGATGATGGTTCCCAATAATTCAATTGGCGCCAAAATAAATTTCATTGGAGTTGGCACCCCTGGCATCCAGAAAATGTGTGCCCAGTAATTTTTATTGGCTGAGAAAGTGGTAATTACATACGTCAAAATAGCCAGCGATGCTGTTATAGCAATATTTCCCGTTATATTGAATCCCAGTGGCGTTAACCCTAAAATGTTTAGAAATAAAATAAAGAAAAATATCGTTAACAAGTAACTCATGTATTTCTTATATTTTTTTTCTCCAATATTTGGTATGGCAATTTCGTCTCTGACATACAAAACAATCGGTTCAAATATGCGTCCGGCTCCTGAAGCAATTCCTCCGTTTTTAGTATATGATTTTGCTAAACCTTTAAACAAGATAAACATTAAAATGGCGACAAACAAAATACCAACCACACTTTTAGTGATGGATAAATCAAGTGGCGTTACATTAGTAGGATGACCATGTTCGCCTTCTGTTAAAGTTCCGTCCGCCTCTGTTTTGTATATTTTTTCGTGGTGCAATACGTAGAAGTTTCCATTGTGCTCTGCTGTTTCTTCACCATAATGAAATTTTGAAGAAGAAAATACTTGCAAACCATTGTCCCAAAGGATAACAGGCAATGAGAAACCATTATGTGATCCTGATTCTTTATCCGCATTAAAGGTAAAAGAATGTGAATCTAAAAGGTGATGATTGATAAATTCCTTAATTTCAGATTTTACATCTGTTGGTTCAGCATGAGCTCCTTCAGCTGCCTCATGAGCAACTTCTGTTTTTACTTTCACAGAATCCTGTTCCGGATTTGCAAAACTAATTAAAGGAAGACACGCTACTAAAGTCGCTACTATGAATCTAAGTGGTTTGTTTGAAATCACCATAACAGTTAATTATCTTAATTTATTACGTTTCTGAAATTTGGTGCAAATGTACATCTTTTATTAATATGCAAAAGAATATAAAAAATTATTTTTGATGGATTTGTTCCTTAAAAAATATATTTATTGCTTTTCGTTTAAGATACGTATTGTTAATATGGTTTCGATTGCTAAAAAGAGAATAAACATTATAAAAAAATTAATTTTCTCTATTGATTTAATTTCAATTGTAACCCGCAATATAGGCTTTAAAATCAAATAACAAACTATCATTTTGATACTGGTGCTCAAAAGAAATGACATGCCTACATTATCAAAACTTCGTTCTTTCACTTTCAGCAAAACCACAAATACCATAATTGACAACGCCAAGAACAGCAGGTATAGGGTTTCTATCGAATAGTAAAAAGTGGAGTCATTTATGTGCAAAACATAAAAAATAACTCTATGAATACCGTAAGCCAATCCCGCAAGCACCAATAAAGGCAGCAGTGGTTTGTATTTTTTTAAATTCATTGTATTTGTTTTTTGCCGCAAAGGCACTCAGGCGCAACGTTATTTTAATTTGTAAAATCGGAACGTGTTACGATTGGTTTTTACGCTTTTTATTTTGAAAAATTACTGCGTTTTATTGATTTCGTTTACCTGACGGATTACATTGTACAATGCCAAAACCACGCCAACCATCACTACAATTTTACTGTAATATACTCTTGGATGGGGATAATTCTCGTCTAACCACTCCCCAAGATAGGAAAACAAAAATATGATAACTCCCATTTGAATTGGAATATTAATGAACTGCAGCCATTTATTCGCTCTTTTCGGGGGTGGTTTGTTGTCCATCGTTTTGCATTACATTTTTAATATTTGTTTTCATGGCACAAGATGCACTAAAATCAGCGCCTGGCTCTACTGCTAATTTCCCTACAATAACTTCTCCATGAATACTGGCCTTTGATTTTACATTCAATACTTCGGTTACCTGAATTTTACCTTCAAATTTTCCTTCGATGTCCGCATTTTTGCATACAATATCTCCAGTGACACTTCCTGCGGGTCCAATCACTATTTTTCCTTCTGACTGAAAATTACCAATTAAATTTCCGTCTAATCTAAAATCAGCCTGCGAAATAATATCGCCTTTTATCGTAGTTCCTTCAACAATCCGATTCGTTTTTCCTAAAAGATCGGTATAGGATTTTGCTTTTTTATCAAACATAATTATTGCTTTTTTGGTACCAAATACGTTTCGAGATTTTTCTTGATTTGGATTACTTTGTAGTTTTCACCTGAAACCACTATTGCGGCATCCGTGATTTTATATTTTATGTTCTCTGCTAAAACCAATGTTATGTCAGTTGCATAAACCCGTGATTTTATACCGTGAATGGTAATGAAATTTTCTTTCTCCGTATAAATATCATAGGAATAATATAGTTTCTGAAGATTTTCACTGGCTATGAACATTTTAATTTTTTCTTCCACTGCTTTTGTATTTTTATCGTCACGAGAACCTACTTGATATAGAATTTTCCAATTATTTGAATCCGTTGTATTCAACTCCATTTTCTCTAAAAACGGGATTTGGTCATTCAAAATAACCTGTGCTCCTTTGCCTTCTTCGCTATTTGGATAATTATCAGCCACCTCTTGTAATGCGTTTTTGTAGGCCGTCACACCTTTTAGTTTTCCAATGGCACTTGCTTTGAGCAATTCGAATTTAGATACAATATCCTCGCCTGAAAATTGAGTAATCAAGCTGTCTGAATGCTCTATAACGGCAATAAATTGCTCTTCTTGGAATGCATTATACCACTTAGCATAGACGCTTTCCGGGGTTTCGGTTTGAGAAATTGCATCTGGATTGGTGTTGTTAATTATTTGTGCATAACGCGAATCCGGAAACTGAATTGTTATCTTCTTTTTCATCGCAGTTGCCATGTTTACATCGGTGATTTGATATAATTTATACAAATTATACATCGCTGGAAGTACCAGTTTTTCCTCTGGATTATTGTTTAATAATTGTTCCAGTTTTGCAATAGCCAAACTATTTTCTTTGAATTTTTCCTTATAAATAATACCCAATTGATAGTAAGCAAAATTACGTTCTTTGGCTATACTGTCTAACTCGATTTGTGCCGTAGGAAGCTGTTTCAGGTAAAAATCTGGTGTATGTTCTTCTATAATTTTATTTGATTCCGTTTTCTTTTCAACGGATTGACTGTTCTCAACCGAAGCAGCAGCCAAAGTTGGGTTAGCATTTCCTGATGAAAGTCTCCAATTCCCATTTAAAGTCCTTTCGCCCCAATTTTTCTTGAAGTCTACTTTTCCAAAAGCAACTGTTGTAGGATTATAAAAATAGAAACTACCCGCTGATTGGGTCGTCGCGCTGGGAATGGTTGGTGGCATCATGGGTGATTTCCGAATGGGTTTTGCGGACTCTTGATCTGAAGCCGAACCTGCCGATCCAATCGAATTATTCCGCTCTATGTTTTCCTGTTTTGCTTTATTTTGCTCCGCTAAAAGTCTTTTGGCCTCCTCTTTTTCTTTTAGTTGAACGATATACTTTTCAAAATAAGTTTGACGATCCGCAGGGTTCATCGCCACCACATTCAGGATGCTGTCATTTCGCTTTGCAAGCGCTTCATACAAAATCACCTCATCGAGATTGCTTCTTATTTTTTGTATTTTATTAAACTCCCTTGATTTTGTATTCAATTTAACCAAGGTACTGTCATAATATTTTGCCGCCACAGGATAATCCGCATTTCTAAAATACAGGTTTCCTAAATTTCTATAATTTGAAGCTACTAAATAGGTGTCTTTTGAACTGGTCTTTAACGAGGCGTTATAAAAATCTAAGGCTTGTTCCTGTCTGTTTTGTTTATCATAAAACACTGCCATTTGATGAAAAATCAGATCTTTATAAGGCCTGTTCTCTCTGTCTTCTATTAATTCATCGTAAGTTTCAACAAAAGAATTAAAATCTCCCTTTTCATAATCAAACAATTCGGCTTTTTTGGCATGCGCCTGAATGACAAATCTTCTTTCGGATTTTCGGTTCATGTCAATCACGGATTGATAGGATGCAACCGCGCTGTCTTTGTATCCTAATCCCTGATACAGTTGTCCCAAAACAAAACGGTATCGTGCTTTTTCCTGATTTATTTTAGTGAATTCAATCGCGTTTTTGATCTTAGCAACAGCGCTGTCTTTTTCTTCTAAATTAAAAAAAGAAGCGGCCAAAAGGGCATTTGCATCTGCAAAAACTTGATTTTTCAGGTCGTGATCTTCTACTAATTTACTGATGTTTTTTATGACCAAAGCATCATTTCCCAGACGCATGTTTGTTTTTTCCCGCCAAATTTTGGCTTCATAAATCTTGCTGCTGTTTGGATATTTGTAGAGAATGTAATTGAAAGCATCGAGTGCCGGAACAAATCGCTGGTCGTAATACCTGGCTTTTCCAAGCATCAGATACGCTTCGTCTATTTGACTGTTTTTTTCTCTGCCACCAATGTTCATCGAATGTTTTTGAATGGCTTTGGTCGCTTTGGCTTCTGCCAATTCAAAATCGGTATTTTTAGGTTTTGTTGTGGAAGTAAAATCTTCTACAATTTGCATTTTTTCTACCGGCAGAAGTTGCCAAAAATCATCATCGCTATTGGCATTTACCGCCAGAACTCCTTTATCCAATCCTACTTGACCGTTATATAAAATATTATACTTGGTACTTAACGCGTGTGAATTTCTTGCCATAAAAGTATCTCTCTTGGTAGAACAGGCTACCAAAAAAGAAAAAAAGAAAAAGAAAAATAACTGCTTGAATCTATTGATTTTCAATGGAAAACGTTTTTTATCAATTAACTAGTAAATACCCGTTTTAGTATATTTAGTGGTAAAAATACATTTCTTTTTGCTATCGTGAAAATTATGGTGTTATATTTCGGTTTTCCTATCGTGCGTAAGGGATGGAAGCGGCATCCCTCGCTTTTTAGCGTGGATACAGCGTACAGCCCGACCCGAAGTTGCGAGGAGGAACGACGAAGCAATCACGGAGGGTTACGCCCAAAAAAAACCGCTAATTCGCAAACTGAACATTTAAATTAATAAATGCAATTAGCAAATTAGCGGTAAAAGTTTAGTCTACGACTGTTGCGTTGAATTTTAAACGGCAAAAAATAGTTCTAATTCCTTTAAGGTTTCCTCCGAAGTTTGAATGTCTTTGACCACTTCGCCTTTGTGCAGCGCAACAATCCTGTTGCTGACCTCAACGGTGTGTAGTAAATCGTGGCTAGAAACCAGAACGGTTACTTCCGGATTATCCGCTAAATCCTTGATGATTTTTTTTAATCGAAATTGGGTCGTGGGATCTAAATTGGCAAACGGCTCATCCAGAATAATGACTTCCGGATTTCCGATTAAGGTGGCAATGATGCCTACTTTCTTCTGGTTTCCTTTGCTTAAATCACGTAAATATTTCTTGTTTTTAAGAATTTCTCCGTTGAAAAATTCTTCATGTGTGGCCAATAAAGCATCTACATCGGCTTTGTTTTGTCCGCGTAAATCACCAATGAAATAGAAATATTCTTCCGGCGTTAAGTAGCCAATCAGGAAGCTTTCATCCAAGAAAGAAGCGGTGAATGGTTTCCAGTTTTCGCTGGTGTTTACCTGAATGTCATTATTGATAATATTTCCTGTTGATGGCTGGATCAAGTCCAATAAAAGACTGAAAAAAGTGGTTTTTCCTGCTCCGTTATTCCCTACTAATCCAAAGCTTTCGCCTTTTTTTATTTCTAAAGTATCTATTTTTAATACGGTTGTTCCGTTGTATGTTTTCGAAAGGTTGTTTACTTGTATCATTTTTTGAAGTTTAATCGGTTGACTCGTTATTTGGTTAATGTAATTGCTAATTATCCTTTTTGTTTGTAAGCCGCAATGGTCGCGTATTTCTCTGATTTATAGATTTTTTCAATTAACGAAAATGCTTTCTCTTTGAATGCAAAACCAATCACCCCTGCCCCTGCTACTATCGCTAAGCCTATATTGGCATTGCCAAATTTAGAACCTAACCAATACAACAAAACGGGCAAAGCCAACTGCGGAATCGAAATCAACATGGTTTTTACATTGAATGCTTTTTTATCGCCAAAAGCACCTTTTCCGGAACTTAAATCGATTGGTGTTTTAGTGTATGCGCCGCCCAGCAATACCAAATGGGAATTGACTCCAATGTTATAAATAGCACCCACAATAATTGTTAAATATACCTGCCATCCAAAATAAAGATAGAAGGACGCAATGGTTGTGGTCACTACTGTAGCAATCACCATCAGCCACCATTTCGAACTTAAATAGCCTTTATACGGAATGTTTTGCGTCATCATTAACGGATAATACGCGCTGTCCCAACTCGGTACAAATTGTCCGAAGGTGATTAAGAATCCACCCGAAACGAATATCCCCGCAAAAATATGCATTATAGGATTATTATACGCTTCAATCCCATTAGTGAAGAAAAGAAAGCCATAAAAAAGGAACATGACGCTCAGTCCCACAGTGGTTTTTGACCGTTTGTTTCTTTTGATTAATTTAATGTCATTTTTCAAAAAGGTTCCTATGGTTCCAAATTGGTTTAACCAAGTCAGCTCTTCCGTTTTAGCAACATCATGTTTGTTTGACAATCCCGCGTCGAGGTATAAATTCTTTTTGAAATACTGAAAAGTAATATAATATAGCACGATTAAAACCAAAACCGGAATAGCGAAAGCCCAGTACGTATTGAAAATAGCATTAAAAAATGGCGCTGTAAACTCCGTAATATTAAAGAGTCCGTAATAGTGTAATCCTCCTAAAATAGCAGCTATTGCCAAGAAAATCGCAAATAAATTATCTTTATTACTCAATAGAATATTCAGAAAATTATTGCTGAACAGCAAAGAAAAGATCGCAGTGTACCAAAGCATTACGGAAACTACATCGTATCCTTCGATAATTAAAACAACACAAAACGGAATCAGGAAAAAACAGTGCACCAAATTGAAGAAGGACAAAACCGTCTTCCCTAGTGAGAAATGAACAATTGTTGATTTTTTTATGGGGAAAATCAACATAGGACGAATGTTCATTACCGGAATTTTTTGCAACAGCAATCGGATGGTTAGATCCATCAACACATAATAAATCAGGAATTGATTTACGGTAACAATTGGGTCCAGATTCATTTTCTTCAGAATATAAAAGGCCCCGACTCCTAATGCCAAGAAAATTAAAATGAAATAAATGGCAACAAAACCCATCAGGATTTTCAAAGCCAAATTAGTGGCGAAGGAAGCCGATCTAAAAAATGCTTTCCATTCGAGATAAAGAAATTTTTGAATCATAGTTTGGTTCTTTTGGTTTTATAGTAGGTAGTCAAAATGAGAAAACGTTACAAATTTTCTAATTTATATTCCGGATAGGTTTGTTTTAAATAGGCCTCAGCTTTGGAAGGGATTATTTTTAATACAATGAAAATCGCCAAAGACATTGAGACTATAAACAAGGTCATGCAAAATAGTGCCAAGTCACTTGGATTTGAAATTCGATCAATTCTAATGATATTAAAAAAATGAATGGGCAAAATCATTAACCACGGAAAAGTTCCATAATTAGATAGTATCTTTTCAAAAAGCCAAATTTTTCCCGTTTCCTGCTTGCGCTTCTTCATTTTTCTGTTTTCAAAAAACAAAAAAGGCAGCATACTACTAATTAAAAAAAGCATCGTTGCGGTAAAAATCTCTTTTGTATAATATTCTTTAAGAAAATAAAACACTGCTAAAATCAAAAACCCAGTTAATATAATTTTAGGTATGGTAAAAAACCCTTTGAAATGACTCCATACAATACGATTGTATTTTTTCCCTAGAGCTGTTTGCCGACTTTCTACCACATCCATAAACCCAAAAACACCAAACTTCCTGAACTCTTTATGTAGAACTTCGTCAAAAGTAAGTTTGGGATTTTGCTGCCATTCAGTTTCAATAGCGTTTGCTAAATGATCGACCAATTCCGTTTGTAGATCGTAATATTCCACATAATGCTGACGGGTAAAAAGGTAAAGTTGGTCTATTTGTTGGTGGGTTAGTTTCATGTGAAATTAATTCAGTTGGTATTGTTTTTTGACATTTTCCTTTGTTTCTTTTTGAAGGTGAATTGCTGTAATTGAAATCAAAATTCCTAATACCCAAATACAACAAAAGAGTAATACCAACCATTGGTATTGGACTAATTCTTGTTTCAGTAGATTACTCATACTCATTCCCAAATTAGGAAAAGAAAATACCAAAAGATTAGGGTTTAAGGTTTCTAAAGTTAAAAAGTGCTTACCATCAATTTCTTTGCTTTTCCACCAGTAATATAACGATGGCAAACCAATGAGTAATAAAGAACAAAATAATACCGCTAAATATTTCTGAGGACTAACAAAATAAGCTGAAAAAGTATAAGCGAGATATACTAAAAGAATACTTCCAAAAATTTTAGGAAACTTCAAATATTCAGTTATCATTTTCCATTGTACTTTTCTGTACAATTTTTGTAAAATACGTTTTCTTTCCTCTTGAATCGCTTTAAAACTAGAATCCCCTACAAACTTATTTGCAGCATTCTGTTTCACTTGATGAAAAGTAAGTTCGGGATCTTTCTCCCAAATTTCCTCTATACTGCTTACCATGTGATCTGTAAATTCTACTTGCAATTCATACCATTTGATGTCAAAGGATTTGACATAGTTGGACACATATTCTATTTGTTCGGTGGTTAGTTTCATCTTCAAAAAATTAAAATTCTAATTTTGGACTTGGGTTCACTAAACTCTGCATATTCCGAATGAAATCTTCGAGTTCTGAGAGTCGGTTTACGGTTTCTTTCTGACCACTCTCCGTGAGTTTGTAGTATTTACGCATGCGGTTATCCACTTTTTCCATCTCTACATCCAGCAAACCTTCGGCTTCCAGTTTGTGCAAGGCCGGATACAAAGCACCTTCGGTAATGTTGAGTTCGCCTTGGGTAATTAACTTTACTTTCTGAGTGATTTCATATCCGTACATCTTGCCGTTTTCTTCGAGCAATTTCATGATAATCGTATTCAGACTTCCTTTGTATAATTGTGAGTTTTTCATTTTTTTGTCATTGAGCGTTTTGGAATCATCTCGATTGTACCTAACAAATATACATAAGAAACTTATACATAACTTAGTGATGTATGTTAAATTTCAAATATTTTGAATTCAAAAAACCTATTCTGTTTACTATATTTGCAAAAAAAACAACATGTCGTCATTCTATAAATTAAACATTAAAGAAGTTAAACGAGAAACCACAGACTCGGTTTCGGTCTTATTTAACGTCCCATTAGAATTTAAAGCTTTTTACACCTATCTGGCTGGTCAATACACAACCTTAAAATTGAAACTTGACGGTGAAGAGATCCGCCGTGCGTATTCCATTTGTTCTTCTCCGGAAAGCGGCGAATTGCGAATTGCGGTAAAAGCCGTAAAAGGTGGTGCATTTTCTCAATTGGCTAATACAAAACTAAAAGCAGGAGATACCCTGGAAGTAGGAACTCCAGAAGGAAAATTTACCTTTGTTGCTGATGCGGATCGCGCCAGAAATTATGCGGCTTTTGTAGCCGGAAGCGGAATTACTCCCGTTTTATCCATCATTCAAAGTGTTCTCAGCAGCGAACCTAAAAGCAGTTTTATCTTGGTTTACGGAAATAAAACTCCAGAAGAAACCATGTTTCACCAACTATTACATGATTTACAACAAAAATATGTAGCTCGTTTCTTTGTTCACTATGTATACAGTCAGTCCAAAATTGAAGGTGAATTATTCGGCAGAATTGAAAAATCAACCGTCAACTTCATTTTGAAAAATAAACATAAAGAATTAGAATTCGAAAAATTCTATTTGTGTGGTCCGGAAACAATGATCAATACGGTTTCGGATGTTTTAAAAGAAAATAATGTCAAGGAATCGGCTATAAAATTTGAACTTTTCACTCCGTCTGCCGAAGAAAATCAAATAAAAAAATCATTGGGTGGACATACCAAAATCACGATTATGGTGGATGATGAGGAAACGACTTTTGAAATGTCACAAAAACAAACCGTTCTTGATGCCGCTTTAAAACAAGGCCTTGATGCTCCGTACTCCTGCCAAGGCGGAATTTGCAGCAGCTGTCTGGCTCGCATTACCTCCGGAACTGCCGAAATGACGAAAAATTCTATCCTTACCGATAAAGAAATCGCAGATGGACTTATTCTTACCTGTCAAGCGCATCCTACCTCTGAAACTATCTATGTAGATTATGATGATGTTTAGGAAAACTGTTCCCTTTACGGTAGCTTTGTTTAAAACATCTTGAGAGGCATAATTGAGATGTAATTTTTCTAAATACCTTAATGGTTCAAAAAAACATTTTTATTTTTAAAACTATTGTCCCCGGCAAAATCGTACGCATCGCATCTTCATAACCAGCTACTTTTTTATTCCCGTAAACCGAAGTCGGTAATTTTGGAAACATATTTCGATCGGAAACCAAAGAATTTTCCAATGGCTGATTAAACGGTGAAAATCCTGCATACGGATGCGTCGCGCCCCACAGTGTAATCACTTTTACGCCTAGCATTGCTGCAATATGTGCATTCCCAGAATCCATGGAAAGCATTACATCAAGATTGCTAATGAGTTGTAATTCCTGTCGCAATTTGAGTTGCCCCGCAACAACAATCATGTTTTCTTTATTAGCAGCAAGCGAATCTAAGATTTCGATTTCCTTTTTTCCACCGCCAAAAAGCAAAATGGTATTGGTTGTGTCCAGAGCTAATTTGTCAATTACTTCCTGCATTAAATCCAACGGATACACTTTAGAATCGTATTGTGCAAAAGGAGCAATTCCAATCCATTTTTGATTTTTTTCTCCAATTATCGCAAGAATTTCTGGACTCAAAATTGCTTTTTGAGGAAATTCAGGTTGTGATAAATTAATTGTAAAACCGAGTTGTTCAAATACTTTAACGTGTCTTTCGAACATCGTAGGGAGTTGCTGGAACACTTTGTTTTCTGGCTGGGTCAGCGCTTTTTTCTCGGCTCTTCCTTTATCCGCAGAAGCTACTTTTTTTCCGCTTAAAGCAAAAAGGTTTCGGATGATTTTAGAGCGCAAGACATTGTGTAAATCGGCAAAAGCATCAATGTTTAAACCTTTTAAATCTCGGAACAAACGCAACAATCCTGCAACCCCTTTGTGTCGTACTTTTTCATCGAAAGCAAAAAAAGAAAGATTCGGAATTCCTTCAAAAAAAGGTTCGAAAAACGGTCTGGAAATCACTGTGATTTTAACATTCGGATGCTGGTTTACAAAAGCGCGTAAAACAGGAACCGTCATGGCGACATCTCCCATTGCGGAAAGCCTCATGACGGATATATGTTGGATTTCTTTTGACAAAAGAGGGTTTAAATTATTTCTTGTTTTGGTACAAAACAGGATTCAAATCATCATCGTTGTACATTTTCATTTGTTTGTACACTTTCATGAATTTATTGCCATTTTCAATGTCTGTTAATAAATCATCAATGGCAGTTGACAAATCTGTTCTTTGTTCCAATAAAATATTCAACTTAGCCTGACATTTATCTCTGTGCTCTTGTGAAGCTTCTGTACGAGTAGCTTCTTCATTCATGTGATAAATTTTTAAGGCTAAAATCGACAATCGATCAAAAGCCCAAGCCGGACTTTCGGAGTTGATTTTTGCTTGGTCTTTTACTTTTACAGCACTGTATTTTTGAAGAAAATAACTGTCAATATATTCCACCATATCGGTACGTTCCTGATTAGAAGCATCGATTCTTCTTTTTAAGGTCAAAGCGGCAACCGGATCAATATTTGGATCCCGAATAATATCCTCAAAATGCCATTGCACGGTGTCAATCCAGTTTTTGTGATACAACAAATGTTCAAATTTATCCTTTGGGAAAGGATTATTTATGGGCTGATCAACAGTATCAAATTGATGATAATCGTTGATACTTTGTTCGAATACGGAGTACGCTAATTTTGAAAACATATCTTTATATATTAAAAGACAAAGATACTTTTTATACTTTTATACCATATAAAAATAACTATAAGTTTAATTACAAAAATACGACCATGCAAATCCATTATTTATCAGAGGAAAACAGCGTCCTAAATCATTTTTTAGGGCAGATTAGAAATGTGAACGTTCACAATGACAGCATGCGCTTCCGAAGAAACATTGAACGTATTGGTGAAATAATGGCGTATGAATTGAGTAAAGAATTACAGTATAAAAGTGTAGAAATCAAAACACCATTAGGCCTTAAAAAAACCACTGAAATCAAGGATCAATTGGTTTTATGTTCCATTCTACGGGCCGGATTGCCATTACATTTGGGTTTTCTGAATTATTTTGACTATGCCGAAAATGGTTTCGTTTCTGCTTTTAGGCACCATCCAAACCATGATGATTCCTTTGATATACTTGTGCAATACGAGGCCATTTCTGACATCAACAACAAAAATTTAGTACTAGTAGATCCTATGCTTGCCACCGGTCAATCTATCGTTGCGGTTTACAATAAATTGATGGAGAGAGGCACACCTAAAGAGATTCACATTGCGGTCGTTATTGCTGCTCCGGAAGGTATCGCACATCTGGAAGCACATTTGCCGGAAAATTGTCATCTTTGGGTCGCTACATTAGATGAAAAGCTAAATGAGCACAGTTATATTGTTCCCGGTTTAGGAGATGCAGGTGATTTAGCCTACGGTGAAAAGCTATAATTGCGTAAAAAAAGCAAACAAGCTGCAGGCAATAAGCACAAATAGTACCATTTCCTGTTTTAGTTTAAGTTGAGGCAGTTCAATGTGACTGGTTGCCATAATGGCCAAAGGAGCAAATGTAAACACTAATAAGTCGCTGCTTTTATTTGATGAAATCAGAAAAATAAGTACCCCAATAAAAAACGAAGCAACAATTTTTTTGAAAGAAGTGTGCACCACTTGTGGCCTGTTAGATAATGTGGCAAACATCGAAACCAGAAAAAATAGCGCGATTGTTGCATAAATAGACAAGGCGCCGTTTTGATAATTGGTAGTGAAATAATCAATTTTAAAATTAATTTTTACACTTTTCAAAACGTAATCAACCACATTCAGGTTGAAAACTGTTGCAAAAAGCAGAAACATAATTCCTGCAATAAAAAAAGCAATAAAAGGCAACATCCAGTTTCTATAATCTCTGGAAACATGAAAAATTATAGATATAAAAACCAATACGATAAAGATTATGCTCCAAAAATGAAATAAAGCAGCCAGAAAAATCCACAATGAGGCATCAAATATTTTTTCTTTAGAAGCTTTCAGGGACTGCAATGAAATCAATCGACGTAGGGCTAATAAAATGAAGAAATTCGAAATAATCAGATTTGTATTGTCGAATATAGTTGGGGAAAAAAGCAACAACAAAAAGTAAAAAAAAATCGTGTAGGTACTGTCTTTGCTCAATCCGTTTTTTTTGGCCACAAAATCGGTAATAAAAACAGAAGCCACTACAAAACAGAACAATCCTGCTTTATTTAGGATCGAAAAAAAGGAATTCACCCACGATAAATCTTGAAATTGGTATATAGAAAAGAAAACCAGCATCAAAATTACGACCAATGAAAAATTTAATGGTGTAGATTTTCTAAAAATACTTGTTATCATACGGATATTTTATACTTTTGTGTTCGTAAATATAATACTTGTTTAAAAAGCAAACCCTGCAAGTTCAAAAAGATTCTTCTAAATAAGAATTTTTACCCGTCAGAGTTCCCAAAAGACAACTACTAAAATTAATTTTATACATTATGAAAGCATTTTTCGAAGGAATACAATACTTATTTGTAAATATTTTATTTGCTCCTCTAGACTTTTTACGCTCACTAGAGCTTACCTCTTGGTTTGCTGCAAACACAATTAACTGGATTTTCATGATTATTTGTGCCTCAGCAATGGTATATTGGATCAAACAATTGAAAATTTTTGAAGAAGCAGGAACAGAAAAACAAGATACTACCGCTCACTCTTTCTTAAAATAAGAATTAAAAATGAGCGATAACTGGAAACTATTTTAAGTCGTTTCCAATATCTTTTCTAAAATACATCTTATCAAAATGTAGCTTGTCTATGTTTTGGTAGGATTTTTTTATGGCTTCTTCAAAATCATTTCCATACGAAGTTACGGTCAAAACCCTTCCTCCGTTAGAAACTACATTTCCGTTATCGAGTGTAGTTCCTGCGTGAAAAACAATCGAATCTTCAATGGTTTCTAATCCTGAAATTACTTTTCCTTTTTCGAATTCCTCCGGATATCCACCGGAAACAACCATAATGGTAGTAGCACTTCTTTCATCAATTTCCAGATTAATTTCGTCTAGTTTTTCATTGGCTACAGCCAAAAATAATTCTACTAAATCCGTTTTCAATCTCGGTATAACCACCTCAGTTTCCGGATCACCCATTCTCACATTATATTCTATTACGATTGGCTCATTTTTTACATTAATCAATCCAATAAAAACAAAGCCTTTATATGCAATTCCGTCTTTCTGGAAACCGTCAATTGTAGGTTTTACAATGCGTGTTTCTATTTTTTCCATCAAAACAGCATCAACATAAGGAACTGGAGAAACGGCTCCCATTCCGCCTGTATTTAAACCTGTATCACCATCACCTATGCGCTTATAATCTTTGGCAGTTGGCAGGATTTTATAGTTTTTTCCATCCGTAAGAACGAAACAGCTTAATTCTATACCGTCCAGAAATTCTTCGATAACAACTTTAGAACTGGCGGCACCAAATTTTTGATGCACGAGCATATTTCTTAATTCTTCTTTGGCTTCTGCCAAATCTTGAATAATCAACACCCCTTTTCCGGCAGCTAAACCATCTGCTTTCAAAACATACGGCGGTTGCAATGTTTCTAGGAATTTACATCCTTTTTCAACTGTTTCAGCAGTAAAACTATCGTAAGCAGCCGTTGGAATATTATGTTTTATTAGAAATTCTTTGGCAAATTCTTTACTTCCTTCCAGTTGTGCCCCCATTTTTGATGGACCGATAACCGGAATATGACTTAATGTAGCATCGTTTAGAAAGAAATCATAAATCCCTTTTACCAAAGGATCTTCTGGTCCTACCACAACCATTGCTACTTTTTCCTGAAGAACAAACGTTTTTATAGCTTCAAAATCAGTTGGGCTAATAGCCACATTAGTAGCTATTGAAGCTGTTCCAGCATTTCCTGGTGCTACAAAAAGTGTGTCACAAAGCGGACTTTGAATCATTTTCCACGCAAAAGCATGTTCTCTTCCGCCCGAACCCAGTAGTAAAATTGTCATGTGTAGTTGTGTTTAGTTGTAGTGCAAAAATAATTGCTTTTGTACGTAAAAAATAATTAATTTTTAAAAAGTTGTTCGTTGTCTGTCATTAGTTGTTGGTAAATATTATTTTTGATGAATTATCACTTTAAAATGCTCCCACTTTTCGACTTATCGTTGCAGCTAAATGGTTTTCCAATGAAGGAGGCTAAAGCCGAATTGCAAAAAATTGTAGCCTTTTCTGAAACAGAACTTGAAGTTTTCGTTGCAAATAAAAAAGTGGAAATTGTCCATTTTCATTTGCAAAATAATGCTTTTTACAAAGATTTAGTTGGAAATACAACTTTTACAAACTGGGAAGACTTACCGATTTTAAATAAAAAAAACTTACAAAAACCTTTAAAGGAACGGCTTTCGGAAGGCTATTCCGCTAAAAACAGTTACATCAATAAAACATCTGGTTCCAGCGGAACTCCTTTTATTTTTGCCAAAGACAAATACTGCCATGCGTTGACTTGGGCTTCAAACATGTATCGTTTTGGCTGGTATGAAATTGATTTTAATACTTCCTATCAAGCGCGGTTTTATGGAATCCCAATGAACTTTATTGGCAACAAAAAAGAACGTTTCAAGGATTTTTTGAGCCATCGGTTTCGGTTCTCCATTTTTGATTTATCAGATGCTGTTTTAGA
The DNA here is from genome assembly GCF_003970375.1 of Flavobacterium sp. ZB4P23. Lineage (NCBI taxonomy): Bacteria > Pseudomonadati > Bacteroidota > Flavobacteriia > Flavobacteriales > Flavobacteriaceae > Flavobacterium > Flavobacterium sp. ZB4P23. The sequence continues at coordinate 67,553 of NZ_RYDK01000008.1, forward strand.
AGGATTTTTGAATCATTTTCGAACTAAAAAATTCGATTATATCAATGGGTATACAAGTTCCATTGTTTTGTTTGCTAAATTTTTACAAAAGAAAAACATCGTATTATCAGCAATTTGTCCGAGTTTGAAAGTGTGCATGGTAACTTCTGAAATGCTTTTTGAAGAAGACAAACTCCTATTGGAAAAACAATTTGGCATTCCTATTGTCAATGAATACGGTGCATCAGAACTTGATTTGATTGCTTTTCAGAATAAAGAAGGAGAATGGCAAGTGAATTCAGAAACGTTATTTATGGAAATTTTGGATGAAAATAATCGAGTTGTTCCAAATGGTACTTCAGGCCGAATCGTGATTACTTCCTTGTTCAACAAAGCGCATCCGTTTATTCGCTATGACATTGGCGATCTTGGAATTCTAGACGAAAAAAGCACATTACAGAAACCCATTCTCAAGCAATTAATAGGCCGGACCAATGATGTTGCCATTTTACCCAGCGGGAAAAAATCACCTGGACTTACCTTTTATTATGTGACAAAAAGCATCATCGAGGACGACGGAAACGTGAAAGAATTTCTGATAAAACAAACCAAAATAGATACTTTTGAAATTGAATATGTGAGTGAAACCGAATTAAATTTGGAACAAATTGAAAAAATTAAAAAGGCGATTGAACAATATCTCGAACCGAATTTGAATTTTATATTTATCCGAAAAAAAAGTTTAGAAAGAAGCAATCGAGGCAAATTGAAGCAATTTAAATCGATGCTTTAATGGTCTTGGAATACCGTGGTTTGAGAATTAACTGCGTAAATAAAAACCCAACCATGCAAAGTGTTGCGCTAATTAAATTCAAATGATGATGCGTTCTGTACACGGCAAAATTATGCTTAACTAACTCCATTTTAGAAGCCGAAATAGAATTTTCTCGGATGCGATAAAAAGCTAAACTTTCCGGAACGGGCTGTGCAGTTTTTATTTTTTTGAGTACTGTAAGCCATTGTATCCAATCCTGACGCTTTCGAATGGGGGAAACAGCGATTTTTCCAAAGTAATTAGCTTCATAGATTCCCGTTAGATTCCCTATATAATTACAAAAAAATAACTGTTGGTAGGAAAGATGCAATGGCGCTTCAATTCTTTTGTTTAACGGGTTTCCCCCTTCGTTTATGCAATCATAAAATGAAAATGTGAAAGGAAGCTTATTCACTTTCATAAAATCAAGTTGTTTGTCTAGTTTTTCGGGTTTCCACAAATCATCCGCGTCTAAAAAAGCAATAAATTTCCCGCTAGCTTGGGCCAAAGCGGCACTTCTGGCAATTCCTGTTCCGGAGTTTTTTATAAGTTTAAAAAGGTGGATTCTGCTATCTTTTTTTGTGATTTCTTCAACTATAGATACCGTTTGATCCGTAGAGCAATCGTCTACAATAATCATTTCCCAGTTTTTATAGGTTTGATTTTGCACGGATTGAATGGTTTCAGTGATGAATTTTTCCGAATTAAAAGAAGGCGTAATTATGGATACAAGTGGTTTTTCCATTATTAATACGCTTTTTCATCACCTTTTATGGTGTTGTATATTGTGTTAAAAACAATCTTAATATCTAATAAAATAGACCAATTTTCTAAATAAAAAATATCAAATTTTACTCTGTTGATAATATCTTTATCTGTTTCGACTTCACCACGAAATCCTTTGGTTTGAGCAAGTCCGGTTATTCCTGGCTTTACAAAGTGGCGTACCATGAACTTATCCACCTTCAGCGCATACATTTCGGTATGACTTACCATGTGGGGTCTGGGACCTACAACGGACATATCGCCAAATAGTACATTTAAAAACTGTGGCAGCTCATCAATACTTGTTTTCCGTATAAACTGACCTACTGTAGTTACCCGAATATCATTTTTAGAAACCTGATTTATATCAGCTTCATCGTTTAATTCCATCGATCTGAATTTGTAGCAATTGAATTCTTTATAATTTAATCCGTTCCTTTTTTGGATAAAAAATAAAGGCCCTTTGGATTCCCATTTTATAAAAATTGCGAGAATTATGGTAAGCCAAGATAACAACCCTAGAATCACCACAACCGAAAATAAAATATCAAAAACCCGTTTGATCACCTTGTTCAAGCTATCGTCTAACAAGATATTTCTCAAGGAAATTACTGGAATGTAATTGTAATATTCAAAAGTAAAATTCCGGGAAAGAATCTGCTTTTTGTCCGGAATAAATTTTAATGTTTTTAGGTTATTGTCAGCAAAATATACAATTTCATTAATTTGACTTTGCGTCAAATCACTCATCGAACAATACATTTCATCTATTTTGTGTTCCAAAACAAAGGCAAAACTCTCCCTAAGCTTTCGCACTTTATCTTTTTTCAAGTCAAAAACTTTTTCTAATTTGTATCCATAATCTGGATTTTTAGTAAAAAACTGTTGTAATGGCTCCACACTTTTAGAATTTCCTAACAGTATTACAGTTCTAAAATTACCGCCAAAAAGCACTCTGTACCTTTTTAGAAAATAATAAATACACAGTTTAATGATTAGAATTAAGAACAGCGAAACTGAAGTGAAGAGAACGATTCTTTGAAAACTGGAGTTTTCAGAGTCAAAAAAAGCGAAGACGAGACAAAAAAGGGTAAATAAAACACCTTGTTTTAAAGCACAGTTTAATATAGATATCAATTTTGTGTATCTGTATACTTCATAAAACCCAAGATTGGCCGCTATAATAAACCAGCTGGCACTTATAAATAAGGAATAAAAAACCTTATTTACAGGAAAGTCAGACAAGTATACCGAAAGCACATTGATAAAGATCAAGTCTATTACAAATGAAAAAGGGCGAATGTAACCTGAATACCTTCCCGTTTTGGTTTTCACAAATTTATCTGATTAGAAAAAGTGTAATACTCTTCTTTTACTACTATAATCCATAATTACTCTGATGCTGAATTTTCATACCTAAACTTAGGTTTTTTAAACTGTTTTAAAATCGTTGAATTAAAAGATATATTTTGAGAAATCTTTATGCTCCTCTTTAGAAAGTTCTTCTTTAGATAACGATTTGAAATAATCATAGGTGATTTTCATTCCTTCGGCGCGACCCACTTTAGCTTCCCATCCCAACAAGTTTTTAGCTTTTGTGATGTCTGGCTGACGCTGCAACGGATCGTTTATGGGTAAGGGATGATACACCACTTTTTGATTGGTTCCGGTTAGTTTTATGATTTCCTCGGCAAAATCTTTGATCGTAATTTCGTCCGGATTTCCAATGTTGACCGGATAAACATAATCCGAATGCAGCAATCTGTAGATTCCTTCGACTTGATCGTCTACATAACAAAACGAACGCGTTTGCATCCCGTCACCAAAAATGGTTAAATCTTCTCCGCGAATCGCCTGACCTATGAATGCTGGAATAACACGACCATCATTAAGTCTCATTCTTGGCCCATACGTATTAAAGATTCTAACGATTCTGGTTTCTACGCCATGAAACGTATGATATGCCATAGTAATTGATTCTTGAAAACGTTTTGCTTCGTCATAAACCCCTCTTGGTCCAATGGTATTCACATTACCATAATATTCTTCGGTTTGCGGATGAACCAATGGATCTCCGTACACTTCAGAAGTGGATGCGATAAGAATTCGTGCATTTTTTACTCTGGCCAATCCCAACAAATTGTGCGTTCCCAAAGAACCCACTTTCAGGGTTTGAATTGGAATTTTTAGATAATCTATAGGACTTGCCGGGGAGGCAAAATGAAGGATGTAGTCTAAATTTCCCGGTACATGGACAAACTTAGTGATGTCATGATGGTAAAATTCGAATTGTTCTAATTTAAAAAGATGCTCAATATTTTTTAAATCTCCCGTTATGAGATTGTCCATTCCAATAACAAAATAGCCTTCCTTGATAAAACGGTCACATAAATGTGATCCTAAAAATCCTGCGGCTCCGGTGATAAGTATTCTTTTCATATTAATTATTTAAACGTAACAAATGTAATTGATTTGAAGAAAACTCACCCACAAACCGCATCTTTCTTTTTAAATTCGAAGCAAGAAATACAAGGCTTTCTAGGACATATCGTGCCGTGATCCACTATATCTTTGCTTTTTAAAAGAAAAAACAAAGGATACCGCTCCTCCCGGGGCTAAGGAACAACAAATTGCTTTTTCGGATTTGATTTTACATCAATTCTATCTCCGTTTATTGTAAAAGTGCAAAAGAATACTTTATTTTTGTTTCCCACGCAAAAAACAAACATTTGAAAGTTGTACATATAATTGAAGCATTAGGCGGAGGCATTTATACCTATTTTGAAGATCTAACCCATCATTTCGAAAAAGAAATCATTCTTCAAAAAGTACAAACTTCCATCCTATACAGTGCCAATCGCAAAGAGATTGACCCAGAAAAAGTAACCCAATTATTTGCTACTATTCCAACTGTCAAAATTGAGATGAGGCGAGAAATAAACTTCATTTCAGACCTTAAAGCATTACAAAAATTAGTCTTTGAACTTCAAAAAATCAAACCTGATATAGTCCATTTACATTCTTCTAAAGCAGGCGTTTTAGGGAGAATCGCTTGCAGTTTTTTGAACCCAAAACCAAACGTTTTTTATACACCGCACGGATATGCGTTTTTGCGTACCGATATTTCTACTATGGCCAAAAAAGGATATTGGTACATCGAGAAATTCTTTCAGAAAATTTTCGGAGGAATCACCATCGCTTGTGGTGACTCGGAGTTTGAAATGGCAAAGCAACTAGGAAAAGCCGAAATGATTAGAAATGGAATAGATATTTCTGCCATCGAAAACTATTCTCAAGCAGTTGATAATACAAAACTAACCATAGGAATTGCAGGTCGGATTACTGCGGCTAGAAATCCAAGACAATTCAATGCCATTGCTTTGCAATTTCCAGAGTATCAATTTGTATGGATTGGCGATGGAGAAGAACGCGATGAAATTACAGCCCCAAACATCAAAATTACAGGTTGGTTTATAGAAAAGAAACAGGTGTACGAGCAAATCAATGCTTTAGATATCTATCTTCAAACCTCGCTTTGGGAAGGATTACCTATCGCGGTTCTTGAGGCTATGGCATTACAAAAACCAATAATTGCGACTAAAATAAATGGCAATAAAGATACCGTTGTTCACAAAGAGACTGGCTTTTTATACCAAGAATTATCGGAGTTACCGGTCTATTTCAAAATCCTTGAAGATTCAAAAGTTAGAGCTCAATTTGGCAACAAGGGCAAAACAAGATGTAAAGATTTATTTAATACAACAATTAATTTCACAGCACTTCAGAAGTTGTATGAACGTTACTTTTTTGCTGCAGCCAAAAACTTCCAAAAATAGAAAACCAAAAGCCACTAAACGTAATTCCGTCGAAACGCAATAAAAAATCATCAGTCAAATTCGAAGTAAAAAAAAGAAAAAAGAAAGCAAAAATTAATGCGTTTTTTAAATCGATTCCCAGATAACCAATCGTTCCAATAAAAAGCAAAACCACTAGCGGCCCTAAAACACCAAACTTCAACAAAGAGTCTAAAAATTGATTGTGTGTAGGAAAAGCATATTTTGCTAAAAAATACTGATTCGTTTGTTTATAATAATTTACTAATTCTGGTTTTCCATCCGAAGCTCCAACGCCAAAAGGTAAATGTTGCAAAGATAATTCCCAAGCCGATTGCCAGATAGAAACTCTGGTTACGAGAGAATTAAAAACCTTTATTTCGGGATGATCAATTTCGTCAAGCTTCCCCACTTTGTCCATGTAAGCAAAAGTTACCGTGCTATATTTTTCTTTCATATACGAATTTTTTTGAATAAAGAGAAAAAGAACCCCACACACTACACCACCAATAACTACAGTATAAAGCAATACCTTTTTTAGGTCAAATTGTGCTGCAAAAAACGAAAACAATACCAATAAATACCCAACTAAAACATTGAATAAAGCCATTCGAGTATTAACTAAAAGCACGACAAAAAAAGAGATTACAAATATCAAAAAGGATATAAACACAAGTCCAATCTTCTTTTTCGATTGGCACCTTTGCAATAACAAATACAAGGCTGAAATACTCACAAAAACCAAGTGCATATTGAGAGCTGGAGCATGAATTCCGATAGAATTTGCAAAAACATAGCCCATTTCCCATAGGTGAATTCCATGCCAATACTTAGTGATATGCTCCGGAAAAACAAATACAAAACGCAACACAAAAGCAATCATTACTAACGTGGTACTATTTACATAAAATTGTAACAATTTTTGAAATGAAATGCGTTTGTAATTTCCCAAAATAATTATTGGAAATAAGACTAAAGAGACTGTCTTTTCTAAAGATTTAATACCTTGAGCAAAAGAATCATTGTTCCAAAATAGCAATAATTCTAACAAAAAAGGCGATGCGATTGTACTGGCTAAAATCAATGCCTTTCTAGATAACTTTATTTTCTTGAAATAGAACATATTAAAAATAGCGAAAGCAAAAATTAACCAAGTACAAGGCTTCCTGAAAATTAGCGTACAAGCTATCGCCACCAAAAAAAAAGAGAAAACTTTATTGAACTGCTTTTCGGAAATGGTCATAATAAAGAGCATAATAAATTAATGGGAAAACACCCATTTTGTGACGAATCGCTGATCCTAAATCAGGTTCAAAAACCCCTTGAATGATAAAAAAAGAAAATATAAAAAGAAGCATCCATAACTCGTAAACATATTTTTTTTTATCTTTTATGCAACGTGCCAATCGAACCAATAAAATATAAAACAGAAATAATTGCCAAATTACGAATAACAAAATTTGTGGAGAAAAAATATGCTTCAACCCATTAAGGGGTACATTTACAGTAAAAAAACCATACAAAATCCCTATGATTTCACCATACCAAGTGTCTGTTTTTACAGGTGAAACAATGCTTGAATTAGCATCAACAGATCCTAATCGGGCGCTATTTATAAGCTCTCTGCTTTGCTCTGAAAAAAATTCTCCTTGTACAAAGCCATAACTCAATGACAAAAAAATTACAATTACAATTCCGTAAAAAAGAGTTGCAAAAGTACGATTCGGAATCTTGACACAAGTAACCCAATACATTCCCATGGCTACGATAGGCAGTAGCGCAAAATAAGGCCTGTAGATAACTCCAAAAAACACAAAAAGAGACAAGGCTATAAATAAGGTAGTCTGAAAAGTAAAATGCTTATTTTGAAATAAGAAAACGATCACGGAGAGGTACAAAAAAGTAATAAACTCCTTGGAAGGCATTGCCATAAAAATCGCAATCATGATGAAAGCAAAATACACCAAAATATTCTTAATTGTAACTTTCTCAAACGTACTTGGAATTCCTATTTTATACAAAATACCCATTAAAATGGAAAACTGAATCAATGCAATTATTGAAAAAGGCAAATAACGCAAACCTGTAATTTTATAAAACAAAATAGTCAATGGGTAACTTCCAAAATAACCAATTTCGTTACCATTATCATAAGCAATTATAGCAGCATCATAAAAAAAACGTTTCGGTAAAATAAAACTCGCAGCAAAGGCCACAAATAGATTGAGTCCCACAAGGAGTAAAAAAGCTACTTTATTTTTTTTTATGAGTAAAGACATTTAGGTCTGATTGAAAATAGAAGTGACAAACTTAACTCAAAAACAACTTAATCCCGTCTTTGTAATACACAAAAAGAGCTGTTCCAAAATTCCAAAAAATTGCACTTGCCGAAAAAGCGATTGCCCCTCCTAACATTCCATAGGAAGGAATTAACCAATAATTGAGAATAAAATTAAGGCCAAGAGCGCCCAAAACAATACGTTGAAAAATTCGTTGCCGCCCAGTCATGTTTAAATAAACAGGAGCCGACCCAAAAAAGGCACAAAAACCTTGTCCCAAAACCAATACTATTAATGCCTCTTTCGCCGCTAAATAATTGGGGCCAAAAAAATTCAAAACAAACTCCGGAAAAATAAGCAATCCAATAACTGCGGGTAGCGTAATCGCTACAATTAATCGGGAACTATTTTGAACTATTTGCTGTACTTTTTCAATTTCTTTATTCGAAAAACTTGCTGCGATAGATGCCGAAACGGTAATGTTTATTGTCAAAATAATAACAGACAACAATGTCATTAACTTGACCGCCACCGAATAAAAAGCAACTGCTGCGTAACCTTGGTATTTTTTTAAAAACAAGATGTCAAAACTCATCATCAAAAAAATAGCCATTCCGCTTACGGCTATGGGAAAAGATTGAGTGATAATCTCTCGAGCTGAGAAACAATCCGTAGTGCAAATAGCTGTTTTTTTTGTAAAAAAATAAAAAGTTAGTACTGTAGTAACAACTCCCAAAAAAACAAAACTCAACAATAGAGCATCCACTAAATACAATTCTAATTGCCATTGAACTAATAAAACAGCCAGAACAATAATAGGCAAGTATTTAAAAACATTTCGAAATAATTCAGCTACTACTATTTCCTCTAATGCTCTAAAAACCTCAACGTTTAGAATAGCAAGTCCATAAAAAAACATAACTGCGGAGGCTTTGAATAGAAGGAAATAAGTTGCATTATCAGCAAAAAATTGTGTAATAACAGAAGCATCTAATAGTACAAAAAAAAGAAATAAAAGTAAGGATGCTAAAAACAGCATCAAAACCATTTTTAAATATACTTTCTTCAAATGGCCTAAAGAATAATTAGGATACAAACACCCTTTAAAATACAATATGGATTGGTCAAATCCTAGCAAACAAATACTACCGATTGCGAAAAGAAACGTACGCACAAAATCATATTGCCCAACTAGTTTAGGATCATATTTTTGAGTTAAAAACAAAGTAAAACCAAATAAAAGAACCACACCAAAAACCCGAATCAATAAGGTTAGTAAACTTTGCCGAACTACAGGATTTTGGACTGTTGTAAGTAAGTAGTATCGAATTGTTTTTAACACAATGGCTCTGTTTTGCAAAAGAAAAATATTTTTTTTAAGAAGCAATTACTTTTGATTTTGCTAATTGCTTTTGATAAAATCGAATGAACAAATGAATAAAAACAAATAATAATACTAGCAATACTGGAAATACAAACTTCATAACGCCATTTACTGATTTTGAAGTATCACTATTCAATGTGAATGTTACCTCTCTAATCGTTTTTTGAAAATTGATTAATTTTAATCGGTTTAGCCCTTGAATGTATAACAATTCCTGTTTGGTTTTAATAATATCATTCAGTTGTGTATTTTCATTATAATACATGAGCTTATCATTTTTTAATGCACTTTTTACATTGGCTGTAAACCCATTAAGAACTCCATTTATTTGTTGAATAATCGTGTCATTTTGAGTAATATCCTGTTTTAAATTTGCCAATCCTACCTTTTGTATGGCGGTAAAATATTCAGATTGATTTAGATAATTCAATAATGGTGTAATCAATTTTTTCTCACTAGTAGTTCCATTGGTAACAACCGCAATCGTATGGTACGTATAATTTTTACTAGTAATATTATCTTCAAGTACTTTTTTTACCTCTCCAACTTCTGCCATTAACTTAATCAACTCAAAGTTTCGCTCTTTATCTTCAATGAATTTATAAACATCAGCTATGGGTTTAATTTCAATTTTTATTAGATCTTCAGGTTGGGACAATCCTATTTCATTTTGTAAAAAAACGATATCGCCAGCATTAATTTTAGATTGAATCAAATTGATTTTTGCATACAAATAATCCACACTCCCAAAATTAGGAATTACAGTAATTTCAGTAGTATACAATTTATTATTCTTATCCAAAAACAATCCCAAACCAAAACCGATGATTAGTAATACTAAAACAACCTTCCATTGATTTAAAAAAAACTGAATACAATAGAACAACAGGGTATTCAACCTTCCGAACCCTTTTTTTAGCTTACTGGTAATTTGAAATACATCAATTTCTGAATCGCTATGCGCGTTTAAATTCATGAGCTAATTATTTTACGTTGAAAATTTGTTCTAATATTTTAATGGTAATCAAGTAAGTTGGTTTTACACCAGTGGTTCCTAGTCCGCCTGAAGCTAATGTACTTCCCGTTTCCAGCGGGTTATCTGATGCATAATACGCATATCTGACCTTCACATCATGTGGAACACTCTTTCTAATTTTTGAAGCTGATTGAATGGCTTTCTGGTAATAAGAACCTTCCATTTCCAACCCAATAATTCCCCAGGTCGACTCATGGAAAAACTTCAATAAATCCCTGTTCTGCAATGAAGTTCCTAAAACAGTAACCATGGGTCCGGCAAAAACAGCAATATCATTGCCTTCAAACATCTCAGCCGACAATTCATTATGGAAAAAATAATTATCTGCCGTTCCTTCATTAATGTGTGCATTCGGAATCATAATGTCCCCTTTTCCACCTTCCAGAATCCCAGCTTTCCCCATGATAGAAACCGATTCCACATTCAATAAAGTGTCTTTTTTAAACGGTTTCAGCAACTCATCAATCGTTTCATACGCCTGTTCCCCAAAAGCATAATCCATAACAATCAATACTGGCTTTTTATCTCCTGTACTCGCTTTAGGAAAAGATGTTTTTGCCCAATCAATTTTGGCCGTATCAAAAATCTGAATATCGATATTCGTTCCTGAGGTATCCGGCAACGAAATCATTCCAAATTTCAAGGCTACTTCTTCCACTTGGTTTCGCACAGCATCTGCTCCGGATTTACTCAATTCCTCGTAAATAAAGAAATCTGATTTGTCTTTGAACTTAGTTTTCAACACTTCGGTGGCAAAAATAGAATTCATCACACTGTGCATGTTCGCACTAATCACGTGAATAGGGCGGTCTAAAAGTTCGTTTTCTTCTAGCACTTCTTTAATTTTGGTAGCCCAAATTTCTCCGTGAATATGGTGTCCCAATCGTTCTCTTAAAATAGGACTAAAGGTGATTGTTCTCTTATTATCGTCTACAATTTCTTCAATGGCGAGTTTTCCCAACCAAAAGATAACATGCAAGAAACGATCTGGCGCAGCAGCTGAACCAAATGCGTCATAAATATCCAATACTTCCTCAAATGTTCTTCCCAGAATATTAGCGGCATGCGAAATGGCTTTCTCTTTTTCTACAAGAGTCAGTTTCTTCTTTTGGGAAACTGCTTGTTCCAGTTTGAACCAGTCGCGGGAAACTTCACCGGCGTCATCCAGTAAAACCCTGTTTCTAATTTTGTGTGATTCTATGAAAATAAACGTCAAATGCGTCAGAATATCATAAATATCTGAGCGTCCACGAGTAATCTCCACGTTCATTTGTTCCTCGTCGATACGGTAACAATTGCGTCGCCTTTTTGGCGGTACAATTGCCTGAAAATGCGATTTAGAATACCCTTCATCCGAAGTTAAATTGATAAATCTGCATTCTTCAATTCCAACTGGAAGACGTTCAATTACATATAAAAGTCCGTTCAATTCTACTTTTTCTTCGGCAATATTTCCATAAATTTCTGGTCGTAATGCTAATAATGCTTCGCGCAATGTATCGCCTGAAATTCCCATCGGTTTGTAAAATCCCCTGTTAAAAAGGTGGCGCATCGTGATGTACATTTTTTCAATTGCTGCCGAAGACTCTTGTGCTCTGGAGCGTGATATATTTTTTGTTTCTTTCATTTTCTACTTATTTTCTAACCTTCAAAGGTAAGACATTTATTTACTTTTTAACAAATCCACTATATTCCTATCATTAGAAAGTCTCGGGATTTTATTTTGTCCGCCCAATTTGCCAATCGATTTCATATAGTCTTGAAAACCATTTTTAGCCACTTTGGTGACAACCACTTTTTGCAACACTTTGCCCACAATCAAATCATCATAATACATGTTCTGTTTTCGCATGGCATTGTCCAGCGCTTCCGCAAAAGATACGCTGTCTTCCGGTTCGTTTTCAAATTCAATACACCATTCATGATACGGCAATCCCTCTGCAGGAGTGATTTGTGGTGCCACGGTAAACTCATTGATTCGAATGGTAGTTCCAAGAATTGCTTCCTGTAACGCACTTTCCACTTCTTTCCCAATTACATGTTCTCCAAAAGCCGAAATATAGTGTTTGATTCTTCCGGATACTATAATTCTGTAGGGTTTAAAACTGGTAAATTGAACGGTATCGCCTAAATCATATCCCCAAAGTCCTGCATTAGTAGAAATGATTAAAACGTAATTCACGCCCAGTTCCACTTCACCAATCGTAAAACGTCTTGGTCCCGAACCTTCGGGATTCGTATAAAATTCGTCCGATTTAATAAATTCATAAAAAATTCCCGAGTTTAAAAGCAGTAACATTCCTTTTTCTTTTTGTGAATCTTGGTACGCAAAAAATCCTTCCGAAGCCGGAAACAGCTCAATACTGTCTACTTTTCGACCTATCAAATTTTCAAATTTGGCGCGGTACGGTTCATAATTTACACCGCCGTAAATAAACAAATTGAAGTTTTTGAAGATTTCCCCAACAGGCTTCCCTGCTTTTTGATGCAATTTCTCAAAATACATTTGCACCCAGGAAGGAATTCCAGAAATCACAGCCATGTTCTCGTTGATTGTTTCCTCGACAATTGCATTCACTTTAGTATCCCAGTCTTCAATGCAATTGGTTTCCCAAGAGGGCATTCGGTTTTTTTGTAAATATTTTGGAACAAAATGCGCTACAATTCCAGATAAACGACCAAATTTTATTCCATTATTCACCTCCAGAAGTGGGCTTCCCTGCAAGAAAATCATTTTTCCATCTACAAAATCAGCGTTACCGGTTTCATGAATATAATGCAAAATAGCGTTTCTGGCTGCTGTAATGTGAAACGGCATGGATTCTTTTGTCAAAGGAATGTACTTAGCCCCAGATGTTGTTCCGGAAGTCTTGGCAAAATAAAGTGGTTTTCCTTTCCAGAGCACATCAACTGACCCCTTGACCACCTTATCAATATAAGGTTTTAACCCTTCATAATCTCGAACAGGAACCTGATTTGTAAAATCATCGTAATTTTTAATTTGGTCAAAATGATGGTCTACGCCAAATTGGGTTTTATTTGCGTCTTTTATTAATTGTAAAAAAACTTTTTTTTGAGTTTCAATAGGATCAGTAGACCAAGCTTGTGTGGTATTGTAAATTTTTTTTGCAAATAATTTTGCTGCAATTGATTTTAGTGACATTTCTTCCTTCTGATTTTAATTGTTTGAGCCGCTGGGCGCACTCCATTTTATTGTAATAAAAACTATTTTACTTTATTGGAGGTTGACCCTTACCTTTGTTGGAGGATCGCAGGGAATTTACATTTTTCTCTTCCTGCGCAACCTGTTGCCTCAATTCTAATTCTTGTTTTGATGCAGACATATCAACCTGTGAAGGCGCTTCCTCTGCCTCCGCGAGTATTGAATCTTTATTGAATTTTGCATATTCTAATTCTCCGGTCAGCACTTTTTGAATCGATTGGATATAGGCTTCGTTTTGTTTTAATGCGCGTGACAAAGAATCCGATTTTAAAGACAATTCCATTGCATCCTTTTTCAATTTTGAAGAAGAATAGCCCGGTATAAATTCTCGTAAAGGAGTGAATGCAATGATAAAGGTGGTGACAAATGTAATAATTATAGCGCCCAAAGTTGCTACCACAAAAACGTTCATTAGGGTAAGTTTCAATGAAAAAGTTTCTTCAAAAGTATCTTCGTTTAGTATGATTAAACGTCTTTTATTAAATAAATTTTCCTTTAATTTCTGTCTTTTTAATCCTTTGTCGGGCATCTTTTTTGATTATTTAACAAATATAACAATTATTGTCGTTGATTGTATTCGCTTTTCTAGGATCATATTTCTTAATCTTGCATTCGTTTTTAATAAATTTTTAACGTTTTTAAAATTAAAATAAATGAATTTAAATGAGTTTCTATTAATTAATTCTCTATACCTTTGCTGATAGGTTTATTACAAACTTGCTTCGGCAAAAAATTATCGTATTATGAGTAGTATAGGTGTTACAGAAATCCTTATTATATTGGCGGTTGTTTTATTACTTTTTGGAGGTAAAAAAATCCCGGAACTGATGAAAGGCTTAGGAAGCGGAATCAAAGAATTCAAAAACGCAGCTAAAGAAGATCCGTCAGCTGATAAAAAAGTAGACGAAACAAAATAAAAAAAGGCTTTTCATAATTTGAAAAGCCTTTTTTTATAATTTAAATAACCATCGTCAACTGAATTCTCTTTCTTTCCTCATCTACTTCGGTCACTTTGACTTGAACATGTTGGTGCAATTTAACCACTCCATTTACATCACTAACAAAACCGGCTTTGAGTTGCGAGATGTGAACCAACCCGCTTTCTTTGACTCCAATATCCACAAAACAACCAAAATTAGTAATGTTATTGATAATTCCCGGCAAAATCATTCCTGTTTTTATATCTTTTATCATTTTTACATTCGGATCAAATTCAAATACTTTAGCTGATTGTCTGGGGTCTAATCCTGGTTTCTCTAATTCCTTGATAATGTCTTTCAATCCCAATAAACCTATTTCTGGTGTACTATAGTTTTCTGGTTTTATCAAAGCGATTTTCTCTTTGTTGGCAATCAAATCATGCACCGTCAATTTCAAATCTTTAGCCATTTTTTCTACAATTCCATAGGCTTCCGGATGAACCGCTGAATTATCCAATGGATTTTTTGCATTCGAAATTCGGATAAAAGCAACGCCTTGTTGGTACGCTTTTTCACCCAAACGCGGCACTTTTTTAAGTTGTTTTCTATCTGTAAAAGGACCATTATCCGAGCGGTATTGTATTATATTTTCAGCCAGCTTCTCTCCTATTCCACTCACGTAACTCAATAAATGCTTGCTCGCAGTGTTTATGTTTATCCCAACTGAATTCACGCAACGAACCACTGTATTATCCAATTCTTCTTTCAACTTGTTTTGGTCCACATCATGTTGGTATTGGCCTACGCCAATGGCTTTCGGGTCAATTTTTACTAATTCGGCCAATGGATCACTTAATCGTCTACCTATAGAAACCGAACCTCGAACCGTGACATCATAATTCGGAAATTCATCTCTAGCAATTTTTGAGGCAGAATACACCGATGCTCCCGCTTCTGAAACGATAAAAACCTGGACCGGTTTGTCGAAAGCTATTTTCTTGATGAAGAATTCGGTTTCACGCGAAGCCGTTCCGTTTCCTATTGAAATAGCATCAATTTTATACGAATTTACCATCGAACGAATTTTTTTCATCGCCATCGCTTCCTCTTTTTGAGGCGCATGCGGATAAATAGTTTCATTGTACAACAAATCTCCTTTTTCGTCCAAGCAAACAATTTTACATCCGCTTCTAAAACCGGGATCAATCGCCAGAATTCGTTTTTCACCCAACGGCGGCGCCAGTAATAACTGTCCAAGATTGTTCGCAAAAACCTGAATAGAATTGGCATCAGCCTTCACTTTAGCTTCTTGCAAAGTTTCATTTGAAATCGCCGGATTCAGCAATCGTTTGTAACTATCTTCGATAGCTAATTGAACGTGCGGTGTGGTTTTATTTTCACTTTTTAAAACTAACGCATCAATAATAACATACGCTTCATCAATATCAACTTCTACTTTAACCTTAATAAAACCTTCATTTTCGGCACGGAGCATGGCTAATAATCTGTGTGAAGGTGTTTTAGTCAACGGCTCAGACCAATCGAAATATTGATTAAATTTTTGTGCTTTTTCATCTTCTTTCTTTGTTTTTACCACTTTAGTCGTAATAATGGCTTTGCGTTCGTACAATCGTCGGAGTTGCTTTCGAACATAACTATTTTCATTAATCCATTCAGCAATAATATCTCTGGCGCCTTGTAGAACTGCTGCTTCATTGCTTACTTTTTCGTTCAAATATTTTGTCGAAATAAAATCGACATCATCATTATTTTGCGCCATAATGATTTTGGCTAGTGGTTCCAATCCATTTTCTCTAGCCACATCGGCTTTGGTTTTTTTCTTCTTTTTGAATGGGAGATAAAAATCCTCCAATTCCTGTAAATCGAAACTTTGTTGTATTTTTTTTTCTAATTCTGGACTGAGCGCATTTTGTTCCTGAATCGATTTTAAAATCGCTTCTTTACGTTTTACAATCACTTCGTATTCTTTTTGAAGCTTTGCAATTTGTTCTATTTGTACCTCATCCAGATTTCCTGTTGTATCTTTTCGATAGCGAGAAATGAAAGGAATAGTACAATCTTCTTGTAATAATTGTACTGTTTTTTGAATGTTTATTGCTGCAGTCGCAACGACTTTTGATATGAATTGTATGTTGGTCATTTTAAATTTAAGATTATAAAATCATTTTGCTAAAATAGTATCTTTGAGTCAAAATTTCTTATTTATGTCTTTTTTATTCTGGTATTTTGCACTCATTAATTTGGTTGCTTTTTCAATAATAGCAGTTGACAAACAGCTAGCTGTAAATCAAAAAAGACGCATTTCAGAACTTAATTTGTTACTGCCAAGCGTTATTGGCGGAACAATTGGTTCCGGGTTAGCAATGCTTCTATTTAGACATAAAACCTCAAAAGAAAGCTTCCTTTTGAGGTTTTACGGAATTATAGTAATTCAAATTTTAATCTTTTTTGGACTGTATAATTTTGGAATAATTAAATTCTAGCAAGAAATTTTATCTACTCTATTTTGGTGTCTTCCACCTTCAAATTCAGTACTTAAAAATGCTTCAACCATTTCTACTGCTTGTGGAATTGAAGTGTACCGAGCGGGAATACTAATAATATTAGCATCATTATGTTGACGAGCTAAAACTGCTATTTCTTTCATCCAGCATAAAGCCGCACGAACTTTAGATTGTTTATTGACTGTCATAGAAATTCCGTTGCCACTCCCGCAAATAACAATTCCAAAATCAGCTTTTCCCTCTGCAACATCTGTAGCAACAGGATGACCAAAATCTGGATAATCTACACTTGCTGCTGAATCTGTTCCGTAATTAGTTACTTCATGTCCTTTTGCTTGAAGCATTTCCACAATTGCTTTTTTGTATTCCGGACCTGCATGATCGTTTCCTATGGAGATTTTCATATACTATGTATTAAATAATGTTGTGCAAATTTAAATAAAGTAATCTATTCTGATGAATTAAATAAGTCCTATTTATTTGATAAATTCAATTTAAATATACCTTTAAAATTGAATTTAATATTTTATTTTGTAACTATCAGATCCTTATTTAATTAACAGTTATTAACAATTCCTTTTAATCCATAAATAGTTGTAAATCAATATAAATTTTGTATTATAAATGTTAAAATTTTACATTGTTAATAACGAAATGCAATTGCTTGATATTCAGTTAACTTTAAATTAACGTACTATGTTCATAACTTAAGATAGAATCTTAGAACTATTTTTGGGTAATATCTAAAAAATAAGTAATCCAAAACCTAGTTTTTAAATCCTAATTTAGTTTCGTTAATTTTTAGAATAGTTATTAATATTAAAAAGTGGGTTATCAACAAAATAATGTTGTGTGAGTTATTTACAAAACCACTAATTTTTATATTATCAACCATTGTTAATTAAAATATAAAAAGACTTTAAAACTAATACTTTATCTTAAAATAAGTATGTTAATAACTTTTAACAACATCTTTAAACTTGATTTCAACCATTTTTAAAATAAATTTATTGCCACTATTAACATACTATAATAACAACCAAAAAATAATTTAAATTTAATTTTTCTTTTTATTTAAAATAATAGATGTTGACAACTTTCAAAAAAAGTACTGTTTTAGATTTAAACAATAGTCAGTTTTGTATTCAGGTTATCTAATAATTCCTGAACCTTTTCAAAATCATTAATATGAACTTTAAGTTTAATTCCACCATAAGCAAAACTGCCAAACGGATCGATGGAAACCAACGTTTCATTTTCAAAAAAATAGTTGATTTTTTCCTGTTCTAATAAATGCTTTAGTACCACAATTTCATGTGAATAATTAAAGGTTCTAATTATTTTGAAATCTTCCATTTTTTCAATTTTTATAAAGATACGAAAGTTATTTTTTTAATAAATATAATCCGTAAAATCTGTAATATGATATCTTCTTTGTAATTTTAGACTTTTAAGAACCGATTTATGAGTAAAAGACTAAGAAAGCCGATAAAAAAAGAGAAAGATTTCTCTGAAAAAATAATAAAAATATTATCGCAAAGTGCTAATAAAGCATTCAATTATAAACAGATAGGAGCAAAACTTGAGCTTGATGATACCGAAAGCAGAAATCAAATTATAAAAGATTTGAAGATTCTGGCTTCGCAAAACAAAATCATAGAATCAGAGCCGGGTAAATACTTAGTAAAAGCCGAAAGTAAGGAGTATTACGAGGGTAAAATTGATATGACAAGCCGTAAAACAGCTTATTTTGTTTGTGCTGAAATGGAAGAAGATGTTTTTATCCCGACCAATAACTTGAACCACGCCTTAGATAAAGACATTGTCAAAGTGTATGTATACAACCGCAGAAAAGGAAAAAGACCCGAAGGTGAAGTAATTGAAGTACTTGAAAGAAATAAAACAGATTTTGTGGGTGTAATTGACATTCAAGCTAATTTTGCTTTTGTTTCTACTGCAAATCCAAAAATGTATACCGATATTTTTATTCCAAAGGATAAAATAGGCGAGGCCGAACAAGGTGATGTCGTTTTGGTACACATTGAAGATTGGCCGGCCAGAGCTGATAGTCCTTTTGGTTCCGTAATAAAAGTTTTAGGAAAACCAGGGGAACACGATACAGAAATTCATGCCATTCTTGCAGAATATGGTTTGCCGTCAGAGTTTCCTATTGAAGTAGAAATGTTTGCACAAAAAATTGATACTTCAATAGAAGAAAATGAAATTGCTAAACGTCGCGATATGCGAGATACGTTGACTTTTACGATTGATCCAAAAGATGCGAAGGATTTTGATGATGCACTTTCATTTAAAAAACTAGAAAATGGTAATTACGAAATTGGTATTCACATTGCTGATGTTTCGTATTATTTACAAGAAGGAACAATCCTGGATGATGAAGCGTATCAAAGAGCAACATCAGTTTATTTAGTAGATAGAGTAGTGCCAATGTTACCCGAAGTATTATCAAACTTTGCGTGTTCGTTGCGACCAAATGAAGAAAAATATACGTTTTCGGCTATATTTGAAATTAACGAAACATCCGAGGTTATCAACCAATGGTTTGGTCGAACGGTAATTTACTCTGATCAACGTTTTGCGTATGAAGAAGCGCAGTATATCATAGAGACCAAAGACGATGTGATTCCATCAGAAATTTCGATCACGGCAAGTTCGTATCAAGTTTCGAAAGAAATTGTCGCTGCGACGCTAAAAATGGATGAATTAGCTAAAATTCTTAGAAAAAGAAGAATGGCTGAAGGAGCTATTACTTTTGATAAAGTGGAAGTGAAATTTAATTTAGACGAAGCCGGTGAACCGCAAGGCGTTTATTTTAAAGTTTCGAAAGATGCCAATCATCTGATTGAAGAATTCATGCTTTTAGCCAACAGAAAAGTAGCGGAATACATTGGAAAACAAAAGAAAACGTTTATTTACAGAATTCACGATGAACCCAATGAGGATAAACTTTTTGCAATGCAAGCTGTTATTGCTAAGTTTGGACATAAAATTGATTTTAAGCAAGGTTCTATTTCACAAGCTTTAAATAAATTAATGGAAGATGTAAATGGTAAAAAAGAACAAAATTTAATTGATACCCTTGCGATTAGAAGTATGAGTAAAGCCAAATATTCAACGGATAACATAGGACATTATGGTTTAGCTTTTGATTATTATTCGCATTTTACATCACCAATTCGTCGTTATCCGGATGTGATGGTGCATCGTTTGTTGCAACATTATCTGGACGGAGGTAAATCAGTAGATGAAGAAACGTATGAAACAAAATGCGTTCATTCGTCCACAATGGAAGGTTTAGCAACTAATGCCGAACGTGATTCTATTAAGTACATGCAGGTCAAATACATGCAAGATCATCAGGACGAGGAATTTTTGGGTGTAATTTCCGGTGTGACAGAATGGGGAATTTATGTAGAAATTATCGAAAATAAATGTGAAGGAATGTGTAGAATCAGGGATATAAAAGACGATTATTACACCTTTGATGAAAAACAATACGCACTTACTGGTGCAACTTCTGGAAAATTATTACAATTAGGAGATGAAATTTACGTTAAAGTAAAAAATGCTGATTTAGTTAAAAAACAACTGGATTTTAATTTTTTAAGAAGAATTGGAGAACCATTAAAATAAAAAAAATGAAATCAAAGATTCACGACACGAGTGCTAACGAACTGGCGAAGCAATACCAAAAAATAAATATTAGAAATAGGAGTAAAAAATTAGTGATTATTGCTTTTATATTTTTAAGTCAAATAACAAATGCTCAGATAACCAGAAATTTAGGAGATTTTGATGAAGTAAAAGTATTTGATAAAATCAGTGTTAAATTAATTGCAGCCTCAGAAAACAAAATTATTATAACTGGTGCTCGTGCAGATGAAGTGGAAACGGTGAATAAAAACGGTGAATTAAAAATCAGAATGCCTTTCCCTAAATTATTATCTGGAGATGATATTAAAGTTAAGTTATATTTTAAAACCTTGCAAAGTATTGCTGTAAGCGAGGGAAGTTATGTATCAAGTGACTCTGATTTTAAACAAACAGTATTAGATTTGAATGCAAAATCTGGAGGCGAAATAAAGTTAGAAATTGATGTTGATAAAGTAGAAGTGAAAGCGAATGCAGGAGGAATAGTTTCAGTATCCGGTAGAGCCAAAAATCAAGATGTTGTAATTACCTCGGGCGGAATTCTTAATGCTAAGGATTTAGAGACTTCTCAAACAACCATAAGTGTTGCTGCAGGAGGACAATCAGAAATTCATGCCACAATATTAGTGGATGCAAAAGTAAAAGCTGGAGGCTCAATTTTTATCTATGGAAAACCAAAACAGATTAACAAAAGTGTTTTCATTGGTGGTACTATCTTAGAGAAAAATTAGTATTTTAGTTTATTTTTCATACCAATAAATTTAGATATTTAATGATAAACGATATTCTAGCTGGTATTCCTTGGGGAATTTTCTTAAGTTTTATGATTGGCCCTGTTTTTTTTATTTTACTGGAAACAAGTATTATAAAAGGATTTAGAGCGGCTTTAATATTTGATTTAGGCGTAATTTTAGGAGATATTGTTTTCATCGGAATTGCTTATTTAGGCAGTTACCGGTTAATTCAAAGTTTAAAAGACCAACCAGCACTTTTTATTTTTGGAGGTGTGTTGATGCTCGCTTATGGTGTAATTTCTTTCCTGCAATTAAAAAAAGAAGAGAAAATAAATACAGACATTATCGATAAGGAAATAGTTAAAAAAAATTATTTAAGCCTTTTTATAAAAGGTTTTTTGTTAAATATTATCAATATAGGTGTACTTGGTTTTTGGTTGGCTATTATTATTTCAGTAGGACCAAAACTAGAAATGCAAACATTTAGAATGGTCACTTTTTTTATTGCAGTTATTGGAACCTATTTATTTATAGATTGTATCAAAATTGGATTAGCTAAACAATTAAAAACAAAACTTACCCCTAATAACATCCTTAAAATTAAAAAAGGAATCAGTATTGTAATGATGGTTTTTGGGATGGTTTTGATCACCCAAGGTTGGTTTCCGGAAGAAAAAGAATTGGTAAAAAAAGCATTTGATAAAATAGATAATTAAAGTCTATTACGTTTTTTTAAACCATTAAGAAATTAAGAAAAATTAAGTCTTAAGTCTTAATAAAATGTAGTTTCTTAATGGTAAAAATTTGAGTCAAAAAAAAACTAAAGTGTTTTAAAGGTTTTATATTTTATCCGGATTCGAATCCTAATTCTCCTAAAAATTAGACATAAAAAAAACCTCCAAATTGCTTTGAAGGTTTTAGAGGCATCGTCCGGATTCGAACCGGAGTAGGAGCTTTTGCAGAGCCCAGCCTAGCCACTCGGCCACGACGCCCTGTTGAATGGACGGCAAAAGTACTCAAAAAGTTTAAAGTTTAAAAGTTTAAAGTTTAAAAGTTTTAAAAAAAATTTTTAATTTAGCTTCTATATTCTTCCAATTCAATAGTAACTGCTTCAACATCACCACCAATAGGGGGGTTTAGTTTAGAAACCGCCACAATAATTCTGGAAATTTCCGGAATTTCTTCAAAGATTCGCGTTAAGATTCGGTGTGCCACATGTTCTAATAAGTCTGAACGAATCGCCATTTCTTCTACAACGATATGATTTAAGAGCACATAATCCACCGTGTCTTTCAAATCATCTGTGACACTGGATTTTCTCAAATCAGTCTTAACTTCTAAATTTACAATATAGTCTGACCCAATTTTTCCTTCCTCGATCAAGCAACCGTGGTAGGAGTAGGTGCGGATATTTTTAAGTTTTATAATTCCCATTATTTTATTTTTTTGTGTAAAGCGTATAATGTAAAGAGGAATCGCTAATTTTTCAAAGGTTTCTATGGAAACTTTAAACCTTTAACCTCAAACTTTTTTTATCTTTGCTAAAATAAAACAAAAAAATGTCAACTGAAGAAAAATCGCTCCATTTTATAGAACAAATCATTGAAGACAGTTTATCTAACGGTTTTCCTAAAGATAAATTACGTTTTCGTTTTCCGCCGGAGCCTAATGGCTATTTACATATTGGTCATGCTAAATCAATTTGCTTGAATTTTGGTTTAGGATTAAAGTACAATGCACCGGTTAACTTGCGTTTTGATGATACCAATCCTGCTAAAGAAGAGCAGGAATATGTAGACGCCATCAAAGAAGATTTAAAATGGTTGGGATTTAACTGGACCGAGGAATTGTATTCTTCTGATTATTTTCAGCAATTGTATGACTGGGCAATTTTGATGATTAAAAAGGGAAAAGCATATATAGACAGCCAATCCTCGGAAAAGATGGCATTGCAAAAAGGAACGCCAACACAAGCAGGTGTAGATGGGCCTTTCAGAAACCGTACTATAGAAGAAAATCTCATTTTATTTGAAGGAATGAAAAATGGAGATTTTCCGGAAGGAAGTCATGTTTTACGTGCGAAAATTGATATGGCATCTACTAATATGTTGATGCGAGATCCATTGATGTATCGTATTTTACACCGTCACCATCACAGGACAGGCAATCAATGGAATATTTATCCAATGTATGATTATGCACACGGAGAAAGCGATTATATCGAGCAAATTTCGCATTCTATTTGTACGCTTGAATTTGTAATGCACCGAGAATTATACAACTGGTTTTTAGACCAAATTTATGATGACTCAAAAGTACGACCACAACAATATGAATTTGCCCGTTTGAACTTGAACTACACGGTAATGAGCAAACGAAAACTGTTGCAATTAGTACAGGAAAATATTGTAAACGGTTGGGATGATCCTAGAATGCCAACAATTTCAGGATTGCGAAGAAGAGGATATACCGCAGCTTCTATTCGTAAGTTTTGTGATAGTATTGGTGTTGCCAAAAGAGAAAATATAATTGATTTTTCACTTTTGGAATTTTGCCTGCGTGAAGATTTGAATAAAACGGCTCCAAGAGTTATGGCGGTTTTAGATCCTATAAAATTAGTCATCACAAATTATCCGGATGACAAAGAAGAATGGCTTGATGCCGAAAACAATCAGGAAGATGAAAGTGCAGGATTTAGGAAAGTTCCTTTTTCAAGAGAATTATTTATTGAAAAAGAAGACTTTCTAGAAGAGGCTCCTGCCAAATTTTTCCGATTGAGTTTAGGCAGAGAAGTACGTCTTAAAAACGCCTATATTATTAAAGGGGAGCGTGTTGTAAAAGATGCTGCGGGTAATATTACTGAAATTCATGTAACGTATGATGAAGACAGCAGGAGCGGGAGCGGGAGCGAAGCCAGTCAACGAAAAGTGGCCGGAACCCTGCATTGGGTTTCTATACAACACGCTCTAGAGACGGAAGTTCGGCTCTACGATCGATTGTTTATCGATGAAGCGCCAGACAGTCATAAAGAGAAAAATTTCCTGGAATTTATGAATCCTGATTCGTTACAAATTGTAAAAGGATTTGTAGAACCAAGTTTGGCAACGGTACAATCTGGGGATAAATTTCAGTTTCAACGATTGGGTTACTTCAATGTGGATAAAGATTCAACTGAAGGCAAAATTGTCTTTAATAAAACCGTTGGATTAAAAGATGCTTGGGAAGAAAAGGGCAAAAAAGAAGAAAATTTATTGATGAACACGCAAAAAGAAATCAATAAATATGTAAAAGAAAAGGATGAAAACAATGCCAATTTGATTTTAAACAACATTGTGACTAATATAAAAAGTATAGATAATTACAGTTTAATTATTCAGACTATTGTCAAAAATATTAAGAATGATAATAACTCGTTATTGTTTTCTAATTTGATTTTACTGCATTCTGATAAGGTTAATATAAAAGATATTGATGAAGAGTCTTTAACAAAATTATATTCGATGTCATTGAAAAGCCAATTGGCAGCGGTTCGAATTTTAGTTATCGAAAACTTACAAAAGGACGGCGGTAATTTTAGTCTTTTTCAAACACAACTTTCAGAAATGAAAAATAATGAAAAAAACGATAAAGTGCTACAGGTATTAAATGATCTTACATTTTAAGAACATATTGCTAAAATAGTTTTACCAATCAAAAATCCTCTTTTTAGAGGATTTTTGATTGGTATAGTAATTTTTTATAGAAATACTATTTTTAATATTTTTATCTAATCGGAAACAACATCCATATATTGATTTTAAACGTCTTTTATAGCATAAACAACATCTTTTATAGAATTTAAAAAAACACACAAGAGCTTGCTTTTATTTGCTTTTGGTCTTGTATAATTACACTTTAACGAGTTGTTAACGGGTTGTTGTTTATAAATATGTATCTTTATAAAACGAACATATAAAAGTAAGAATCATGTCGAATAATACAGGAAATACAGTATTGGCTCTTTTAACAGGTGTAGCTATAGGTGCAGGAGTAGGAATTTTATTCGCTCCGGATAAAGGATCTAGAACTAGAGAAAAATTTAAAGATGGTTTTGAGGATGCTAAAAATGAATTAAAAAACAGATTTGATAGTGTATCTTTAGAATTGAAAGATAAGTTTTCGCTTGCTAAATACGATCTGGAAGGAACTTATGAGGAGCTAGTGTCTAATATGAGTCACAAGACGGATGATGTCATTTCTTTCTTAGAAGAAAAATTGGCGGAATTAAAATCTCAAAACGCCAAACTTCAAAAGTAATTTTGATTTAATTTAGTATTAAAATCTAAAAATAAGTACATGGCTTTTGAAGAACTAAAAGAAAACACAGAAAACATTCAAGAACAGGCTAAAGAATATTTGGAAGCTACCGCTGCTTATTATAAATTAAGAGGCTTTAAGCTTGCAATGAAATCAACGACAATGATCATAAAAATGTCTTTGATTTTACTTTGCTTTAGTATGGTTTTATTGTTTTGTTCTGTTGCGGCAGCATTTGCTATTGGAATAGCTTTAGATAGTTATGCCTATGGGTTTTTAATAGTTGGTGGAATTTATCTTGTACTGACAATGCTTTTATTTACTATTAAAGATAGAATTATTGAAGGACCCATTTTAGAGAAATTTTCAGAAATCTTTTTTAACGACTAATTTATGGAAACCAAAAAATATTCATCCTATGCTCAAATTGAAAGAGAACTGGAAATTTTAAGGATTGAAAAAGAAATCAGTTATCAAAAATTAGCGTATGGTTTTCAAAAAACAAAAGAGAGTTTAACCCCCTCAAATATTGTGAGTGGTGTCATAGGATCATCCTTAAATGCATTTTCAGGTTCGTACGGATCGCTATTGACCATTGCATTACCATTTGTGATCAAGTGGATAAAAAAAATAAAAAGAGGCTGATGAGCCTCTTTTTTTATGATTTGAATTTAAATTATTCTTCCGTTTCCGGAGCTTCTGGTTTTTCAGGTAATTGATAATCCGTTTTATTTTCTTTTTTAGGATTTGGTTTTCTATTACCTTTTTTCATCATTTCACCCACTTGATTGGAAGCGCTGAAAGAGGCAATCATGTTATTCAGCATGTCACTTCCTGCTTGAGGTGAATTGGGTAATAAAATTAAATTAGAATTAGAATCTGCTCCAATCGCTTGTAGCGTATCATAATGTTGTGTAACCACTATCAAAGCCGAAGCTTCTTGTGAGTTGATACCAACTCTGTTCAAAACATCTACACTCTCTACTAAACCTTTGGCAATTTCTCTTCTTTGGTTCGCAATACCTTGTCCTTGTAATCGTTTGCTTTCTGCTTCTGCTTCGGCTTTAGCTACAATTCTAATTCTGGAGGCTTCGGCTTCAAATCCTGCAACAGTTTTTTCTCTATCAGCTGCATTAATTCTGTTCATCGCATTTTTCACTTGAATATCCGGATCGATATCTGTTACCAATGTATTGATAATCGTATAACCATACGTAGTCATGGCTTCATTTAATTCTCTTTTTACAGCAATGGCGATATCGTCTTTTCTTTCAAAAACATCATCCAGTTTTAGCTTTGGAACTTCGGCACGAACCACATCAAACACATAAGATGTTATTTGATCGTGTGGATATTCCAGTTTATAAAAAGCATCATAAACGGTTTCTTTGATAACCATAAATTGAACCGAAACTTTTAGTTTCACAAAAACATTGTCTTTGGTTTTTGTTTCAATTATAACGTCTAATTGCTGTATTTTAAGATTAACGCGACCGGCAATTCGGTCTATTAAAGGAATTTTTAGATGTAAACCTGATTGTCTAATGTTTAAAAACCTTCCAAATCGTTCTACTACTGCAGCTGTTTGCTGTTTGACAGTAAAAAAAGAGGAAAGTAAAATAAAAAATCCAACTACTAAGAGTACTATTAATGGAATGTTCATAATGTTTTTTTTAGTTAAATAAATATCCGACAATTTACAAAAAATCTTTAGGTTTGTTCTTGTAAATTTTAAATAATATGAGAAAGATTTTGTTTGCTTTAGCTTGTGTTTTTATTTCAATAAGCACTTTTACCCAATACAAATACCGGGATTCCAATAGAGTAGGTATTATTTTTGGAGAGAATCAATTTACCTTTAACACAAATAATTTTAAACTAAATAAGGACTGGGTTGGAATGCAGAATTTTCTATTCGAGGAAATTTTTATAATAATTGGGATATGGTGTATGTAATTCAGTTTAGCGAAAATAATTTTTCTGTAGCAACAAACAGTTTGTCTTCAGTTAATGAAGATGTAAATTATAAATTAGCATCAGCTCAAGTGTCTTTACAAATGTGTTACAGGCTTATTGAAAATCATTTGAGTATTGAGTTTGGACCCGTGCTACACGGTAAATAGAAAATTAAATACAAATAACACGGAGAAAAACAATGTTATTTGCGGAATAACTTTATTAGCTAAAGATATTAGGGAAATTTCAAATTTTAATTGTTATCCAACTGTTAGAATCACTTTTGGCGTTCGTCATTTTAGAGCTAATATTTCTTATAAATATGGAGTCAATAATATGCTTTAAAAATGGAACAACAAGAATTTAGGAGTCAACTTCAAAGGAAATCCTGGAATACTAAACGGAAATATGATAATTTATTTGTAAAATTTTACTTGTGAATTGTATAAAATATAAAGCTTCTAGCCTTCAAAAGGCTAGAAGCTTTATTAGTTTTAAAGAGTAGCAATTGCTTTTTTAATTCTGTTAATCGTTTCGTCTTTTCCAAGTACTTCAACGA
Organism: Flavobacterium sp. ZB4P23; assembly: GCF_003970375.1. NCBI lineage: Bacteria > Pseudomonadati > Bacteroidota > Flavobacteriia > Flavobacteriales > Flavobacteriaceae > Flavobacterium > Flavobacterium sp. ZB4P23. The sequence continues at coordinate 95,528 of NZ_RYDK01000008.1, forward strand.
TATCAAATAGGTGAGGGCCTTTTAGTGCGCCAACCAAACTCAAACGAAACGGTTGCATTACTTTTCCCATTCCAATTTCATTTTTTGTCATCCAATCTTTGACAATTGTTTCTGTGTTCATCGAAGTGAAATCGGTAATTTCCTCTATAACAGAAATTAATTCTTGCATCAATGCCGGAGTTTCTGCTTTCCAATTTTTGCTTGCTTTCTCATCATAGGCTGTTGGAGCCACAAAAAAGAAATCGCTCATTTCCCAAAATTCTGAAACGAAATCCGCACGTTCTTTGATTAAAGAAACCACTTTTGTTAGTACACTTTCATCAACTGAAAACCCTTTTTTAGACAAAATAGGAGTATAGGCTTTCGCCAAAGTTGCATCTTCCTGCTTGATTAAATACTGGTGATTGAACCATTTGTTTTTTTCTGGATCAAATTTAGCTCCAGCTTTATGAACTCTGTTCAAGTCAAATGCTTCCACTAATTCTTCCAGCGAGAATAATTCTTTTTCTGTTCCATCGTTCCAACCTAATAATGCTAAAAAGTTGATTACGGCTTCCGGGAAAAATCCTTTTTCCCTGTAACCCGATGAAATGCCTTCTGTAGTTTTCCAATCTAATGGAAATACAGGAAATCCCATTTTATCACCGTCACGCTTGGATAATTTTCCGTTCCCAACAGGTTTCATAATCAATGGTAAATGTGCAAATTCCGGTGCTTCCCAACCAAATGCTCTGTACAACAAAACGTGCAAAGGCATTGATGGTAACCATTCTTCACCGCGAATTACATGTGATGTTTCCATTAAATGATCATCCACAATATTAGCCAAATGGTACGTTGGCATTCCGTCGCTTTTGAACAATACTTTATCGTCTAAAAGATTCGTTTCAAATTTCACATCGCCACGAATTATGTCATTCAGATGCAAGGTTTCATTCACTGGAGTTTTAAAACGGATGACATAATGTTCTCCATCAGCAATTCTTTTAGCAGTTTCATCTGCAGAAATCACTAAGGAGGTATCTAGTTTCTCTCTGTTAGTATGATTGTAAATAAAAGTTTTCCCTTGATCTTCTTCTAATTTTCTTGCTGAATCCAATGCTTCGGCTGTATCAAAAGCATAATACGCATTTTCAGAATTGATTAATTCAGCAGCATATTGTTGGTACAATTCTTTTCTTTCGCTTTGACGGTATGGACCAAATTTTTCATTTTTACCAATAGTCTCATCGGGTGCAATTCCTAACCATTCTAGCGCTTCCATGATATATTCTTCGGCTCCGGGAACAAAACGATTTTGGTCCGTATCTTCAATTCTCAGGAAGAAGACACCATTGTTTTTTTTGGCAAACAAATAATTGAATAATGCGGTACGAACTCCGCCAATATGTAAAGGTCCCGTTGGACTTGGTGCAAAACGCACCCGAACTTGTCTAGACATTGCTGTATTTTTTTTGCAAAGATACAAATTCAAGTAGGCAAACACATCAGTTTTTAAAAGAACCGCAAATCCGCAAATTTATTTTTAGAAAAACTAAATTTTGTATTTTAGGATGTTAATTAGTGCAATTCTACATCAAGTGGTTTATTTAATATAGATTTTTTTATAAAAATTAGCGGATTAGCGGTAAAAACGTTGATTCTGTTTGCCAAGAGACTTCAATCTTTGATTCAGATATTTTGGAATTTGGATAATTGCCAGCATATAAATTATTACTTTTATTGGTTACAATAAACAAAGCATAAATTTTGGAAACTCAGCAATTTATTTATCTAAAATTAGAAGCTTTCATCAGGAAGTTTTATACCAACGAATTGATACGGGGAACTATTTTCTTTGTCGGTTTAGGATTGTTGTATTTCCTTTTTACGCTTTTTGTCGAATATTTTCTTTGGCTCAAGCCAATAGGAAGAACCATTTTATTTTGGACTTTCATTGGAGTAGAAGTCTATTTGCTGTTCCGTTTTATTTTGTTTCCCATTTTTAAATTATTCAAACTTCAAAAAGGAATCGATTACAATCAGGCTTCGGAAATTATTGGAAATCATTTTACGGAAGTGAGTGATAAGTTGACTAATTTCCTGCAATTGGCAGATTCGGATATTCATCAAAGTAAATCGGAGTTGTTAGCTGCTTCGATTGAACAAAAAGCCAATGCATTGCAACCAATCCCTTTTGGGAACGCCATAAATTATAATGTTAACAGGAAATATTTTCCTTTTGCTTTAATTCCAATTTTGTTATTTGCTTTCTTTTATTTTTCTGGAAACAGCAGCATGATTTCTCAAAGTTTGAATAGAGTAGTGCATTTCAATTCGGATTTTCTGCCACCGGCTCCTTTTAAATTTGTAGTTTTAAATTCGAATTTACAAACCGAGCAAGGAAAGGATTTTATCCTTCGCATTAAAACTGAAGGAAAGATAGCTCCGGAGAATGTAATGATTTTCATTGGTGATGAAAGTTATTTCATGGAATCTACTAAAACAGGAGAATTTCAATTTAAGATGGCAAAGCCTTCAGTAAATATTTTGTTTCACGTGGAGGGAAATGCGATTGCTTCGCAGGATTATGAATTGAAAGTGATAACCGTTCCTTTGATTGCTAATTTCGAAATGCAATTGAACTTTCCTTCATATTTGAATAAAAAAGCAGAAACTATAAATGGAACTGGAAATGCTGTTATTCCTGAAGGAACGCGTGTAACTTGGAAAATAGAAACTCAAGCGACCCAAAATATTGCGTGGATGAGCGGAATTTCCAAATCTTCTTTTTCGAAAACAGAAAACTCCTTTATTTTATCCAAAAATATACTTCAAAATACAGATTATCAAATATTTACTTCAAATGATAAGGTAAAAAACCACGAAAAACTCAATTATCAGCTTATAGTTATCAAAGATCAGTTCCCAACGATCAATGTGAACAATACACCGGACAGTTTGAAGATTGCTAAGAACTATGTTTTAGGCCAAATCACGGATGATTATGGTTTGTCTAGACTTCAGATTGTTTATTACGAAATAGAGAAACCACAAACCGCAAAACGTGGAACAATTGCTATTAAGAAAAGTTCTTTTGACCAATTCGTGTTTTCGTTTCCAAGTAATCTTCCGGTGGAGCAAGGGGTTTCTTATGAGTATTATTTTGAAGTTTTTGATAATGATGCGATTCACAATTTTAAAAGTACGAAGTCTTCGGTTTTCTCTAATCGTGTTTCCACAGATGAAGAAAAGGAAGATCAAATTTTGCAGCAGCAAAACGACAACATTAACAGTTTAGAGAAGTCTTTAAAAAACCAGGACAAGCAAATGGCCGATATAGAAAAGTTTCAAAAAACCGGAAAAGAGAAAGAAAATTTGGATTTCAAAGATCAGCAAAAAGTAAATGATTTTATCAAGCGTCAAATGAAACAGGATGAGATGATGAAAGAATTTACAAAAAAAATGAATGACAATTTGGAGCAATTCAAAACGGATAAAAAAGATGAATTAAAAGAAGTGCTTCAAAACCGAATGGACAAATCGGAAAAAGAATTGGAAAAAAACCAAAAGCTTTTAGACGAGTTGAAAGAACTTAACGATAAAATCCAGAATGAAGAGTTGTTGACCAAGTTGGATAATTTTAAACAAAACAGTAAATACCAGACTAAGAATTTAGAACAGTTGGTAGAGTTGACTAAGAGATTTTATGTTGAAAAGAAAGCGGAACAGTTAGGTGAAAAACTGGACAAGCTTTCTAAAAAACTAGACAAATTATCTGATGATGAAAATGAAAATAAACTGGATAAACAGGAAGATATTAATGCGGAGTTTGATAAAATTCAATTAGATTTAAATGATTTGGAAAAAGAAAATAAGGAATTAAAATCACCATTGGATTTACCAAAAGATGATGCTAAAGAAAAAAGTATTGATGATGATTTAAAGAAAGCTTCTGAGGAATTGAATAAAGATAAAAAGGATAAAGCTAAACCAAACCAAAAAAGTGCTTCAAAAAAGATGAAAGAGATGGCGCAAAAAATGGCGCAAACTTTGGATAAAGGAGATATGGAACAGTTGCAGGAAGATGTTGTCATGTTGCGACAAATCGTAGATAATTTATTAGCTTTTTCTTTGTCACAGGAAGATTTGATGAATCAGTTCAAAAGGCATAAATCAGGGTCTCCAGCGTTCAATAAAAACATAAAAATTCAACAGGATTTAAAGCAACAGTTCAAGCATGTTGACGATAGTTTATTTGCGATGTCCTTGCGTAATCCTAAAATTGCGGAGGATATTACCAAAGAAATTGGTTATGTAGTTTACAACGTCGACAAATCGTTATCCAGTTTAACCGACGCTCAAGTTCCAAAAGGTTTGTCTCACCAACAATATTCGATTTCATCGGCTAACAAACTAGCAGATTTTCTCAGTGACATGCTTTACAATATGCAAATGCAAATGTCAGGAATGGGTTCTGGGAAACCGAAGCTAGGTCAAGGACAAGGAATGCAATTGCCGGATATTATTAAAAAACAAGAAGGTCTTGGCGAGAAAATGAAAGACGGAATTAAGAAAGGAGATAAGTATGGGGACGGTCCAAAAGGGCAAAATGGTAAACAAGGAAATCAAGGAAAACCGGGACAAAAGGGTGAGGGTGGAGAAGGTGATGCACAAGCTATAATGGAAATTTACAAAGAACAAAAGCAATTAAGGGAAGCATTGCAAAACGAATTAAATAAACAAGGATTGGTTGGTAATGGACAAAGCGCTTTGGAACAAATGAAGCAAATTGAAAAGCAATTATTAAACAAAGGTTTTAAGAACGAAACGCTTCAAAAGATATTGAATGTGAAACAGGAATTGTTGAAATTAAATTCCGCTATTCAGCAACAAGGTGAAGAAAACAAACGCCAATCCGAAACCAATAAAAAGGAGTTTAAAAACCCATCTTATGTGCTTCCGGCAGCTTTATTAGATTATTTGAATAGCATAGAAATATTAAATAGACAATCCTTACCTTTACGCTCGAATTTTAATCAAAAAGTTCAAGAATATTTTAATAATAAATGATCAATTTTAATTACGAAACCGACTTTAATTTAGACAACGAAGAAGCTGTTGTAGCTTGGTTGGAAAATGTTATTACTTCAGAAAACAAGAAAGAAGGAGAGATTAATTACATCTTTTGTGATGATGAGTATCTACATAAAATCAATGTAGAATATTTGAATCATGATACCCTAACAGATATAATTAGTTTTGATTATTCTATGGGTAATGAGTTGCACGGTGACATTTTTGTTTCTGTCGAAAGAGTGAAAGACAATGCCGCTGATTTCAATGTCTCTTTTGAGCAAGAATTAAAGCGCGTTTTAGTTCACGGAATTTTACATTACTGTGGCTACAAAGACAAAGGAGAGTCGGAGGAGCTTTTAATGCGTAGTAAAGAAGATGAAAAAATCGCTATGTTTTAGGTGAAATAATAGTGTTTTCTTTATTTTAATCTAAAGTGTTTCACGTGGAACATTTAGTTTAGATTTGAAAATTGAGTATATAATGTTTCACGTGGAACAATAAAATAGATTTCAAAATCACAATCCTTAATACGGATTAAATTATAAAAGAAGATGTTTTTAAATGAATATGATGTGATAGTTGTGGGCGCAGGACACGCCGGTTCTGAGGCTGCTGCCGCTGCTGCAAATCTTGGTTCTAAAACCTTACTGGTAACAATGAGTTTGCAGAATATTGCCCAAATGTCATGCAACCCAGCGATGGGTGGAATTGCTAAAGGACAAATTGTACGCGAGATTGATGCGCTTGGGGGGTACTCTGGAATTGTTTCGGATAGAACTGCAATCCAGTTCAAGATGCTGAACAAATCCAAAGGCCCTGCAATGTGGTCTCCGCGTGTTCAAAGTGATCGAATGCGTTTTGCCGAGGAGTGGAGAATGATGCTTGAAGGAACTCCAAATCTTGACTTTTATCAGGAAATGGTGAAAGGTTTGATTATTGAAAACGGAAAAATAAAAGGAATCCGAACTTCGCTAGGAGTAGAGATTCGGTCTAAGTCGGTTGTGTTGACTAATGGAACTTTCCTGAATGGATTGATTCATATTGGCGAAAAACAATTTGGTGGTGGAAGAGCAGGCGAGAGTGCTGCACATGGAATTACTGAAGATTTAGTTGCTGCTGGGTTTCAATCAGGACGAATGAAAACAGGAACGCCTCCAAGAGTTGATGGACGATCTTTGGATTATTCAAAAATGAATGAAGAAAAAGGAGATGCGAAGCCGGATAAATTCTCCTATTCGGATGTGACCTCACCGTTGATTCATCAAAAATCGTGTCATATGACCTATACCTCTCTTGAAGTTCACGATATCTTGAGAGAAGGGTTTGATCGTTCGCCAATGTTTAACGGTAGAATAAAAAGTCTTGGGCCAAGATATTGTCCGTCGATTGAAGATAAAATTAATCGTTTTGCGGATAAAGAAAGACATCAACTGTTTGTAGAACCTGAAGGATGGAATACTTGTGAAGTTTATGTGAATGGATTTTCAACGTCGCTTCCTGAGGATATTCAATTCAAGGCATTGAGTTCTGTTGTAGGATTTGAAAAAGTAAAATTCTTTCGTCCGGGATATGCAATTGAATATGATTATTTCCCGCCGACACAATTGAAGCATACTTTGGAAACAAAACTTATTGAAGGATTGTATTTCGCTGGTCAAATAAACGGAACTACAGGATATGAAGAAGCAGCTTCTCAAGGACTGATGGCCGGAATAAATGCGCATTTGAAAGTGCATGAAAAAGCACCCTTAATTTTAAAAAGAGACGAAGCCTATATCGGAGTTTTAATTGATGATTTAATTACGAAAGGAACTGAAGAACCATACAGAATGTTTACGTCTCGAGCAGAATATAGAACGCTGTTGCGTCAGGACAATGCCGATTTTAGGTTAACTCCCATGTCACATGAAATAGGTTTAGCCTCAGAAGCACGTTTGCGCAGAATGGAACACAAACTAAATGAATCCGAAAAAATGGTGGCTTTCTTCAAAGAAACGAGTGTTTCGGTTGCGGAAGCAAATCCTGTTTTAGAAGCAAAAGAGACGGCGCTGATTTCGCAAGGGGATAAGATGTTCAAAGTGTTTTCTCGTCCGCAAATTGATTTAGAGGACATGATGAAATTCGAGAAAGTAGTAGCTTATGTTGCCGCCAATGATGTGGATCAAGAAATTTTAGAACAAGCCGAAATCCAAGTGAAATATTCTGGTTACATAGAAAAAGAAAGAAATAATGCTGATAAGTTACTTCGTTTAGAAGATGTTAAAATCCCTGAAAATTTTGATTATAATAAAATTAAGTCCATGTCAATTGAGGCCAAACAAAAACTAAGCAAGATTCGTCCTGTTACCATTTCGCAAGCATCAAGAATCAGCGGTGTGTCACCAAGTGATGTTTCGGTGTTGTTGATTTATATGGGACGTTAGGAAGTGATCAGTATTCAGTTTATAGTGATCAGTTTAATTGTCGATTTATACTGAATACCGCCTCTGAACACGGAACACTAAAATTTGTTCCACGTGAAACTACGCTGTGAAGCCTTGGAATTATTAAAGAATCATAAAAATAAATAATTCAGCCCTGAAAGCATTCGTATGTGTTTTCAGGGTTTTGTTTAAAATTAAAAATATAAAAGCACTATTAATTAATGAACATTTCAAACCAACAGCCTTTTTTAACCGTTAAAGATTATTCTGTTTCTCAGGAGGTTTTTAACTTGTATCATGACGCCAAATTAGATATGCTGATTACGTCTCCACAACCCAGTTTAGAAAATTTAGGGAAGTATTATGAAAGTGTGGATTACATTTCCCATACAGACGGTAAGCGATCCTTGTTTGAAAAAGCGTATCATTTTGTAAAAAGCATCGCGCTAAAAAACAAACTGAATTTAATCAATTCATTGCAATCCAACAAAGGGAGTATTTTAGATATAGGTGCCGGAACAGGGGATTTTTTATATGTTGCCAAAGAAAACGGTTGGCATACCATAGGAGTAGAGCCAAGTGAAAAAGCAAAAGCAATTGCCAAAAAGAAAGGCGTTTCATTTGTTGGCGAAACCAGTGAGTTAGACAATCATTCTTTTGAAGTCATTTCGATGTGGCATGTTTTGGAGCACGTTCCTAATTTGGAAAACCAAATCAAAGAACTCAAACGATTATTAAAACCTAATGGAACTTTAATTATTGCTGTTCCAAATTTTAAATCCTTCGATGCAAAACATTACGGAACGTTTTGGGCCGCTTATGATGTGCCAATTCATTTTTGGCATTTTTCTAAAACGGCTATAAAAATGCTTTTCGAGAAAGAAGAAATGAAATTGGTACAAGTGCTTCCCATGAAATTTGATTCGTTTTATGTTGCTTTGCTTTCGGAAAAATACAAAACCGGAAAAATGAATTATATAAAAGCCTTTTTTGTTGGATTGCAATCAAATTGGGAAGCGAAGAAGAATTCTGAGTATTCCTCACACATTTACATCCTAAAAAACATCTAAAAATCATTTTAAGTGTATTTAAGCGTGTTTTTTAATGAAATCGAGGTGATCATCGGATTTTTAAACTAATTCGTTTATTTAGAAGATATGAAGCTCGGTTTTAATAGTCATAGATTATGCATTTGTGAATCACAATAATAAAATCTTATATCATAAAAAAGTAGCATTTTTCAAACTTTATGTCAATACTATCTATTTTTTTATATTTTTGTCACCAATACTCAAAACTAGAAATTCATCAAAATGAAATCAAAGATTCACGACACGAGCGTTAGCGAACTGGCAACGCAATACCAAAAAATAAATATTAAAAACATGAGTAAAAAAGCATTAGTAATTATCGCATTATCAATTTCAATTGTTGCTTGTAACAAACCAGCAGAAGTTAAGGAAGTGAAAACTGCTTACGTAGATACTTCTGAATTAATGAAGGAATATACAGAGGCCAAAGATCTTGAAGCAAAATACAAGACAAAAGCAGAAGAAAAAGGAAGACAGCTAGAGGCTGAAATTAATCGATTCAAGCAAGAAGCAGCAGGTTTCCAAGCTCAGGCACAAGCTAACGGGCAGGCTTGGGCACAACAAAAAGGAGCTGAACTGCAAAAAAAAGAACAACAATTGAGCTACGCACAACAAGCGTTGTCTCAGGAATTGCAGCAAGAAAGCGGAAAAGAAATGGATTCTCTGGTGAGTGGTGTGAAAAAATTTATTAAATCCTACGGTAAGGAAAAAGGATATGCCTACATCTATGGAACCGGTGACGCTGCCTCAATTTTATACGCAGAAGATAAATTTGATATCACAAAAGAAATTATCAAAGCCTTGAACGATAAATATAAAGCTCCTGCAAAAACGGAAGAAACAGCAGCGGCTAAAAAATAAATTTTTACTATTAATTCAAAAGATTGCCTTCGTCTATAGTTAGATTGAAGGCTTTTTTTTTTGAAGCCATACCCGGTTATCCGCTATAAACGTAGTTCACTGAACTCCAATTGAAATAAAAGTATAGTGAAGTAATCTCTCGTGTAGCAAGTGTTTTTTCTAAATTTCGAGGATTTTCGCTGCTATCTGGGCTAAAAAACAGTCGAATTATAATCGTAAATATTTTCCAATTATTCCAATAGTGTTTTTAATTTTCAATACTTTAGCTTTATATATACACGCCTAATGCAAACCATTTCAGAAGCCGCCGCTTATACAATACGATTCATCAATCAAACTCATCGATCCATTTTCCTGACCGGTAAAGCAGGAACGGGAAAAACCACACTTTTACGGGAAATTATCCAAACCACGCACAAAAATACCGTTGTGGTGGCGCCAACAGGAATTGCCGCGTTAAATGCAGGAGGCGTTACGATTCACTCCATGTTTCAGTTGCCGTTTGGAGGATTTATTCCAGATAATTCATCACCTCAATTTTCCGAAAGTACTAAATTTGAAACCAAAGCTACCTTGCGCAGGCATTTCAAAATGAGTGGTTTGAAGAAATCGGTGATTCGCAATATGGAATTATTGATTATCGATGAAGTCAGTATGCTTCGTGCGGATTTGCTGGATGCGATGGATTATATGATGCAAACAGTACGCAAGCGCAACACTGCTTTTGGAGGTGTTCAAGTCTTATATATTGGTGATTTGTTGCAGTTGCCGCCGGTCATTCGGGACGAAGAATGGCGTACGCTGAAAACCTATTACAAAGGAAAATTCTTTTTTCATTCGCACGTCGTGCAACAAAATCCGCCTTTATACATTGAATTGTCCAAGATTTTTCGCCAGACTGACGATACATTTATTTCGGTTTTGAATAACCTGCGCAACAATGAGATTTCACAGCAGGACATTCAAACCTTAAACCAATATGTAAAACCCGATTTCGATTTAAAAGCAAATAAAGGATACATCACATTAACCACGCACAACAACAAAGCCGATACGATGAACGCGCAGGCTTTACAAGATCTGGAGGGAAAGCTGGTGGTTTATAAACCGGAGATTACCGGAGATTTTCCGGATAAGATATTTCCCGTGGAACAACAATTGCAGTTAAAAGTGGGCGCGCAAATCATGTTTGTAAAAAATGATTTATCCTTTGATAAACACTATTTCAACGGAAAAATGGGCGTTATCAAATCCCTTTCGAGTAAAGAAATTCTGGTTCATTTTCCGGAAGAAAATAAAACTATAGAAGTTGAAAGATATGAATGGCAAAACATTCGATACAAAGTAGACGAAACCACTAAAGAAATTGATGAAGAGGTTTTGGGAACTTTTGTGCACTATCCCATCAAATTAGCATGGGCGATTACGGTGCATAAAAGCCAGGGACTAACCTTTGATAAAGCAGCACTTGATGTTTCGCAAGTTTTTCTACCCGGACAGGCTTATGTGGCATTATCTCGTTTGCGCTCACTAGAAGGGCTTATTTTGCTATCTCCGTTGCGTATGAATGGCATTTCAAACGATCAGGATGTCATGGATTACTCATTAAACAAAGCTTCGGATTCGTTTTTAGAGAATGCCTTGCATTTTGAAACCAAAAATTTCATCCATAACTATCTGACAAACACCTTTGATTGGAACGATTTGGCTCAGGAATGGCGCAATCATAAATTCAGTTATAACGAAAAATCAGAAATTTCAGAGAAATCCAAACACGCTGTTTGGGCCAAAAAGCAAACAGAAATCATTGAACAGCTTTTAGATCCATCCAAAAAATTCATTTCGCAGTTGAATACCCTTTTTGGTCAGGAAACGGTCGATTTGAATCACGTATCGGAACGCATTCAAGCCGCTTTCAGTTATTTCCTAAAACCAATGGACGAGCTGGTTTTTGAAATTCTTTGGAAAATTGAAGAAGTAAAGCGCATCAAAAAAGTAAAAACGTTTTATGATGAATTAATCGTGCTAGAAGAATTGCAAACCAAAGCCGTTTTACGCTTAATGAAGGCCAAATTATTGATAGAAACCGTTGTGGCAGGAGAAGCCATTTCGAAAGAAAAATTGACCTCTTCAGAAATAAAAAATTACATCATCCGCAAGACAGAAGCCATACAAAATCAATTCAAGGAATTAAATATAACCTTGATTGCCGATGATAAAGACATAGAGCGTTATACTTCGAAAAAAGCAAAAACAACGGTACCTAAAAAAACAACGGTGCAGGAAACCTATGAATTGTGGGTCGAAAAGAAATCAATTGCGGATATTGCAACTATCAGAGTGCTGACCAAACAAACGATTTACACCCATTTTGTAAAGCTGATACAAACCAAAGCAGTTTCAATTTCAGAGGTTTTATCGGAGGATAAAATGCAGGATTTAGCAGCTGCTTTTGCAGGATATAAAGAAGAATCACTGAATGCGTTGATGGAGAAATACGGTCATAAATTTTCTTGGGAAGAAGCGAGAATGTACAAAGCGAGTTTGAATTAAATAATAAGAAAGTATTAAAACTAAAAAACCCTATTCGGTACGAATAGGGTTTTTGTTTTATAGTGACTGAATTAATATCCAAGCTTCTGGATTGTGCTTTTCATTGATTTCTTTTTTTGCTTTTTCTGCTTCAGCAAATGTGGCGTAACTGCCATACAAAACCGGAAAATAACCGTTTCGGTTAGGAGCGATTCGCTTGGCATCATATCCTAAGCGATTTAAAATCCGCAGTGTTTTATCCGCATTTTTTTCTTCCCTGTACACTCCGGCCATAATGTGATACGGCATTTTTGCTTCGATAGTCGATTTTACGGATAGTGTAACAGCAGGAACCGGACTTTCGATGAAGAATGTGGCTTGCTGAATTTTATTTTGAACTTGTTTTTGAACGGCAGTTTCTACAAGAATCGTTTCTGAGGCAATTTGATTTTGATACATTGGATAACCAACACTTCCCGCAAGTCCTAATCCTAACACAAAAATAGCGGCGTATTTTAAATATGGATTCGCTGTTCTGGTTTCAGGAACCATAGTGATGGTTGCTTTTTCTTCAATTGCTTCTACTTCTTTTTCGAAGATTGCTCTTTTTACAAGTGGTGAAACAAAGGGAGCCAACCCAAAAGAGCTGGTTAAGTAATTCGTTTGGTCGTATGGAGTGAAAACTATATTTTTATCCGCGTTCAAATGAAGATCACCTACATTTTTGATAGAAAAAAGTTCGTTTTCTTCTAATGTTTTTTTCCAAGTAAAAACTTCATATTGAATGGCACTAACGGCATATTCATAAGACGTTTTCTCTGCTAAAGCGATATGATTGGCTAATAAACCATCATTGTTTTTCAAATTAGCATTGAAAGCGATCATTTTTTTGGGAGGAGAAAACGAGTTCGTGCTTTCGTTCCGTTTAGCCGATTGAATTTCGGTCAAAAAAGCTCCGAAACCCGGAACGGTTACACATTGATAACGGTATAAAAGCTGCGCGATGTATAGTTCGATTTTCATACTCACAAAGTTATACAACGAAAACAGGTATCAAAATTTTATTTACAATTTTTATTAACAATCCGCATAAAAATTTATACATTTCACCCTCAAATAATTAGCATGAAAGAGCAGGATTTATTTTATTTATTGGCATTGCAAAGAATAGAGGGCGTGGGCGACATCATAGCCAAAAAACTGCTTACCCATTTTGGAACAGCAGAAGCGGTTTTTAATACAAAAGCATCGCAACTCGCTGCTATTGATGGAGTAGGATCTGTTTTGCTGAAAAATTTAAAAGATAAATCAGTTTTCGAAAAAGCGACTCAGGAACTGGAGTTTATAAAAGCAAATGAAATCAATGCGGTTTATTTTCAGGACGAAGAATATCCAGATCGGTTGAAACATTGTATTGACGGACCACTTTTATTATTCACATCTGGAAATATCAATTTAAAAAACAGAAGAATAATCAGCATTGTAGGAACGCGCCAAATTACCTCGTACGGTACTGAATTTTGTAGAAAACTGATCGAAGATTTGGCTCCACTCGATCCTATAATCGTAAGTGGTTTTGCCTACGGTGTCGATATTGTGGCGCATCAATTGGCAATGGAAAATAACCTACAAACCATTGGTGTTGTTGCTCATGGTTTAAACCAAATTTACCCGAAAACCCATAAAAAATATGTTGCTAAAGTCGAGCAAAACGGTGGTTTTATGACTGAGTTTTGGAGTTCCTCCAATCCGGATAAAGAAAATTTCGTGCGAAGAAACAGGATCGTTGCAGGAATGTCTGAAGCGACCATTGTAATTGAATCTGCCGATAGAGGCGGATCGTTAATCACTGCAAACATGGCGAATGATTACAATCGTGATGTTTTTGCGGTTCCGGGACGTGTTACAGATAAGTATAGCCAAGGCTGCAACAACCTCATAAAGACTCAAAAAGCAAATGTATTGACTAGTGCCGCCGATTTGGTTTATATTTTGAATTGGGATATTCAGAAGGAATCCAAACCCGTACAAAAACAATTATTTGTAAGCTTAGAGGAAGACGAGCAAAAAGTTTACGATTACCTGGTAAAAACTGGAAAAGAATTAATGGATATCATTGCTCTGCGTTGTGATTTTCCTATTTATAAAATTTCGGGAATGCTGTTGAATATGGAATTGAAAGGCGTGATACGACCTTTGCCGGGGAAATTGTTTGAGGCGATTTGATTTAATCCTATCAGGGTTCCAAACCCTGATAGGATTGTAATTATTTTTTACACTTCAAATCCTAGTTTTTCTCTTACTCTTGCCAAAACAATATTGGTAACTACTGCTGCTTTTTGAGCACCAATTTTCAATAAAGCATCTACTTCATTAAGATTATTGATGTAGTAATTGTATTTTTCTCTCTTATGTTGTCTACATACTTTGTGGGCACGGATTGCAAATCCGCCTATCGGGGTTATTGAGGTAGTAATTGTATTTTTCTCTCTCACGTTGTCTACATACTTTGTGGGCACGGATTGCAAATCCGCGCTATCGGGGTTAAATAGCGTGATGCAGTTAGCAAGATCCAGAGCAAGAGGTTATAGAAATCCAGATAATTTTATAAAAATGGTGTATTATTTAGGCAATGCCTAAAAATACAATTCCACTAATTTAGGCGAAGAGCCATATTAATTTAGTGAGATTAAAATTGTATTAGATTTACGTTGATTAAAATTTCCAGATGTAATATCAATTTTAATGTTTTTTTTATCCTCGTATACTTTTACAATATTTATATTGATAAAATTCTCCAATAAATATAATTTGCAAATTGGCAGTTCTCCAAATTCGCATTTTGATAAATACAAATTATTGGAAACTTCACCTGATTCTGCATTTTTTGCGCTTCCTACCTCGTTTTTAGTGATAACGATATTGATTAAATTATCAGTTAAAGCGTAAGATTTAAAATAACTTATATTTCCAATTAAATTATTTAATTCTAAATTGTTTACTTCTTTAGCTTCAAAGTTTTGAGATTTACAACTTAAAGCTGTTATAATAAATAATAGTAAAATAATGTTTTTCATAATTATATTTTAAGGATTAATAACTTTGAACTGATACATGAATGTGGTCTTGGTGACCGCCAATAGGCCAATTCAGATTTACAGATCCGTTAGGAAATGTCTTGTGTTTAAAAGAAGGCCCGAAATTCTCTCTGATTGATGGATAGTTATCAAAAGCATCTTGCAGGGCTTTAACTTGAATATTATTACCTATATTTATCATTTTTGTGCCATTTATTCTACTTATGTCAACCGCAGTGCCTCTTGTATGATTACTTGTAGAGGAATGAGTGCCATTTGTTGTGGCAGCAATATATATTGAGGTTATTTTATTAGAATTTTCTAGGTTGCTATTTGCTAAATTTATTGCAAATTTTATACTATTAACTAAATCTACAGCAACCTCATTGTTTGAATTTTTATTGTCGCTTTGAGTGGTTCCAAAGGTTATTATTAGTGTAGAACCATCGTTCAGAATAATACTCTTTGGAATCAACTGTTTAGGGCCAGAATAATCAATGTTATCGTAATCAGTGTCCCCCATAAATCCGTCAGAAGAATAGCCATAATTATTTACCATTGAATTAATCATTTCTTTAACAAATTGATTAATTGCAGGAACAATAATCCCGTTAAAATTATTTTCAGATAAATAATTAAACATTTCTTGCGCAAAAACACAACTTTCGTCCGACCAATTTTCATCGATTTGATATTGAATTATTTGATTAAAAGCATTCATATTATCTTGATTACTGGCAAAAAAACCTTGTCCTGCATCTCCTAAATTAGTCCAAACATACGACCTCTTTACTGCATTAATATAGTTTGGGTCGTCATATACAGGATTGTCATAAAAATTAGGTGCGTAAGCATAAGGATCCGCAGTGCCTCCGCCACCAGAAGTATTGCCTGGGTCAGATGAACCTCCGCCGCCACTACCTCCTCCGCTAGAGCAAGATTCATAAGACACGGATGTGCTAACACACAAATTACATAAATCACATTTACCTGAACCGTCACAAATTCCTGGGTCAGTACAATGATAACTCGTAGTTTCATAACTACACATTTCTAAACTTGATGTTTTTGATGTCAAAGAATTAGCAACGGTTCCTTCATATATCCGTTTTATTTTTTCAAATAATTTTTGTTTAGTATCGCTTTTCGGGAATTTCTTTAAGTAAAAAATGGAGGTTTCCCATGAATTGTTGACTTTATGATATACCAGATTATATATTTCATTTGGTTGCGCTACTGTTGTCAATGGGTAAATACGAAAAGTATAAGTCGTTTTATTAGTTTGACTAACGTGTTTTTTTATTGCCAGCGTATCAATTATAAAATCAGAAAAGCGCCTGGTTTCTTTAGCTGTATTGTTTTTTTTAGCTGCTGTATTGGATAGCATTTGCTTGGGATTGAGCTTTGTTTCGTTTTTGAATTGAAGCAGCGAAATTTTGTCTTTATCAATTCCATTGTGTTGCAATTTATTTTCAAGCATTTCTTCCTCTACTTGGCAATTGCTAAACGTTATTGCTAAAATAAAAAGAAGTATAAATTTGCTAATGTAGCTTTGTGCTTTGTGCTTTGTTTCATAGTTTTAAGATTTAAATTTAATGCTATTTTTTTAAACAAGATTAATCAAAACTATAAAATGAAAATAGTAAAAACAATACCCACTTTTAGTGATATTTAAAAAAAAACCTTTTTAGTCATTAAACTAAAAAAGGAATGCTATAAACGCGATATAATTGTAACATATATGTCATTTAAGCAATAGCAAAGTATTAAACTTAAAAAAACTTACATGACTTATATGGTTTAAAAAAGATTGTTACATCTCAAATCCTAATTTCTCTCTCACTCTTGCCAAAACTCCATTGGCAACAACAGCTGCTTTTTGAGCACCAATTTTCAGTAAAGCATCTACTTCAGGAAGGTTATTCATATAGTAATTGTATTTTTCTCTTTCGGTTTTGAAAGTTTCTATAATCAACTCAAACAACGCTTGTTTGGCGTGACCGTAACCGTAATTTCCATTTAAGTAATTGGCGGTCATTGTGTCGATTTGTTGTTGATTTGCCAATAATTTATAAATGGCAAACGCATTGCACGTATCCGGATTTTTAGGATCTTCCAGCGGCGTGCTGTCGGTTTCAATGCTCATAACTTGTTTGCGTAAGGACTTATCATCCAAGAATATATTGATAATATTATTAGCTGATTTACTCATTTTTCCGCCGTTAGTTCCGGGAATCAGCATGCTGTCTTCCTGAATTTTTGCTACGGGAAGTACAAAAGTCTCTCCCATTTGGTGGTTGAAACGGGACGCTACATCACGCGTGATTTCAACGTGCTGCAATTGGTCTTTTCCTACGGGTACAAACTCGGCGTCGTATAATAAAATATCTGCCGCCATCAGCATTGGATACGAAAACAAACCAGCGTTGACATCTTCCAGTCTATCCGCTTTATCTTTGAAAGAATGCGCTAATGTCAAGCGTTGAAAAGGAAAAAAACAGCTTAAATACCAGGATAATTCTGCTGTTTGTGGCACATCTGATTGTCTGTAGAAAACGACTTTATCTACATTCAAACCACAGGCAAGCCAAGCAGCAGCAGTACTGTAAGTATTTGTTCTTAAAGTTTCGCCGTTTTTTATTTGCGTTATGGAATGCAAATCGGCAATGAAAAGAAACGATTCGTTTTCCGGTTTATTTGATAGTACTATTGCGGGAATGATTGCACCAAGTAAGTTTCCTAAATGCGGTGTTCCGGTACTTTGAACGCCTGTAAGTATTTTTGCCATTATGATTTTTAACTATTACCGCAAAGTTCGCAAAGTTTTTTATTTTTTACCGCAAATTTGCAAATTATAAAAATCAAGTTACTTTAAATCGTGTTAGTAATTTCTTTTAACCATATCAGACATTTAAGTCAATAAAACCTTGATGGTTAAACGAAGATATTATAATTGAGCAGTAAATTAGAACTTATAATACTTATATGTTGAAAAACGCAAGAATATTTTTTGAGTATCATAACATCCGATTTCTTACTTTTGAACTTATGAGAGCATTAAAAATTATTTTCTGGGCGCTATGGCGTATATGGTTTTATATTTTGATGACCATTCCTATATTGGTGATGTTTCCTTTTCTGGTGCTGTCTATTTTGACGGAAAACGGGTATCCTTATTTTTTTAAGATGGCTCGTATTTGGGCAAAATTCATTCTTTTTGGCATGGGTTTTCATTATAAAATAGATAGAACACAAGCAATGGAGTGCCAAAAAAGTTACATGATTGTTGCGAATCATACCTCCATGGCTGATATTATGCTGATGCTTGTCCTGACAAGAAATCCGTTTGTTTTTGTAGGTAAAAAAGAACTTTCAAAAATTCCGTTGTTTGGCTTTTTCTATAAAAGAACCTGTATTTTGGTGGATAGAAATTCTTCAAAAAGTAAAATGGAAGTCTTTAATCGCGCTCAAAAAAGAATTAATCAAGGACTGAGTATCTGTATTTTTCCAGAAGGTGGCGTTCCATGTGATGAATCAGTCTTGCTGGACACTTTCAAAGATGGTGCTTTCCGATTGGCAATTGAGCATCAAATACCCATTGTTCCCATTACTTTTGGAGACAATAAAAAAAGATTTCCATATGCTTTTTGGGGAGGAAGTCCAGGATTTATGCGGGTAAAAATACATTCTCATGTGGAAACTTTGGGAAAAACAGGGGCAGACAGGAAACAAATTCGAGAAGAAGTACGCGAAATCATTTACGACCAATTAGTTGCTTTCGACTCTAAATAAATTTTAAAAACTGTAACTGATCCCGGAATACAACTCAATAAATAGCGGTTTAAAGTCTCTAGAGTTGTTTTAAAAAGTATTTATTTGATACTTTACCATAGGTTCAAAATTAATCTGAAATGATTTTACAATTCGGTATTTAAAGCCGGTACTCACATTAGTGCTAAAATGGATTTGCTTCAAATCTGTAAATTTTCTTCGGCATCCGGATAACTACTCGAATGTATCAAGTAAACTCCTAATAGCTTTTTACAGTCAATAATTTATTGGTCTAACCGCACAATTTTATTCAAGAATTAATTAATAACGACAGGAACTTCTACTTCTTCAAAGATATTTTCTCCATTAGCATTCTCTCCTTTATAAAATTTAAAAATATAAGAACCGGTATTGGTTACATAAAAATTAAAAGAAACCTCTGATGGTGAAGGTATTTGTTGCGTACAAACTTGACTAGTATTCACTGCCGTTTGAATGCCTATGGTTCTTACATTCAAATTTTTGTCATAATAAATCCCTTGAAATAAATGACATTCGGTTGGTCTTGTATATTTTAATTTTATCTCATAGGTATTTCCCAATATGAATTTTTCGGGTAATGTATAGCTATCTATAGGCAGCACTTCAAAGCTATAAGAATCTTGATTGTCATTATCAATGGAACATCCGGTCAAGGTTGTAATGAACAGCATAAAAAGCACAATTTTTTTCATTTCTTAATTTTTTAAATTTATACAATTCAGTTTCTTAATTGAATTCTAAGCTGTTTTGCAAAAGATCAAAATTTCAACAAAAGGTTGCGTGTAAAAATAAAAAAATCCGTCTCGTTTTTTAGGTACGAGACGGGTTTTACTTTTTATGCTTCTGCCAATTCTTTTATTCTGGCTTTAATCTTTTCTTCTAATTCATCCGCTAATTCCGGATTGTCTTTAATCAAAGACTTAACAGCATCCCGACCTTGTCCTAATTTAGTTTCACCGTAACTGAACCAAGATCCTGCTTTTTTGATGATTTCAAACTCAACAGCAAGATCAAGAATCTCTCCTGTTTTTGAAATTCCTTCCCCATACATGATGTCAAATTCCGCGATTTTAAATGGCGGAGCGACTTTGTTTTTCACCACTTTTACTTTGGTTCTGTTCCCAAGGACGTTATCTCCATCTTTAATTTGAGTAGAACGACGAATATCCAAACGAATCGAAGCATAAAACTTCAATGCATTTCCTCCCGTTGTCGTTTCTGGATTTCCAAACATCACACCAATTTTCTCTCTCAATTGATTAATAAAGAAAACTGTACAGTTTGTTTTACTGATGGTTCCCGTTAATTTACGCAATGCTTGAGACATTAAACGGGCGTGTAATCCCATTTTAGAATCTCCCATTTCGCCTTCAATTTCACTTTTTGGAGTCAAAGCTGCAACCGAGTCAATGACAACAATGTCAATTGCTCCGGAACGAATCAAGTTCTCCGCAATTTCTAACGCTTGTTCTCCATTATCAGGTTGTGATATGATTAAGTTTTCAATATCTACGCCTAATTTCTCCGCATAGTTTCTGTCGAAAGCATGTTCTGCATCAATAAAAGCTGCAATTCCACCTGCTTTTTGAGCTTCAGCAATAGCATGAAGCGTCAATGTGGTTTTTCCAGAAGATTCCGGACCGTATATTTCAATAATTCTACCTCTTGGATAGCCTCCAACTCCTAATGCCAAATCGATTCCTAAAGACCCGGAAGAAATAGTTTCTACTTCTTCAATGGCTTTGTCGCCCATTTTCATTACTGTCCCTTTTCCGTAGGTTTTGTCTAATTTATCAAGCGTAAGTTGTAGCGCTTTTAATTTAGATTCTTTCTCTGAACTCATCTTCTCTTTTACCTTTTCTTTCATCTATTTGTATTGGTTTATAACTGTAAGAAACTGACAGGATGATTACTTATCCCATAATTTCATTTGTATATTGAATATATGTTTTGTAAAAATACTTCTTTTTTGATTTAAAATTTTCTCTTTCAAGAATATTTTAAATCTATTTATCAATTAAAAATAGTCAGTTGTATTTTGCTTCTTACACGAACAATGCTTTTAATTCGGTTGCATCATGGGGGTTCATTTTTCCGGCTAAAACTAAACTCAGCTGTTTGCGTCGCAATGCAGCTTCAAAACGTTGTTTTTCTATTTCGGTTTCCGGAACAATTTGGGGTACTTCAACGGGTCTTCCCGTATCGTCTACTGCTACAAAAGTATAGATCGCTTCATTGGCTTTGGTTTTATTACCGGATTCTCTGTCTTCAACCCAAATGTCAATGAATATTTCCATTGAACTTTTGAAAGCTCTGGAAACTTTAGCTTCAACAGTAACGACACTTCCCAACGGAATGGCTCTGTTGAATGCAACGTGATTTACGGATGCTGTAACTACAATTCTTCGGGAATGTCTGCGTGCCGCTATACTTGCTGCGCGATCCATACGGGCTAATAATTCGCCACCAAAAAGATTGTTCAAAGGATTGGTCTCGCTTGGTAAAACCAAATCAGTTAATATCGTCAGGGATTCTGAAGGGTGTTTTGGTGTCATTTTTTTATTTAAAAAGGAGTTGTTCAAAATAATAAGTTGTAAAGTCTAGTTTAACCAATAAACGGCCAATATTGCAGGGATAAAATAAATAACAATTGTTCTGGCTCCATCATAATCTTTGGCCAATCGCTGTCCGAAAAGCAACATCAACAACGTGATACAAGAGAAAACGGCTCCGTAAAAACCAAAAATTCTTCCGTTGTTTACGAATAATTCGATGCAACCCACCACACATAAAATACCGGAAATTAATTCTAAAATCAAGATATTTAGTAGTGCTAAAGGTACATGGTTTTTTAATGGTGTTTTAGCGAAATGACCTTTTAACCATTCGACATTATCTTTCCAATAAAACAATTTGTCGTATCCGGACTGTAGGAAAGTGATGGCCAGGAAAATTAAAATTAAAATAGAAGTAATATTGTTCATTTTTTTATTTTTTGTGAATTAAACGAGTAAGTTTTATTGATAAATCGGTTAAAATAATTTTAGCGTTTCCGTTGCGTTCAATGTGATACATTGCCTCTGAAAGTTCTTTAAAAATATCATTTATGTTGTTGCCATTTACAAAAGGTGCAAAATTCTCCAGTTTGAATTTTTCCACTTGTGGTTCCATGTAGACTAAACTTGGCGTTTGGTAATTGAGCAACAAGGCCTGACGAAACATATCAATACAAAAATGTAAAAACTTTTTTTGGGTTTCTCTTCCCAAACCAGCAATTTGCTCGCTCCACTGGATCAAATCCTGAATGGCAGCGGCGTTTCCTTTTGCTCTAAAAGCCGCACGAACCCAATCGACAAACCATTTTTCAAAAAAAACTGATTCGCTGTCCGGTTGTATTAATTGCAATGCTTTATTGAAATTTCCTTGTGCCTGATGCGCTATTTTTAAAGCTATTTTAGAATCCGTATTTTCTTTTGAAACCAAGGCCTCCGCAATGACAGTTTCACTCAAACCATTAAAATGTAGTACTTGGCAACGGGAACGAATCGTTTGAATAATATCTTCTTCATTTTCTGAAATCAGGATAAAAACCGTTCTGTCTGTAGGTTCTTCCAATAATTTCAGTAATTTATTAGAAGCAGCGATATTCAATTTATCAGCCATCCAAATAATCATTATTTTGTATCCGCCTTCATAAGATTTTAAAGCCAGCGATTTCAAGATTTCCTGCGCATCATCGACCCTAATTTCTCCTTGCTTGTTTTTAACACCTAGCATTTGGTACCAATCAAACAAACTTCCGTACGGATTTTGTTCTATAAACTGTCGCCATTCCGTTATGAAATCAATGCTTTTGGGTTTTGTTTTTACTTCTTCAGTACTGACAGTCGGGTAAATAAAATGCAAATCAGGATGGGAAGTTTTCTGAAATTTCAGGTTGCACGCTTCATTTGAACCGGAATTCTCTCCGTTTTGATTGCTGCAAATGATGTATTGTGCATACGCAATCGCCATGGGTAAAGTGCCACTGCCTTCCGGACCTACGAACAGTTGTGCGTGGGGAATTCTGCCCAAATCAGCACTTTTTGTCAAATGACTTTTGATGTGTTCTTGTCCTAAAATTTCTGAAAATTGCATGAAGCAAAGATAGCAGAAAATGGTGTAGTCTAAAATTTTAGCAGGCAAAGTTTCAGCAGAAGCTAGTTTATAGAAGTGTCAATTTATGTTTTATTTTTAAAATTTAACAGGCCTTTATCTAAAATAATATCTAGACAAATTGATAAATAAAAGCATTATTTATTAATTTACATCGATTTCGTTGCTAAAAATTGATTTTATATGATTTTCTCTAATTTATTAATAATTTAAAAGTTCTATATTTGTTACTCTTTCAAAAAAAATAAACTAAAAAACAGACTGATGAAAACCATAAGTGATTTCAATTTTGCAAATAAAAAAGCCATAATTCGGGTTGATTTTAATGTGCCTTTGGACGAAAAGTTCAATGTAACGGATGCCACGCGTATTGAAGCTGCAAAACCTACTATTGACGCGATTCTTGCGCAAGGCGGAAGCGTGATTTTGATGTCGCATTTAGGTCGGCCAAAAGGAGTGGAAGAAAAATACTCTTTGAAACACATTTTGAAAACAACTGCTGAAATTCTTGGAGTTTCGGTTCAGTTCGCTTCAAACTGTATTGGTTCAGAGGCGAAAGCTGCAGCTGAAAAATTGCAGGCTGGAGAAGTTTTATTGTTAGAAAATTTACGTTTTCACAGCGAAGAAGAAGCGGGTGATGTTGCTTTTGCAAAAGAACTGGCGTCACTTGGTGATATTTTTGTAAACGACGCTTTTGGTACAGCGCATAGAGCGCACGCATCGACTACAATTATTGCGCAGTTTTTTCCAAGCGAAAAATGTTTTGGATTATTATTGGCCAAAGAAATAGAAAGCTTGAACAAAGTTTTAAAAAACAGCGAAAAACCAGTAACAGCAGTCCTTGGTGGATCAAAAGTATCTTCTAAAATTACCGTAATCGAGAATATTCTGGATAAAGTAGACCACATGATTATTGGTGGCGGAATGACTTTTACTTTTGTGAAAGCATTAGGCGGTAAAATTGGAGATTCAATTTGTGAAGATGACAAACAAGAATTGGCTTTGGAAATCTTGAGATTAGCCAAAGAAAAAGGAGTTCAAATCCATATTCCGGTTGATGTTGTAGCGGCAAATGCTTTTTCAAATGATGCTCAAACCCAGATTGTGGATGTCAAAGCAATTCCTGACGGGTGGCAAGGATTGGATGCTGGACCAAAATCATTGGAAAACTTCAAAAAAGTAATCATGGATTCTAAAACGATTCTTTGGAACGGTCCATTGGGTGTTTTTGAAATGGAAAATTTTGCTAACGGAACAATTACATTGGGCAACTTTATTGCAGAATCTACTGCAAACGGAGCATTCTCTCTTGTAGGTGGAGGGGATTCAGTGGCAGCTGTAAAACAATTTGGGCTGGAAGATAAAGTGAGTTATGTTTCTACAGGCGGAGGAGCAATGCTGGAAATGCTCGAAGGCAGAGTGTTACCCGGAATTGCAGCTATTTTAGACTAATAAATGCAGTAAAATTAAAATAAAAGCCGTTTGATATCTAAATAGCATTCAAATCAAACAGCTGTTTTATCACATGTATAAAAACCTTAGCGATACCTTATGTATCGCTGAGGTTTTTTTTAAGTTTCACAATTGGATCTTTAAAGTAATTTTACCCACAAACGATTAGAAATTCAGTGCCAAGGACTGAAAAATTATATTTTTAACAATATTTAAAGAAAATTTTAGTTTTAACCTCTTAAGTTTGTAAAAATAAGACTTCTAATCATTTGGATTATAGGTCTTTGATCTTTTAAATATGACTATAAAAAATACCACATTATCGTTTTTTCTGTTGTTATCAATTCATTTATTTTCGCAGAAAGCAACTGAAAACAAAGCATTTGAAAAAATTGATGCAAAATTATCCTATTTAGATTCCATTAAGAATTCCTTTGTTGAATATGATCTGGCATCTTGTGTAGACAGTTTATGGATGAATGAAATGACCAACTTAGATTTATATAATGATCTTACAGAAGACATCGAAAATATAAATATAGATGAAAAAGTAGATTATGAGTTACCAACAGCACTGCTGAAAGAAAGATTGGCGGCAATGAATGCAAAATCGCCGTTTAATATTGCGTACAATCAAGGTCTGGAAAACATTATTAAATCATTTTTAAAATACCGAAAAAAATCTTTTGAACGATTAATGGCCACTTCGGAATATTATTTTCCCATGTTTGAGGAGGCTTTGGCCAAACAAAATATTCCCTTGGAGATAAAATATTTAGCCGTTGTGGAATCTGCTTTAAATCCAAAAGCAGTTTCAAAAATGGGAGCAACTGGACTGTGGCAATTTATGTATCAAACCGGAAAACAATATGGGTTGAAAATTGATTCGTATGTGGATGAACGCAGCGATCCCTTAAAAGCTACCGAGGCAGCAGCGCAATATATGACCAATATGTACAAAATATTTGGAGATTGGGATTTGGTTTTGGCCTCTTATAACTCTGGTCCGGGAAATGTTTCCAAAGCTATCAGACGTTCCGGTGGTCAGCAAAATTATTGGAATATCAGGAAAAATCTTCCCAGAGAAACCCAAGGATATGTACCTGCTTTCTTAGCAACCATGTATCTTTATGAATACCATAAGGAACACGGAATCGTGCCCCAGCGGGCTACCATAAAGCATTTTACTACGGATACTATCCTGATCAAGAAGCAAATTACATTCAAGCAAATATCAGATTTACTTGATGTTCCAGTAGTTCAATTGCAGGTTTTAAATCCCTCCTACAAGCTTGATATAATTCCTTTTTATCATGATCAAAATCATTATTTGAGATTGCCACAAGAAAAAATTGCTGTTTTTGCCTCTAATGAAGGTCCGATTTATGCCTATACAGAATACGAATCCAGCAAACGAGAGAAGCCCTATTTTGCCACAAAAACAACACCCAAAAAAGAACGTGAAGATACTGGCAATCAAAGAATAGCGCAATCCCAGACAACCCAGTATTACAAGGTAAAAAAAGGAGATAATCTGGGAGCTATTGCCAGTAAATACAATGTTAGCATTGCTGATTTAAGACAATGGAATGCGCTAAGCAGCAATGTTATCGCGTATGGTAAAAACCTAAAAATTAGTAGCAACGAAGCGGTTGTTTCTAATGAAGTAATAAAGAATTCAGATCCAATACAAGCCCTTTCTGAGAAGCAAGTTGCCGCCTCATTAGAGGCAAACGCAGCTGTAGCATCTACTGAAAGCAAGGCGTATTATATAGTTCAAAAAGGAGATAATTTAGAGCGCATTGCTAAGAAATTTGGCACCTCTCCGTCTACTCTGAAACAATGGAATAAAATTTCCGGGCAGACAATTATTTTAGGGAGTTCTTTGATTGTCGCCAAAGAGGAACCTGTAATAAATACAAATAAAGCAACGATAAGTTACTTTAATAAAAAAATAAATGGTTCCGGATTATCCCAGAAAGAAACCGTTGATTACTATGTAAAAAAAGGGGATTCGTTGTATAGTATATCAAAAAAATATCCAGGCGTAACCATTTCTGACCTGAAAAAATGGAACGGTATTCGCGGGGAAGTACTCAAACCAGGAATGAAACTTAAAATTAACGGATAATAGAATAATCTTATCTAAATTTGGGTTTTATTTTATAATTGAAATACAATGAATAAAGCCCTTCTTTTATTGCTTCTTACTGCCATTTTGCTGGGTTCTTGCAACCAAAAAAAGGATCCCCAACCGCGTGCTACAACAGGAAAAATTAATACTATTTCAGTTATCATAGACGACCAGTTGTGGAATGGTGAGATTGGCGACAGTATTCGAAATAAATTTGCCTCCGCCGTTATAGGATTGCCTGAGGAGGAACCTCTTTTTACGATAAATCAATATCCTACTAAAATTTTAGAAGGATTTATGACGGACAGCCGTACGATTATCGTAGTCAAAAAAGAAGAGCAAAATAAATTTGAAATTAAAAAAAATCAATACGCATCACCCCAAAATGTGTTTCATATTTCCGGAAAAACAAGTGTAGATATTCTAGAAATAATAGCGAAAAATTCGCCAAAAATAATTGAAATTATTAAGGAAACTGAAATTTCCGAAAACCAACGCATTATAAAACAGTCTATTCTTAATCCAAAAATCATCAAGAATAAATTTCAAATTTCGATTAATATTCCTTCTTCATATCAATACGTCCTTCATAAACCGCTTTTTATATGGTTAAAAAATGAAATTATAAGCGGCAACACGAGTTTGTTGATTTATCAAGTTCCTATAAATGTCATCACTAAAAAGGATACAGATCTGATCACGAATATTATTAAAATGAGGGATTCTATTGGCAATCTTTACATCAGCGGAAAAGAGAATAATACTGCAATGATTACCGGAGAAAGCTATTCGCCTTATTTTTTTAAGATCAGTCTGGACGGAAAGGAAACGTATGAAACAAAAGGAACTTGGGAATTGAAAAACGATTTTATGTCAGGCCCTTTTATTAATTATGCTATTCTGGATACAGAGCACAACAGGATTTTAGTTTTGGAAGGCTTTTGTTATGCGCCCTCCAAAGAAAAAAGAGACTTAATGCATGAGTTAGAAGCCATCATAAAATCAGTTGAGGTTTTGAAAAAATAGTTTTATTTTCTTTTATTTGCAGTCTAATAAAAACTAAAAAAAATAAAATGTTAAAATGGAGTATAAAGTCGTTTAAGGAACTTTCTGTGGATGAGTTATACGATCTGCTGAGATTGAGAAGCGAGATTTTCGTGGTGGAGCAAAACTGTGTATATCTCGATCTAGATGGAAAGGACAAACTAGCTCTGCATCTTATTGGGGAATTTGAAGGTAAAATTGTAGCGCATTCCAGACTTTTCAAACCAGGAATCAGTTTTGACAATGCCTCAATTGGCCGAGTAACAGTTGATTCAAATTACCGCGACAGAAAATGGGGTCATGACTTAATGCGGGAATCTATTGCAGGAATAGCGCATCATTTTGGCGAAAGCCACATCACTATTGGAGCGCAATTGTACCTAAAGAAATTCTATGAGAGTCATGGTTTTGTGCAAACCAGTGAAATGTATCTCGAAGACGATATTCCGCATATTGAGATGAAAAGTGGGGAACTAAATTTTTAGAATCAGAAACTCAACTCTGCGGTCTAATGCTTCTCCTTGACCTAAGGGAAATTTGTTTCCGTTTCCTATATAATGCATCCTAAGGCTGTTTACGCCTTTATTTATCAAGTATTTATAGACGTTTTTTGCACGGTTCAAGGAAAGCTTGCGTTCTCGGGTTCCCTTATCTATGGCATCCAGGTAATAACTGGGCGTGCAACAAACGTGGCCTCTGATTTCGAATTCCAACGTTTTTTGTTGCTGCAAAAGAACCACAATCTTGTCTAATTCTTTCTTAGATTTCTCCGTTAATGTGCTGCTGCCAAGTGGAAAAAGGATATTTTCCAGATAAATACGGTCGCCTACTTTATGCTTCTTCTGAAACGAATTGTAAATGCCGTTTCCAAAACTGTTTTTCTTGACAAGAAACAAGTCGACTCGCCTGTTTTTAGAACGGGTTTCGGATAGGTTTTCTATCATATCTTTTTTCAGAATCACGCGGCCTTTGCCTTCAATAATGACAATTTTGTTTTTACTGAAACCATTTTGGATAAGTATATTTTGTACCGTAATTACTCTGTTTTTTGATAATTCATAATTATAATCGTTAGCACCCCGGTCATCACAATACCCATAAATTTGTATCGATTCTACTTTTGAGGTATCTGTGTTTTTTATAAAATCGACTATCGTTTGTATTTGGTCGTTATAAAGTGTGAATTTGTCAAATTCAAAATAAACCGTTTCTATAGGTTGCCACTGAGCTGATACGTAGCTCGAAAAAAGTAATAGCACTATGGAGAACGATTTTTTCATTTTAAGATAGACTGATACTCCATATTGGAATTCAAAATAGTAATGGCCCGTTTGATTTCAGAATTATTTTTGATGTAATACTGATACAGCCCTTCCTGATATTGATAGCGTTTAATGATTTCATCGACCATCAGGTTTTTGATTTCTTTTTGGTTTTTGTCCAATAAGGCATTTTCGCTTTTTTGAAGCGCAACACTTAATTGTTGATATTCTACCAGAATAGATTCCTCTATTTTTTCTTTTTTGGCCATAGCCAAAGTGTTTTTCAAGGCCAATTCCGTTTCCGTGTCAAAGGAGAATTTTTGTGTTTTTAGGAACTGTTTGAACTCTAAATACTCCACATCAGAAATAACAGGAATGCGATTTCCTAAATTTGGATTTTTATAATAATACGTCGTGGCATAGTTAAAAATCCCGTCGTTGTGAAGCAAAGCATTTGCTATCGGACTTAATTTAGTTTCTTCCAGTTCTACATCCGGCTGAATTCCTCCGCCGTCATAAACGGTTCTGCCTTTTCTGGTTTTAAAGGCATTATAGTTTTTCTCCTCTGTTTTTAGAACCATTCCGTTTTTGTTTTTTCGTGAATAATCTAAAGCTTGAATGCATCTTCCGGATGGCGTGTAATAACGGGAAATGGTTACTTTTAGTTGTGTACCATACGTTAAATCTACCGGTCTTTGCACGAGTCCTTTCCCAAAACTGCGGCTACCCACCACTACAGCACGATCTAAATCTTGAAGTGCGCCAGCCACGATTTCGGATGCTGAAGCGCTGTGACCGTTAACAAGTATTATCAAAGGAATGTCAGTATCTACAGGGTCTTTGGTTGTTTTATATGTGCTGTTGTGTTGCTCTATTTTTGATTTTGTAGTAACAATAATTTCGTTTTTTGGAACAAATAAATTACAAATATTCACGGCTTCATTCAAGAGTCCGCCCGGATTGTCTCGGACATCCAGTATAATGCGTTCGGCACCTTCTTTTTTGAGTTGTTCTAAGGCTTCTTTGGTTTCCAAGGACGCTTTTTTATTAAAATGCGATAATACGATATAGCCGGTCTTGTCGTCTATTTTTGCAAAAAAGGGCACCGATTTGATTTCGACTTCGTCCAGGATAATCTGGGTACTTTGTACTTTTCCTTGTCGGATGTATTTGAGGTCTATTTTGGTGTTTTTGGTACCTTTGAAAAGCTGAGAGGCCTCGTCTTTAAAATCAGACAAAAGGATATCGCCCACTTGAATAATTTCGTCACCGGCTTTAAGGCCAGCTTTGTCGGCGGGAAAATTTTTATAGGGCTCTTTAACGATCAATTTATCTTCTTTTCGAGTCAGTAAAGCGCCTATTCCGGTATATTCTCCAGTGTTGTTTATCTTGAATCGCACTACATCCTGCTCGTTGAAATATACGGTGTATGGGTCTAAATTAACCAGCATTCCTTTGATGGCCTTGTCCATTAATTCTCCAGGATTCGTTTCATCGACATAATTTCGGTTTAATTCCTTGAAAAGGGTCGTGAATATCTCGATTTGCTTGGCGATTTCAAAAAAATCATCTTTGAAGCTGGTTCCAATAAACAGAAATACCGAAGCGACAAGGGGAATTAAGAATTTTTTTTTGAGGAAGCTCATAGGTTTAATTAACTAAATTTGAGACCACTAAAATAACAATAAATCACGAAATAATGATGCAGGACTGAATCTAAAGGTGATTTTGTTTAATTGGGATAGGTGAATTGTTTATATTTCAGAAATAGAATCGCTTTCGGATACTGGTTTTTTAATGTTTTGAGCAACAAATTTCTCAAACAATTGAATGGTTTTGGTATTAATTTCGGCGTACGTCAATCTGTCTTTAGTTTGATAAAAAAACATAAAGGAATAGGGTTGGTCCAGATGGTCAATCAAAAGGTGTTTGTTCAGCCGGTAGGTTTCGCGCAGGACGCGTTTGAAATAATTGCGGTCTACGGCTTTCTTGAAATTCTTTTTGGAAACCGAAACTCCCATTTTTATTTTTTCTCCCGTCCCGAAGTTTCGGGATTCTGGATCGCCAAAAGAGCTGGCTTTATACACCAATCGCAACGGATATTTTGATACTGATTTCCCTTCGGTAAACAATAATCCAATAGTGGTCTTGCTTTTTAGTTTTTCGTTTTTTGAGTAAGTAAAATTCATTTTAATAGAAAAAAGGACATGGATTTTGACTGGCAAAGTTACGATTAAAGGTTGAGTCCATATATTGTTTGGGATTTAAAATCGGGCTAAAAATATATTTCTTACTTTTACGGCAAATTTTTAAAGCATGGAAAAACTAATTTCGTATCCCATATCCGTAATCTATTATTTATGTTTTGGTCTTACCTTGGTTATTTTTCACCCAATTCAATGGGTTTGCTTTCACGTTTTTGGGTATCAAGCCCATAAAATAAGTGTCGATTATTTAAATTTTTTTCTGATTTTGTGCACAAGACTGTTAGGAACATCGTACCGGTTTGAAAATGTGGAAAGCATCCCAAAAAATGTTCCGTTAATTTTCGTGTCCAATCATCAAAGTATGTACGATATTATTGCTATGATTTGGTTTTTTCGCCGATTTCATTGTAAATTTGTCAGTAAAAAAGAATTGGGAAGTGGGATTCCCAGTGTGTCGTTTAATTTACGACATGGTGGTTCTGCTCTTATTGATCGTAGAGATCCCAAGCAAGCCATTCCTGCGATCAAAAATTTGTCTGAATATATTGAAAAACACAATCGTTGCGCAGTTATTTTTCCGGAAGGAACACGAAGCAAGACTGGGAAGCCAAAGGAATTTGCGCAAAGCGGATTCAAAATTTTATGCAAATACGCGCCTTCAGCTTATGTAGTTCCGATAAGCATAAACAATTCTTGGATAATTGTTAAATATGGGTTTTTCCCTTTAGGTTTAGGAAATCGCCTTACCTTTGTAGTTCATAAGCCATTAGCGGTTAAAGATTATAATTTTTCTGATTTGATCGAAAAAACAGAAAAAGCAGTTGTTCAAGGAATAAAAATTTAATTTATATATAATGTCAATAAAAAACATTCGATTAGAAGTAATGCAGTTTTTGGAAAAAAACGTAGATAGCTTTGTCGATCAGTATCTGATACCAGTAGAAAAAATATGGCAACCAACGGATTTTTTGCCTAATTCTCAAAGTGATACTTTTTTTGATGAGGTCAAAGAATTGCGTGAAATTGCAAAAGAATTACCCTATGATTTTTGGGTAACTTTAGTAGGTGACACGATTACTGAAGAAGCCTTACCGACCTACGAATCTTGGTTAATGGACGTAGACGGAATAGATAATGTAGAGCGAAACGGTTGGTCCAAATGGATCCGACAATGGACTGGAGAGGAAAATCGTCATGGCGACATGCTCAACAAATATCTGTATTTATCAGGTCGCGTGAATATGCGTGAAGTAGAAATGACTACCCAACACCTCATCAACGATGGTTTTGACATAGGAACCGGAAGAGACCCTTATAAAAACTTTGTTTATACTAGTTTTCAAGAGTTGGCAACCTATGTTTCCCATAACCGAGTAGCGCAAATGGCTAAGAAATATGGGGATAACAAATTGTCTAAAATGTGCAAAATGATTGCGGGTGATGAGATGCGCCACCATCATGCTTACAGTGAGTTTGTAACTCGTATTTTTCAGGTGGATCCTAGCGAAATGATGCTTGCGTTTCAATATATGATGAAAGCAAAAATCGTTATGCCAGCACATTTCTTAAGAGAATCCGGTGAAAAAATAAGTACTGCTTTCGAACAGTTTTCGGATTCGGCACAACGAATCGGGGTGTACACTGCAGCGGATTATGTAGACATTATGCAAAAATTAATTGACAAATGGGAAATTGATAAAATTACAGGCTTAACTGATGAAGCAGAAAAAGCCCGGGATTATTTGATGAAATTACCCGGAAGAATGGCACGAATTTCTGAGCGATTGGTCATTCCGAAAGAATCCCATATTTTCAAATGGGTAGAACCCGCTTTAGTACGATAGCTTTTTGAATGCAAAAATAAAGAATAAAAAAGTTGAATTTTGAAGTTACAGAACTTTGAAATTCAACTTTTTTTTTAAAAGTATATAAAGAATGATAAATGCAGATTTAATTCGAAAAACGATTCTTTTTGTAAAGGAAAAACTAAAAAATGCCGAAGGCGGACACGATTGGTTTCATATTGAAAGAGTGTTTAAAAATTCCGTTTTGATTGCTAGAAAAGAAGCTTGTGATCCCACGGTGGTTCAATTGGGTGCTTTGCTGCATGATATTGCCGATAGTAAGTTTCATGACGGTGACGAAACTGTAGGGCCAAAACTAGCGAGATCATTTTTAGAATCAGAAAATGTTGACGCAGATACCATTGTACATGTGGTCAAGATCATTGAAAACATCTCATACAAAGGCGGTAATTTCGAAAAGAAATTCTCCTCCATAGAACTAGATGTGGTTCAGGATGCGGACCGATTAGATGCGATTGGCGCCATTGGAATTGCCAGAACATTCAATTATGGCGGATTTAAAAACAGAGCGATCTACGACCCTAAAATTGCTCCAAATTTCAACATGACCAAGGAAGAATACAAGAAGAACGATTCTCCAACGCTCAATCATTTTTACGAAAAATTATTGCTTTTGAAAGATAAGATGAATACCGAGGCGGGAAAACAAATTGCACAAGAAAGACACCAGTATATGGAAGGATTTCTAGCGCAGTTTTATGCGGAATGGGAAGGGGAGAAGTAAGTAAACAGTGTTCAGTTTTAGTATTCAGTTTGTTGACGTCCAAATACTGCAACTTTAATTAAAAAAGATCGATTTCAGTCTTGCCTTACACCCAAGCCATGAACTGATTACTAAATTCTGGTCCCTAACCACTATTTTTAAATTTCAGATATTTTTTGGATTGCTGGTTTTTTAAATCAAAAATCAGTCCCGATAGTTATCGGGATTAATCAAAAATCTTAAATCGAAATCCCTTTTGCTTTCATTTCCAAAATCACATCCGAAGCATTTTTAAAAGTGGGCGCTTGCTTAATAATAGTTCCTACTCTTTTTTTATTGAGTTTAAAAGTGATGTCGTTCTCCGTTGTAAACAGTAAAGCAGTTAAAAATGGATTGTTCATAAAAGGCGCTAATACCATAAAAGCTTCGTCGAGCGTATGGGAACTTTCTATTTCTTCGGTTTTATAACGCGCCGTAACGGAAAGGCTGAATACATTACTTTCTGATAAAACGGGACGAACGTAGATGTTTTTCAGTTCGGTGTCACCAATGGTTTTGGCAAGTGTTAGTTTGGCGTAAGTGCCATTTTGGATGCTTTCTTTTACATTTTCCCAGAAAAGTGCAAATACAGGTTGGAAGGACATTGGTTTAATTTTAGATGGTTATATTCCGAAAGAGGATTGCAAAATTAAGTCTTGTCAAGCAGATAATCTGTTTTTTGAGCAAAGATTATTTTAAAGGAACATCATTTATAAACTAAAAAGAGAACCAACGTGGTTCTCTTTTGTTATTATTTCCCCGTAAACACTGCTTTTCTTTTCTCTAAAAATGCAGCTGTTCCTTCTTTAAAATCTTCGGTTCCAAAACATTTTCCAAAAGCTTTTATTTCGGTTTCATAGCCATTTTTTCCTTCTTTAAAATTAGCATTGACCGCTTTTATGGCTTTGCCGATAGCATAAGGAGAGTTCTTGATTATTTTATGGGCTACACTCACACAGTAATCTAAAAGTTCAGCTTCAGGGACTACGTGATTTACCAGTCCCGTTCTGTAAGCATCTTGCGCTGTTACCATTCCTGCGGTCATAATCATTTCCATTGCGCGTCCTTTTCCTATCAATTGTGGCAAACGTTGCGTTCCTCCGTAACCCGGAATTACACCCAGCGAAACTTCAGGTAATCCCATTTTTGCATTTTCTGAAGCTACTCTGAAATGACACGCCATGGCTAATTCTAATCCGCCGCCCAATGCAAAACCATTAACGGCTGCGATTACGGGTTTTTTTAAATTTTCTATGAAATCAAATAATTTTTCTTGTCCTTCAGCGGCCAATTGCGTTCCTTCTTCAACTGAAAAAGCAGCAAATTCAGAGATATCCGCTCCCGCCACAAAAGCTTTTTCACCGCTTCCCGTTAAAATAATAACACGAATTTCATCATTTTTCCCTAATGTTTTGAAAGCTTTATTCAAATCAGAAATCGTGGCAACATTCAACGCATTTAGTTTTGTAGCACGATTAATGGTAATCGTTGCAATGTTATTTTCGGTTGCAATTAAAAGATTTTCGTAGTTCATAATTGTATTTTTAGGTGTTAATTATTGGAAGCGAAACCGTAAAAGTAGTTCCTTTTCCATATTCAGTTTCAAAGGTAATCGTTCCTTTATAATTTTCGATAATGTTTTTTATAATTCCAAGACCAAGACCCATTCCGCTGCTTTTAGTGGTAAATTTTGGTTCGAATATACGGTCAATATCTTTGAGTTGAATTCCAATTCCATTATCGGTAACAGTAATTAATACGTTGTTTGCTGCTTTATGGATACGGAGAACTACTGATTTTTTTTCTTGTTGTTCCGGAATAGACTGAATAGCATTTTTAGCCAGGTTCGTGATAATCCGGATCAGTTGGGTACGGTCAATTTTCGAAATAATTTCAGGAGAATCGCTTTGAAATTCAATGTAGTCTTCATTGAAAATGTCCATCGCAAGTTCTACTACGGCAACAACATTCAAGGTTTCGTTTTGCTGTGCCGGCATTGATGCAAAATTTGAAAACGCAGAGGCAACGGCACTCATGGTGTCAATTTGTTGAATTAAAGTTTCGGAGTAATCGTTCATTTTTTGTTTTACATTGGCATCGTTTGGATCAAATTTTCGTTGAAAACTCTGTACTGTTAATCGCATTGGCGTAAGCGGATTTTTGATTTCATGGGCGACCTGTTTGGCCATTTCGCGCCACGCTTCTTCTCGTTCGCTTTGGGCCAGTTTAATGGCGCTTTTCTCCAGTTTGTCCACCATTCCGTTGTAGGCATTGATCAATAAGTTGATTTCCTTACTGTTTGCTTCCAGAACAATTTTTTCATTTTTTTGATTTAAACTCGTTCCACTTAACTTATCTGATATTGTTTTTAATGATTTTGTAATGTAAGAGGAAAGGAAATAAGCGACAGCAAAAGCAATAATAAGCATAAAAGCATACACCTGTCCCAGACGAATTAGGAAACTTTTTAATTCGTTTTCATAATATCCATCATCTTCTACATAAGGTAAGTTCAATATCCCCAGTGGTTTGAATTTATGATCTTTGATTTGGCTGAAAGCGGAACGGTTCTTTTTGCCATCTATAGTTTTAATATCAACGTATCTTTTTTCGATAGAAGAACGAACTAGTTTTAAAATGTATTTTGGAATAGGAGGCGCCACTATATCCACAGAAAAAGACTCTTTAGAAGACTTTAGTAATTTTCCGTCCAGACCATAGATGTTTATTTCCGCATTATGAATGTGGGCTAATTCATGGATTTTATCTTTAAAAATCAAACTTAAATTGGCAGAATTTAAAGGATATGTAGTGGTAGAGAGTACATAATTGATGTGCTCTTTTACAGAATTCTCATTGCGTTCTAAGCGTTCTTGGTGGTATTCTTTGGCTTCGTTTTTAAATTGAATGATGGATATAGAAGCTAATAAAACAGACGCTATTAATATCAACACAATCATCGAAAGGAAGATTCTGATTCGTAACGAGAGCATTGCTATTTTGAAGCTTTTGAACATAATTAAGATTGATTTCTTTGTCGAATCCGTTTGTAAAATTTAAAACCCAACATAATTAAAATGGAAAACAAAAAGATTCCAATTACACCATAAATCCAGTTCACTGCATCTTTGACAATGATTAAAAAAACGACTGCAAATAAAATTATGGTCGCACCTTCATTCCACAACCGCATAAAGTTTGAACTGTATTTTATTTCATCATTTTGCAAATGATTGTAAATTTGTTGGCATTTTCCATGGTATAAATAAAGTGCAAAAACAAAGCCAAATTTTACTTGCATATAATCTAACTGAATTAAACTTGGATTCAGATAAAGTAATGAAAAGGCAAATATACTCGCTAAAACAGCCGAAGGCCAAGTGATAATATACCACAAGCGATAGGTCATTATTTTGTATTGTTTTTGCAGAATTTCTTTCTCTGGCGAGGGTTTATCTGCCGCTTCAATTTGGTACACGAACAAGCGTACAATATAAAACAATCCTGCAAACCATGTAATTACAAAGATGAGGTGCAGAGATTTAAGGTAATTATAGTATTCCATCGTTAGTTTGAATCAGTTTTGTATTCATTTCTTTTTTTAGAAAATAGCCAGTTAGTATTGTTGATAAGATATCTGCAATTGGGAATGCAAACCACACTCCAAAAATACCTAAAAAATTTGGTAGAATGAGCACTAACGGAATCAGGAAAAATCCTTGTTTACTTAACGTCAAAAGCAGTGCTTTTTTTGCCTTTCCTGCAGCTTGAAAATAAG
The DNA here is from genome assembly GCF_003970375.1 of Flavobacterium sp. ZB4P23. Lineage (NCBI taxonomy): Bacteria > Pseudomonadati > Bacteroidota > Flavobacteriia > Flavobacteriales > Flavobacteriaceae > Flavobacterium > Flavobacterium sp. ZB4P23. Next base: position 133,022 of record NZ_RYDK01000008.1, read on the forward strand.
CCGCACCAATGAGCTGAACAGCAATAATTGGCGAAGCTGCAAATACCCAGCGCAACGCTTCCGGAGTTTGGTCGATTACAAGTGGATCTGTAGTAAAAATAGCAACGATAGGCTTTGCAAAGATTAGAATAACCACAAAAATAAGCGAGGCGAGAAATGCGGCATATTTTATGGATAGTTGCACACTTTCTTTCACTCTTTCATAATTTCCTGCACCGTAATTGAAACCGGCAATTGGCAGAAATCCTTGCGTAATTCCCAGGATAGGAAACAAGGAAAACATCAGCATTCGACTGATAATTCCATAAATAGCAACAGAATGTTCGCCGCCATACGTATATAAAGTATGATTCAGGATGATGGCTAAAATGCTCACAACTCCTTGTCTTGAAAAAGTCACAAAACTCAACTCAGTGATTTCTTTGACAATGGGCATTTTAAATTTAAAATGCTTCATTTTCAGTTGAAGTTCACTTTTGAAAACAAAAAACCAAAGTACAAACAAGAAACAGGTAAAATAGGATATGGCAGTAGCCAAAGCAGCGCCAAACATACCTAAATCTAAGTATTTGATAAAAATAATATCCAATGCAATATTGACAAATGCAGGAATAATCATGGAGACCATCGCAAACTTGGCCTTGCCTTCGGCGCGAATCACGTTGTTTCCCATCATGCAAAGTGCCAAAAACGGAACGCTTATAATTATGGGGATAAAAAATTCTTTTGCGGGTTCCATTATGGCTCCTTTCGCGCCAAAAAGCATTAGCATTTCGTCACTAAAAAAAAGACCAAATACCACAAAAACAGAAGCCAATAAAAAAGTCATCATGATTTGGTTGCCAAATGTTTGAAGTGCTTTTTCCTTGTGACTGGCTCCCAATGCTCTGGAAAGTACAGATCCTCCGCCCACACCAATCGCCATTCCCAGAGAAGAAATCAAAAAGGTGATGGGCAGAACTACGGTTACCGCAGCAATGGCCAAAGAACCAATCCATTGTCCAACAAATATGGTATCAATCAAGATATTAACCGACATGAATAAAATCCCAATAGAAGACGGAACTGCCTGTTTTATCAAGAGTTTTTTAATGTCTTGTGTTCCTAGTTCATCGGCGGTAACAGTCATTTAAGCGTTAATTTTTTCGGAGTCAAGTTTAAGTGATGATGAAGCATTGGACCAGCTTGAAATCCAATTACTTACGGTTTTACACCAGTCGTCACCATCATTTAAACAAGGAATTGCTTTAAAATTTTCTCCTCCGTGAGCCTTAAATTCATGATTGGCTTCCATGGCAATTTCTTCCAAAGTTTCCAAGCAATCCGATACAAAAGCAGGCGTTACAACAGCCAGGTTTTTGATTCCTTTCTCGGGCATTTTGTTTACTTCAACGTCTGTATATGGTGTCAACCATTTGTCTCCGGCTAAGCGCGATTGAAAAGTCTGGCTGTATTTTCCTTCTGGAATTCCCAGCAATTTTACAACTTGTTTGGTCGTTTCATAACATTGATGGCGGTAACAAAACTCATGTGCCGGCGACGGGGTGTTGCAGCATGAACCGTCAATTTTACAATGTGATTTTGTGATATCCGTTTTGCGAATATGACGCTCCGGAATTCCATGGTAGGAGAATAATAAATGATCATAGTCAAAACCTTCTAGATGACCTTTAATGGAATCAGCCAAGTTTTTGAGATAATCTGGTTTGTTGTAAAACGCAGGAACTATCGTGAATTTCATACCCGGAAAATACTTTTTACGGTACTCTTCGGCCAGTTCTATTATTGTGGTGGTAGATGCCATTGCATGTTGCGGGTACAATGGAAAAAGCAGTACTTCATTTACGCCTTTGTCGTGCAGTTCTTGTAAACCTGACAAAAGCGAAGGATTTCCATAACGCATCGCTAAGGAAACCGGAATATCAACCAGTTTTTTTACTTTCGCGTGCATTCTTTTGGAGATAACCACAAGCGGGGAACCTTCGTCCCACCATATTTTGGCGTAAGCGGCAGCAGATTTTTTAGGTCTTGTTTGCAAAATTATACCACGAACTAATAATGCTCGCAACAAAAACGGAACGTCAATTACGTATTTGTCCATTAAAAATTCATCTAAATACGGTTTTACATCCTTTGGAGTTGGACTTTCCGGAGAACCTAAATTAACTAATAATACACCTTTCATGTTATCTTTTTTTGTTGGTACAAAAGTAAATAAACTTACTTTTTTATAAATTGCGATTAACTATTTTTTATTTATTGTTTAATATATGAAATCAATTGTTTAGGACATATTTGGATTGATCGACATCAAGTATTTTTTTGGCGTAGTGGCAAATTTTTTCTTAAATGCCGCTATGAAATGGCTTCCGGTACTGTAGCCAATTTTCAATCCTACTTCGTTTACATTATAGGAGCCGCTATCGAGTAATTTTCGAGCAAAATCCATTTTGTAGTCAAACAGAAAACCATAAACGGTATCGCCATAAATTTGTTTGAAACCCATTTTTAGTTTCTTTAGATTCAATCCTATTTCATCCGCCAATTCTTGTAATCCGGGTGGCTCAGCCATATTGGCTATGATGATTTCTTTGGCTTTTTTAATTTTCATGACATTGTCCTCATCAATTAGAAATGGACATTGTTCTGCGTTTGGATCTTCAGTTCTATTGAAATACAAACTCAGTAATTCGTATCCCTTGCCTTTGTAATACAAGTTTTTTATGGAAGGATGCAAGTTATAATGAAACAATTGCGATAAAACAATCGCCATCGAGGGACTGATATTGCCGTCGTTATAATATTTTTTGTCCTTATTATCTGCGCTTAAAAAAGTAATATAATCGGCTTCGGTCGAAAATAAAGCATGGAATTTTTTGATAGAAATAATCACAGAGATTACCCAAGAATTAGGTGCTAACTCCAGATTTAAAGGCAGTTCTTTTTGTGGGTTGTACAGCAATAATGATTTTTCCTCTTTCAGTTCCAAAGCATAATTGCCTTGGTTGAAAATGAATTTCGCTTTTCCTTTGATTCCAAAATGAAACTGAATCAAACCGCTGCCCACTTCCCGTTGCGCATTAAAAGAATCGTTGCTGTCATTCTGAAAGCGAATGAGCGTGAAATCATCCTCAATTTTTATAATTTCCTGAGAACCCATAGCGATATTTTTTTTTAATGAAAATGATATTTATCAAGTTATTTTATTTAGAACCACTTTAAATAAAGCAATTCAAACAACTTGAATTCATTACAAAAGTAGCCTTTTTTGCAGTATTCTGACCATTTAGAATTAAAAAATCACTGAGCGATACAAAAAGAACTTCTAGCGTTACTTTTATAAATACTATAGTGATAATTTTGCTTCACTTTTAGGAAAAGTGCAAATATGGAAAACAATAACACATCAAAGCATCATTATTTTTACTCCGTAGGATTAAGCTATAAAAAAGCAGATGCTGAGATTAGAGGAAAGTTTAGTTTAGATGCCGCAGCAAAAACGCGGGTATTGGAACAAGCTAAGAATGAAGGAATAGAGAGTTTAATAGTTACTTCTACCTGCAACCGTACAGAGATTTACGGTTATGCGGAACATCCGTTTCAATTGATCAAATTAATCTGCGAGAACAGTCAAGGCTCAGTTGAAGCTTTTCAAAAAGTGGGTTTTGTCTATAAAAATCAAGAAGCCGTCAGTCACATGTTTCGTGTAGGAACGGGTTTAGACAGTCAAATTCTGGGTGATTTTGAAATTATTGCCCAAATAAGAAACTCATTTTCACAATCAAAATCATTGGGCTTAGCCAATGCTTTTATGGAACGATTGGTGAATGCGGTGATTCAAGCCAGTAAAAAAATAAAAACCGATACCGAAATTAGTTCTGGAGCTACTTCGGTTTCTTTTGCTGCGGTTCGTTATATTATTAACAATGTGCAAGACATTGGGAACAAAAATATTCTATTGTTTGGTACTGGAAAAATTGGTAGAAATACGTGTGAAAATTTAGTAAAACATACTAAAAACGAACACATTACACTTATCAATAGAACCAAAGAAAAAGCAGAGAAACTAGCCGGAAAACTGAATCTAATTGTGAAAGATTATTCGGAACTGCATTTGGAACTACAAAAAGCAGATGTTGTTGTGGTAGCTACCGGCGCACAGAATCCTACTATTGACAAAGCGATTCTGAATTTGAAAAAACCAATATTGATTTTGGATCTATCAATTCCTAAAAATGTAAATGAAAATGTCGAGGAATTAGAAGGTGTTACGCTGATTCACATGGATTATTTGTCACAATTAACAGATGAAACTTTAGAAAATAGAAAAAAACACATTCCCGCTGCTGAAGCCATCATTGAAGAAATCAAAGAAGAATTTACTACGTGGACCAAAGGCAGAAAATTTGCCCCTACTATCAATGCTTTGAAAGCAAAATTGAATGCGATAAAAACATCCGAATTGGATTTTCAAAGCAAGAAAATTTCAAATTTCAACGAAGAACAAGCAGAGATTATCAGCAACAGAATTATCCAAAAAATAACTACACATTTTGCCAACCATTTGAAAGATGATGATACGATGGTGGATGAAAGCATCGATTGGATTGAGAAAGTTTTCAAAATAGGAGCGACTACAAAATAAAATTTACACCATTAAGGAATTAAATTTCATTAAAATAAACCTTTAATTCCTCTTGGTTTGAAAAAATAAAAATGGCAAACAAAACAATACGCATAGGAACCCGAGACAGTGAACTCGCACTCTGGCAAGCCCATACCGTCGAAAAAAAACTAAATGATTTAGGCTATAAAACCGAAATTATAGCGGTAAAATCGCAAGGAGATATTATCCTTGACAAACCACTTTACGAATTAGGAATCACAGGCATTTTTACTAAAACACTTGATATTGCCATGATCAACGGTCAGGTTGATATTGCAGTGCATTCCATGAAAGATGTTCCTACGGCTTTGCCAATAGGAATTGTACAGGCGGCAGTTTTGGAAAGAGCCAATACGTTAGATATCCTAGTGTACAAAGGAACCCTTGATTTTCGTAATGGAGCAGGAACAATTGCCACAGGCAGTTTGCGTCGTCAGGCACAATGGCTCAATAAATACCCCAACCATAAAGTAGTTGATTTACGTGGAAACGTCAATACGAGAATGCAGAAATTGCAGGAAAGCGATTGGAACGGAGCCGTTTTTGCGGCAGCAGGTTTGGAAAGAATCAACTTGAAACCTTCTAATTATATCGACTTGGATTGGATGATTCCGGCGCCAGCTCAAGGCGCAATGGTGATTGTTGCGATGGCAAAAGATGAATTTTGCAGAGAGGCCGTTTCTGAGTTAAATGATATTGATGCCGAGGTATGTACACACATTGAAAGACAGTTTCTGAAAACACTCGAAGGCGGTTGTACGGCACCAATTGGCGCTTTGGCAGTATTTACAGAAGAGGAAATAGTATTCAAAGGCGTTTTGTTTTCAATTGATGGGAAACAAAAAATCGAAATAGAAAAAACCGTTCCGATGCAGGAATGGAAGAAATTAGGCTTTTATTGTGCCAAAGAAATTTTAGAAAATGGCGGAGCAGAATTGATGACAGCAATTAAAATTAATTTGAAGAAATAATGAGCCAAACAAGCATTTTATCCACCAAAACATTATCGGCAGAACAAAGGCAAGTATTTATTGATGCTAATTTTGATCTTTTGGAACAAGATTTCATCGAAATAAAAAACAACCTTTTCGAACTCAGTACCATCAACAACAACTTAATTTTTAGCAGCCAAAATGCTGTTTTAAGTTTGATAGAACAAAACGGTTGGGAAGTTTTAAAGACTAAACCTGTTTTTTGTGTAGGTATTAAAACCAAAGAATTACTGGAATTGCATGGCTTTACAGTTGATGTGTATTTGGATTATGCCTCTGAATTAGCCGAAATAATCACTTTAATTTACAATAAAGAAAGCTATACTTTTTTGAGCGGAAATTTGCGTAAAGAAACGTTGCCTGAAGCATTAAAAAGTGCCGAAATAATTTTTAATGAAATCGAAGTGTATCAAACAACACTAGCGCCTTTTAAAATATCAGACCAAGAAAATTTTGACGGAATTCTGTTTTTTAGCCCATCTGCCGTTGAAAGTTATTTGACAAATAATAAAATCAAGAATGAAGTTTGTTTTTGCGTAGGCACTACTACAGCAGCAGCATTAGAAACAAAGAAAATTAAAAACATAGTAATTCCCGAAACACCAACTATCGAAGCCGTGATTTTGGAAGTTATTGAATATTATACACCGGAAAGCATCTAGCAATCCGCTAAAATTTAAATACATGATCAAAAACGACCTATTTTTAAGAGCACTAAAAGGAGAAACAGTACAACGTCCGCCAGTTTGGATGATGCGTCAAGCCGGACGGTTTTTGCCGGAATTTATCGCATTGCGTGATAAATATGACTTTTTTACCCGTTGTCAGACTCCGGAATTAGCAGCCGAAATAACGATGATGCCGATTCGCAGAATTGCTCCAGATGCTGCCATTTTGTTTTCGGATATCTTGGTAATTCCTCAAGCCATGGGAATTGAAGTGTTGATGAAAGAAAATTTCGGGCCGTTTTTACCAAATCCAATTCGTACGATTCAAGATGTGGAGAAAGTAATTGTTCCAGATGTACATGAAACATTAGGGTACGTTTTTGATGCTATTAAATTGACCAAAGAAATGTTGAATGATGAGGTGCCATTAATTGGTTTTGCAGGTTCACCTTGGACAATTATGTGTTACGCGGTGGAAGGGAAAGGTTCTAAAAGCTTTGATATGGCCAAAGGATTTTGTTTCGAACATCCAGAAGCTGCTCATGTTTTATTGCAAAAAATCACTGATACCACGATCTTATATTTGAAAGAAAAAGTGAAATCAGGAGTGGATGCTGTTCAAATTTTTGACTCTTGGGGCGGAATGTTATCTCCAGTTGATTATCAAGAATTCTCTTGGAAATATATCAATCAAATCATTGAAGCTTTGGCTGATGATGCACCAGTTATTGTTTTCGGAAAAGGATGTTGGTTTGCATTGAATGAAATGGGAAAAAGTAGGGCTTCGGCACTTGGTGTAGATTGGACGTGTTCTCCAAGAAATGCAAGATACTTGTCTGGCGGAAACATCACATTACAAGGAAATTTTGATCCTTCCAGATTGTTATCTCCAATTCCGGTTATCAAGAAAATGGTACATGAAATGATTGACGAATTCGGAAAAGACAAATACATCGTGAATTTAGGTCACGGAATTTTACCAAATATTCCTGTGGATCACGCAAAAGCGTTTATTGATGCGGTGAAGGAGTACGGGAAATAGTATACAGTAATTAGTGTTCAGTTTGCAGTCTTTACTACAAGGTTTTTTGGAAGATAAAGTGTACACCTGGGTATTGTTGGGAATTAATTTAGATACTTTTAGTCGCTTTTTAGTCACTTTTTTTTTAAAGCATTATTATTTAGTGGTTTAAAAAAACTAAAAAATAATTTAAACACTTTTAACTTAAAATGAAACAACAATTTTACACCTACATACAAAACCTTCAAGACCAAATCTGTAAAGGATTGGAAGCGGTTGAAGGTCAAGCCAAATTCCGTGAAGACCTTTGGGAACGGCCGGAAGGCGGTGGAGGAAGAACCCGTGTAATCGAAAACGGCAAAGTTTTCGAAAAAGGTGGTGTTAATATCTCAGCCGTTCATGGGAAATTACCAGAAGCCATGCAAAAAATGTTTAATGTGGGCGAAGCTGATTTTTTTGCCTGTGGATTAAGTTTGGTAATGCATCCAAAAAATCCAATGGTTCCTACGGTTCATGCCAACTGGCGCTATTTCGAAATGTACGATGACAACGGAAATGTAATTCAGCAATGGTTTGGTGGTGGACAAGATTTAACACCCTATTATCTGTTTGAAGAAGATGCCATCCATTTTCATCAAACCTGTAAAACTGCTTGTGACAAGCACAATCCGGAGTTTTATTCAAAATACAAGAAACAATGTGATGCCTATTTCTGGAATGCGCATCGCAATGAAGCACGAGGAATAGGCGGATTGTTTTTCGATTATTGCAAAGAAACTCCAGAGCGGAGTATGAAAGATTGGTTCAATTACGTTTCAGAAGTCGGCAATAGTTTCCTCGAAGCCTATGTTCCAATTGTAGAAAAAAGAAAAGATTTACCCTATACGCCAGAAAATAGAACGTGGCAGGAAATTCGTCGCGGTCGTTATGTAGAGTTTAATTTGGTTCATGACAAAGGCACTTTATTTGGACTAAAAACCAACGGAAGAATCGAAAGTATCCTGATGAGTTTACCACCAAATGTACAATGGGTGTACGATCATCATCCGGAAGCGGGAAGCGAAGAAGAAAAATTAGTCAACGTTTTAGAAAATCCAAAAAATTGGATTTAAATAGTTAAACCATAAAGAAATTAAGGAAAATTAAGTTTAAAACCTTAATGAACCTTAATTTCTTAATGGTTAAAAAAATAAATTAAAGTTTAACTTTAAACGAAAATATATGTTCCCATTACACAGAGGCAGAAGATTAAGAACAAACGAATCCATAAGGAGTTTAGTTCGTGAAACGAGTTTAAGTCCATCGGATTTTATGTTTCCTATGTTTATAGCTGAAGGCGAAAATGTACAAGTAGAAATTTCTTCCATGCCGGGTATATTCCGTCGTTCGATAGATTTAACAGTAGAAGAAGTCAAAGAAATATTTGCATTGGGCATTCGTGCGGTAAATATTTATGTAAAAGTAAGTGAAAATTTAAAAGACAATACGGGACTGGAAGCGTGGAATCCAAACGGATTGATGCAAAATGCCATACGTGCCATCAAAGCCGCTTGTCCGGAAATGATTGTAATGCCTGATGTGGCTTTGGATCCTTATTCTATTTATGGACATGACGGAATCATTGCAAATGGAGATGTAGCAAATGATGCAACGAACGCAGCCTTGGTAAAAATGGCTGTTTCTCATGCGCAAGCGGGAGCCGATTTTGTAGCGCCATCAGACATGATGGACGGACGTGTATTGCGTTTGCGCGAGGGTCTGGATACTGCCGGTTTTCATAACGTAGGTATTATGAGTTATTCGGCAAAATACGCATCTGCTTTTTACGGGCCGTTCCGTGACGCGTTAGACAGCGCTCCTGTTGACGCCACTGAAATTCCAAAAGATAAAAAAACATACCAAATGGATTATGCCAATCGCATAGAAGCTATCAAAGAAGCGTTATGGGACGTTGAAGAAGGCGCTGATATGGTCATGGTAAAACCTGGAATTGCCTATTTAGACATTGTTCGCGAAGTCAAAAATGCGGTAAATGTGCCGGTAACAGTCTACCACGTTTCGGGCGAATATGCAATGATCAAAGCCGCTGCCGAAAGAGGTTGGCTCGATCACGATAAAATTATGATGGAGCAATTAATGTGTATCAAACGAGCGGGAGCCAGTTTGATTTCGACCTATTTTGCGAAAGAGGCTGCAATACTTCTTAACAAATAGAAATGAAAAAATGTTTAATAATAGTGGTTTTATTGCTTTCCAATAGCATTTTTGCACAAGCGGAAGTAGTTTCTACTTTCATAGAGAAATGGGATAATTCCAAAGATTATTTAGTGGCCGTTGCAGAAGCTATGCCGGAAGATAAATATGATTATAAACCCGCTGAACGTGAAATGTCCTTTAAAGAACAATTATTTCACATACAAGATAACATGAATTGGTTGGGCACAACTTATTTTTCGGAAGAGAAATATGTGAAAAAAGAAGCCGTAAAAGGGCTTTCAAAAGCACAAATAATCCAAGAGATAAAAACCTCTTTTGATGCAGCAAAAAGAGTTGTCCAAAAAACCAATGATGCTGAATTATCCCAAAAAGTTACTTTTTTTGCGGGTCAAAAATCAAAATTGCAAATACTTAATTTGATGCAAGACCATGTCACCCATCACAGAGCACAAATTTTAGTGTATTTGAATCTGAATCAAATTCAGCCACCCAAGTATATTGGATGGTAATTCTAGCCACTGAGCCACCTATAATTAAAGAAATTAACATGAGAAAGACATTGTTTTTATTTGCCGTTTTAGCCTTAGCTTCTTGTAAAAAAGAAGAAGCCAAAAAAGAACCTTTATACCCAACCACTACCGAAGAAATTGCTCAAACACCAGAGCAATTGGGAGAAGAAATTTTCAAAGGGAAAGGAAATTGTGTGGCCTGCCATCAGGTTGACAAAAAGGTTATAGGGCCTAGCCTGCAGGATATTGCTAAGATTTATAAAGATAAAAACGCAAGTATCGTAACGTTTTTGAAAGGCGAAGGCGAGCCTATTGTTGATCCTAGCCAGTATGAAGTGATGAAAACAAACTTCGTGGTTACCAAAGCCATGTCTGATGACGAATTGAAAGCCTTGGAAGCATACGTATATTCCAATTTGAAATAATCCTGGCGTTTTTTAGGAGCTACTCCCGCTATCCGCTGTATTCCCGATAAATAAAAACTACGGATAAAAAGCCTTGTTTTTCTAAATCGCGAGATGCCGCTGCTATCGGGGTTAAAATACAAGAACCATTCGTCTCTGCGAATGGTTTTTTTATGCTCAAAACACTTTAAGTGCATTTATTTCTGAACTTTATTACTTCTTTAGGAACAATGTGGGTATTTTTTTTATCTTTAAAATATGGAAACCGCATACATCAAAACGCCATTGGGAATTGCCAAAATCATAGGCGATGAAAGTGGAATATCACGAATTTCAGTCACCGAAGAAGGGTTGTGTTCAAATACAATTCAGGCTGTTTTACAACAAGCCGTTGTACAACTCAACGAATATTTTGAAGGCAAGAGAACCGATTTCGATTTTAAATTAAATCCAAAAGGGACTGAATTCCAACAAAAAGTCTGGAAATCTTTACTGGACATTCCTTATGGGAAAACGAGAACATATCTCGAACAATCCAAAATTTTGGGTGATGTCAAAGCCATTAGAGCCGTTGCATCTGCTAACGGGAAAAATCCGCTTTGGATTGTCGTGCCCTGTCACAGAGTCATTGGAACAGATGGTTCACTAACAGGATATGCAGGCGGATTATGGCGAAAAAAATGGTTATTGGAACATGAGAATCCAACGACGCAACAAAGTTTGTTTTAGTTGTTGATGAATAAATTTGGTATATTCGTTTAAGAAAATCTGTAAAAATCTGTAAAAATCCACGTAAGCTGCGTGCCATCAAATGATAGAAAAAATAAACCTCAATAACATTCTGTTTCTGGACATCGAAACCGTTCCGGAAGCCGAAGATTTCAATGCATTAGATGCTGAAATGCAAGATCTTTGGGAACATAAAACCCAATACCAGCGCAAAGACGAATATACTCCCGAGGATTTCTACGATCGTGCGGGAATTTGGGCCGAGTTTGGGAAAATCGTTTGTATTTCGGTGGGTTATTTTACCATCAAAGGCGATATTCGGAATTTTAGGGTGACTTCTTTTTTTGGTGAAGAAAAGAAACTATTGTTAGATTTTAATACTTTGCTGAATACTCATTTCAACCAGCCGCAACATGTTTTGTGTGGGCACAATGCTAAGGAATTTGATATTCCGTTCCTCGCCCGACGCATGATTATCAACCAAATTGCTATTCCAAACAAACTGAATTTATTTGGAAAAAAACCATGGGAAATTCCCCATTTGGATACCTTGGAATTGTGGAAATTTGGCGATTACAAGCATTTTACTTCTTTGAAATTGATGTGTAAAGTCCTTGGAATCCCTTCTCCAAAAGGCGATATCGACGGTAGCCAGGTAGGACATGTATTTTATGTAGACAAAGATATTGATCGTATTGTAACCTATTGTGAGAAAGACACGATCGCCGTGGCGCAGATTTTCTTGAGATTAAGACGGGAAGAATTATTGATTGAGGACGAAATAATTCATGTGTGATAATTTACCGCCAATTCGCAAATTGGATATTTTGCGAATCGAAATGTTTATTCCTGGTTTATTTTTATTAGCGAATTTGCGGTTAAACTTTTTAAATTTTTACATTTACAAAAATTATAGATTATGGTATTGAGTAGATTTTGGTTAGTCATTTTTATTTCAGCAATTGTATTTGTAGTGTTTAGTTTGTTTTCGGGAGACAGTTATACTATTGACCACGTTTTGAACGGAAAGAAAGATGATCCAATTCTGGTTTCGGAGAAATTTGCCGAAGAACTTCCTGCCTTTATTAAAGACAGCATCAAAAAAGCACCCGAACAAACCATGATAATTAATCGTGATACGCTAAATGCGGATACGACTTATGTTTATAAAAACAAAACCGTAAAAATATACAGTGGCGTTCAAAAATCAGATGGTTTACTGCCAACGTGCAAAAGTACTTTGCTTGATTTAGTCCTTCCGTTGATGGCTTACTTGGCCTTTTTCTGTGGATTAATGGAGCTTTTAATCATTTCCGGAGCTTCTGGAAAGTTAGCGAAAGCATTGAGTCCAGTTTTTGTAAAAGTGTTTCCTAGTATTCCTAAAAATCATCCTTCCATTTCCTATATGACCTTAAATTTTGCTGCTAATTTCTTAGGATTAGATTCTGCTGCAACTCCTTTTGGTCTTAAAGCCATGGAGAGCTTGCAAGAAATAAATCCTGATAAAGACAAGGCCAGTGATGCACAAATTATGTTTATGTGTTTGCATGCTTCGGGTCTTACTTTGATTGCAACCTCTATTATAGGGTATCGTGCTGCGGCTAATGCCAGCAATCCGGCGGATGTGATGTTACCTTGTATTATCACTTCTTTTATAGGAACTATTGCAGCATTTCTAATTGTTGGAGTGAAGCAAAAAATCAATTTCAAAAGTGCTTCTCTAGTGATTGTATTGATGGTTTTAATAGCTGCAATTGTTGGTTTGTTGATGTATGTGAACCATTTAGATTTAATCGGGAAAAACTATTTTACGGCTAATCTTTCTGCTTTAATATTAATTGGAATTATTGCTTTTACCCTGATTTTCTCCTTTATAAATGAGAAGAAGTTTACGGTCGCAAGTACTACAGTTTTTGATTCTTTTGTAGTAGGAGCAAACAATGGTGTGAAAACTGGAGTAACTATTTTTCCTTATGTATTGGGAATGTTGGTTGCCATTTCTTTATTTAGAAACAGTGGTTTATTTGAAATTATTAGCAATTGGATCGCTTTTATTTTCTCAAATATGGGTGTTAGCAAGCAAATCACGGATGCCTTACCAGTTGCGTTGCTTCGTCCCTTTAGTTCTGCAGGATCAAGAGGATTTTTGATTGACTCAATGAATACTTTTGGTGCTGATTCCTTAACGGCAAGATTGAGTAGTATTTTTCAATGTAGTGCCGAAAGTACTTTCTATGTGATAGCCGTTTATTTTGGTTCCGTAAATATTAAAAATACGCGTTATGCATTAGGAACGATGCTTATAGTCGATTTGATTTGTGTGATTACGGCTATTTTTGTGGCGACTTGGTTTTTCTAAAAGCTGAATTTCCCTGTAAAAATCAAAAATAACTGATTATTTGAGATTTTTGTTTTGAGATTGAAATTACTACAAATGCTATTTTAAAAGTAAGTAAAAACGAATCTTTCTCTTTAATCACCTCTTACAAAAAAACAAAGTGAATTTTGGTTTTAAAATTGATTTTAAAATTGATATAATTAAAAATCATAATACTCAATTTAATTTAAAAACTAGATCCTTTATCTATTCACTATTAGATACTCCATGTTTTTTTTTTGAAGTATCTATTTTAAACAAAATTAATTACACAAACATGAAAAAAATAATAATCGTAATGGTTTGTATTTACTCTTTGTCGGGATTTTCCCAAACTAAAAAAGACATTATAAATTCAATAGGATTAGATGAAGTAGTTGTAAGTACACAACGATTTGCAAAACCAAAAAGAAAAATTACGCAACAAATTGAAAGTATTTCTAAAAAAGAAATCGAGTTTAATAACTTCCAGTCCAGTGCCGATGTGTTAGGGAATTCGGGGACTTTAGCAGTTCAAAAATCGCAACAGGGCGGCGGAAGCCCTGTTATTAGGGGTTTTGAATCCAGTAGAATTTTATTACTCGTTGATGGAATCCGAATGAATAACTTAATTTACAGAGCTGGACATTTGCAAAACATAATTACTGTTGATAAAAATATGCTTGAAAATGTAGACGTGCTTTTTGGACCATCATCTACTATTCACGGAAGTGATGCGCTTGGCGGAGCCATTTATTTACAAACTAAAATTGCAAAATTGCTTTCCGATACGGAAAACCAAAAGGTTAGCGGAACTGCTTTAACAAATTATAACTCTGCAAACCAAGGAAAATCAGGTCATTTAGATTTCAACTTTGCGGGTCAAAAATGGGGTTACTTAACTTCATTCTCCTATAATGATTATGGGGATTTAAAAATGGGAAAACATAAAAATGGTAGCAATGATTTTTTTGGAGAAAGACCTTTTTATGTGGTAACCAAAGATGGTATTGACACTAAAGTTGCTAATGATGATAAATATGTGCAAAAATTTTCTGGATATAAACAATATGATTTTATGCAAAAAATTATTTTTCAGCAGAATATCAGCACACGACATAGTATAAATTTACAATTTTCTACCACATCAAACATTCCCAGATATGACAGGCTAACTGATTTGAGTTCAAACGGAAAATTTAAATCTGCAGTTTGGAATTATGGTCCACAAAAAAGGTTAATTTCTTCTTATAAATTAGACAAAAAGAAGGTATTCTTAAACAGTGATATGAATTTGGTTGCCAGTTATCAAAACATCGAAGAAAGTAGAATTACCCGTAATTTCGGCAATCCAACGCAAAGTTCAAGGATTGAAAAAGTTTCGATATTTGCCATCAATTCTGATTTTAAAACAAAAATAGGTAATGGTGATTTTATTTATGGCGCCGATGTTTATTATGATAATTTAAATTCTTTAGGAAATAAAAAAAATATTTTAACTAATGCTGAAAGCATTACTGATTCGCGTTATCCAGATGGAAAAAACAATACTTTTAGAGCCGAAGGTTTTGCATCCTACAGCAATGACATTAACAAAACAGCCTCGTGTAATGTAAGTGCTAGGGCTGGTTACACGACTTTGAATAGCGAAATTTTAACCAATTTTCTGAATTTACCTTATACTAGCGTATCACAAAAAAACTTTACCTATAGCGGTGCCGTTGGAATTGTAAATAATGCCAGCGAAAACACAAAAATAGGTTTTAATTTAGCTTCTGCATTTCGAGTTGCAAACATTGATGATTTAGCAAAAATATTCGAATCGGCAGCAGGAACTTTAATTGTACCAAACAAAGATTTGAGGCCTGAAAAATCAGTAACGGCTGATTTGAGCATTACTTTTTGGGAAGGTAAACGTTTTCAGTTTGAAAATATTTTTTATTACACAAGACTGTATGATGCAATAATAACGGGTTCTTTTACGTTAAACGGACAATCTTCGATTGTTTATGAAGGAAAAAACTGTCTCATTCTTGCCAATCAAAATCAAGGAAAAGGAAATATTAGCGGAATTTCCTCTACCTTAAGAAGTTATATCACAAAATCATTCTTGTTTTATGGCACTTTCAATTTTACTCACGGTAGAGTCCAAAATGCGGTGGGTAATTTTCCTTTAGACCATGTTGCTCCATTTTATGGAAAAACAGGTTTTAAATATGAAAGTAAACTAGTAAATTTGGATTTATATATGTTGTATAATGGAAAAAAAGAGTTGAGCAATTACTCGCCTAGTGGAGAAGATAATTTGCAATATGCTCCAAAAAATGGAATGCCTTCTTGGGAAACCTATAATTTGAAAGGATCATTATCTTTAACGGAACAGTTCACTGTTTATTCCGGTATTGAAAATGTTTTAGATATACAATACAGGACTTTTGCCTCTGGAATTAATGCTAGCGGAAGGAGTATTTACCTTGGAGGGAAATACAATTTTTAGAACCTAAATCACTAAATACAAAAAGCCCTAAATTTCATTAAATTGTGGTTTTTTTGTGTTTTTAAGACTCGGGCTACTCAATAACCATTTCCAGAATTTCGCCTTCAATAATTAAATCAGCTTCCGTAGAAGCGATGATATGCGCTACGGTTACACCCGGTGCGCGTTCCAATAATTTGAAACCTTGCGGCGTTACTTCTAAAACGGCTAGTTCAGTAACGACTTTTTTAACACAGCCAACACCTGTTAAAGGCAAGGTACATTTTTTAAGTATTTTAGATTCGCCAGCTTTGTTAACGTGCATCATGGCTACAATAATATTCTCGGCAGAAGCCACTAAATCCATTGCGCCACCCATTCCTTTGACCATTTTACCAGGAATTTTCCAGTTGGCAATATCACCATTTTCGGAAACTTCCATTGCACCAAGGATTGTTAAGTCAACATGTTGTCCACGAATCATTCCAAAACTGAATGACGAGTCGAAGAAACTTGCTCCAGGCAAAGTAGTTATGGTTTGTTTTCCGGCGTTGATTAAATCAGCGTCTTCATCGCCTTCTAAAGGGAATGGACCCATGCCGAGAATTCCGTTTTCACTTTGAAATTCGACGTCAATTCCTTCTGGGACATAATTAGCAACTAATGTTGGAATCCCGATTCCGAGATTCACATAGTAGTTGTGTTTTAATTCTTTTGCAATGCGTTTTGCAATTTGATTTTTATCTAAAGCCATAATCAGAAAATTTTTCTCACGGTTCTTTGTTCAATTCTTTTTTCATATTTCACACCTTGAAAAATTCTATTTACAAGTATTCCTGGAATATGAATTTCGTTTGGATCTAAACTACCTACAGGCAACAATTCTTCTACTTCGGCGATAGTTATTTTTGCCGCTCCGGCCATACAAGGATTAAAGTTTCGTGCTGTTCCTTTGAAAACTAGGTTGCCGGCTTCATCACCTTTCCATGCTTTTACGATGGCAAAATCAGCTTTGAAAGCGTATTCCATAAGATGCATTTTTCCATTGAATTCCCGTGCTTCCTTCCCTTCGGCTACTTCAGTTCCATAACCGGCGGGGGTAAAAAAAGCTGGAATTCCTGCTTGTGCCGCACGACATCGTTCTGCAAGAGTTCCTTGCGGGATTAATTCTACATCGAGTTCTCCAGATAGCATTTGACTCTCAAATTCGGCATTTTCACCTACGTAAGAAGAAATCATTTTTTTGATTTGGCGTTTTTGCAAAAGCAATCCAAGGCCAAAATTATCTACTCCTGCATTGTTTGAGATACAGGTTAAATCCGTAGTTTCTTTTTTTACTAATTCGGCGATGGAATTTTCTGGAATACCGCATAATCCGAAACCGCCCAGCATGATGGTCATCCCGTTTTCAATTCCTTGAAGGGCTTCATGTACGTTATTTACTTTTTTGTTAATCATAAAATTGAATGCTAGTTGACGAATTTTAATTTAAAGAAGAACCCAATCTGTTTGTAGTATTAATAACAACAAGATTTAATTTTAAGAACGAATTGCCTAGCCCAGATAGAAGCGACATCCTTTTAGTCTCCTTCTTTAAGGAGACTAAAAGATATAGCGGATGGCTGGATTAGCTCCAGATGAAAATTTTACAATTCAAATTCATCGGTATTTTGTTCAATATTAGTGGTGTCTATTACTTTTGGAGCGGTGTAGCAGTCTACTTTTATGGATAGATTTGCGGGTCTTTCAAAGGATGCTTTGGATACTTTTAGAGCGGGATCTTCGTAACAAAGTTTCATAAAATAACCCCAAACCGGCAGTGCTGCTGTGGCACCTTGTCCGTAAGTTATGCTTTTGAAACGGGCAGAACGGTCCTCGCAACCCACCCAGACTCCAGTTACAAGATTAGGAACCATTCCCATAAACCATCCGTCAGATTGGTTTTGTGTAGTTCCTGTTTTACCTGCAATAGGATTTTTAAATTGATAGGGATATCCTGTCCAGCGTTTGTCTCCGTTTCCGCCGCCGGTGGTGCGCAAACGATCTCCGGACCCGCCTTCCGTAACGCCTTCTAATAATTTGATCACGGCATACGCGATGTCTTTGTTTAAAACATCATGTGATTCAGGGATGGGTTCGTAAATAATTACGCCACCTTTATCTTCGATTCGAGATATAAATTGGGGTTTCATATACACGCCTTGATTGGCAAAGGTGCTGTAAGCAGCAACCATATCTTCGACGGTTATTTCAACGGCTCCCAAAGCAATGGAAGGCTGAAGTGGAATCTCTGATTTGATGCCTAATTTATGGGCTAAATCGACTACAGCTGCCGGACCTACTCGGTCTATTAATTTTGCGGATACAATATTGATGGAATTTGCCAATCCTCGTTTTAGCGTTACCATTCCGCTGTATCTGTTGTTGGAGTTTTTTGGTTCCCAATCTTCGGTAACATTATGACGTCCTTTTCTAATCATAAAAGGGGAATCAATAATGGAATCGCAAGGTGACATATTCAATTGCTCTATGGCTGTAGCATAAACAAAAGGCTTGAAAGTGGAACCAACTTGTCTGGCACCTTGCCCTACGTGATCGTATTGAAAATATTTATAATCGATACCCCCAACCCACGCTTTTATATTTCCCGTTTGAGGTTCCATCGCCATGAGTCCGGATTGTAAAAAATGTTTGTAATACCGAATGGAATCCAATGGCGTCATAATAGTGTCTTTTTCTCCCTTCCAAGAGAAGACTCTCATTTTAGTTTTTATGCTAAAGGATGCTATAATTTCTTCGTCCGTTTTTTCCAGTGATTTTAATACCGCCCATCTGTTCGAGGATTTCATGGCTTGGCTTAAAATGCGTTGTGTTTCTACAGAAGAGATGTTGACAAATGGCGCATTTTTATTTGTTTTGGATTGCTCGAAAAATTCTTCTTGAAGATTGGCCATGTGCTCCGTTACTGCTTTTTCAGCATGCAGTTGCATTCTGGAATCAATGGTAGTATAGATTTTTAGACCATCTTTGTAGATGTCATAATCTGAACCATCCGGTTTTTTATTTTCCTCCGCCCATTTTTTTAGGTAGTCTCTTAAATATTCTCTGAAATAGGTTGCTGTTCCGTCTTTGTGCGTTTCTAATTTGAACTTTAATGTGATTGGTAAAGCTTGCAGTCTTTCTTTTTCTTCTTTTGAAATTATTTTTCCTTTTTCTAATTGCAGAAGCACTACATTTCTTCGGTTTATGACTCCTTGTGGATTTCTCACAGGATTGTAAAGGCCAGAATTTTTAAACATTCCCACTAATATTGCCGACTCGCTGATGGTTAAGTCCTTTGGTTCTTTAGAAAAATACGTTTTTGCGGCTGAACTAACTCCGACAGAATTGTTTCCAAAATCGTATACATTACAATACATGGCAATGATTTCATTTTTAGTGTATTGTCTTTCTAATCGGATGGCAATAATCCATTCTTTTATTTTTTGTACAATTCTAAAAGGCAGGAATTTAGATCCTTCTCCGTGAAATAATTGTTTGGCTAATTGCTGCGTCAAGGTACTGGCTCCTCCGCTGGTTCCTAAGCTCGAGATGGCTCTCAAAGTACCTCTTCCGTCAATGCCGGAATGCTCATAAAAACGAGCATCTTCCGTTGCGATTAGTGCTTGAACCAAATTTTTTGGCAAGTCAGAATACTTTAATTGAGATCTGTTTTTTTCGAAATATTTCCCTAAAACCACTCCGTCAGCGGATATGATCTCAGTCGCTAAATTAGAATCGGGATTTTCTAAATCTTCAAAAGAGGGCATCGAACCGAAGATTCCCCAGGAAGCAAACAGGAAAAATAAAGCAAGACTTCCTAACCCTACAAAGAATATTTTCCAAAAAATATTTTTGTAATGAGCCATGTCTTTGTCATTATCTTTAGCGGGACTGTTGTTTTTTTTGATAGCCATAATACTATTTTATTCTTTTTTTTCTATTCTAAAACCTACATCTGTAACTCCGTCTAAAGCCGTCACGCCGGGAACTTTGCCGTTTTCTCTGACTGCTTGCTTAATATGAACGGTGTATTTGGATCGAAACCGTACATTTTCCTTATAAAAAAGTTTGCTTTCTTTTATGTCTGAAAACCCATTCCCTAATAGTAATCCCTCCGGATCAGCCATTTGGTATTCGAGCGTGTCTACTTTTGTAAAACCATTAGGTAGTTCTAAAGCTACAATTAAGAACAAATTGTTGTATTGATACGCATTATTCGCTCTCAAATTCACAAACAAATTATAGCGTTTTGTGGAATCTAGTTCTGGTAAATGGAACGTTACAATGCTGTCTTTATGCCACGCACTACCCACAGATTGATAGTCATCAAAAACCCTTTTTTTATCACACGACCAGAATAGAATTACTACCAAAAGAAGTAAAGCGCTATTTTTTATCCACATTTTTAGTAATAATTATAGGTTTTCTTGGCTCTACAGGCTTTTTGTCATTTGGAGTTTGACGGGTATTGTTTGCAGGTTTGTTGCTGTTTGCTACAATTGCATTTTCACCGCCCGGTTTTCGTTTTTTATTTGGTTTTTTCTTCGTTTTGGGTTGGTCAAAACGAGTTAAACTTTCTTGTCCCATTGCATTATTGAAGTTTTTCTCTGGTTCTGCAATGATTTCTATTGCAAAATCTTCTAGCGAAGAAACTTTATTTTTCAGTTTGTTTTCAGCGATGATTTCTCGGACTTGATCAATTTTCAATACGTGCCAATTTGCAAAATTATTGGTGTAGGCAAACCACATTAATCCTTTGAAAATATCTTGTTTCTGGCAAATGGCATCTCCTTTTTCCGTCACCAATTTTGTTTCAAAATCCGGGAAGTCTTTCAAAGCATCCATGTACGTATCCAGTTCATAATTCAAACAGCATTTCAATTTTCCGCATTGTCCGGCTAGTTTTTGTGGATTCAAAGATAGTTGTTGGTACCGTGCCGCTGAGGTATTTACACTTCTAAAATCCGTCAGCCAAGTCGAACAACACAATTCTCTTCCGCAAGAACCTATTCCGCCTAAACGAGCTGCTTCCTGACGGAAACCTACTTGTTTCATTTCTATTCGGGTACTGAATTCTTTAGCAAAATCTTTAATTAATGCTCGAAAATCAATTCGGTCATTTGCCGTGTAATAAAACGTAGCTTTTGATCCGTCCCCTTGAAATTCGATATCTGAAATCTTCATTTCCAGTTTTTGAGCAATCGCCAGTTCCCGTGCGCGCACCTTCATTGGCTCTTCTTTTTCCCGTGCCGCAGACCAAATATCAATATCTTTTTGGGATGCTTTTCTATAAATTTTCGGAATTTCGTTGCCCAGGTGATTGGCTCCTTTTTTCTTCATTTGAATTTTAACTAATTCTCCTGTCAAAGTAACAATTCCTATGTCGTGTCCCGGAGAAGCAACAGTAGCCACGATATCGCCCATGCTTAACGTTAATTTCTCTGTATTGCGGTAAAATTCTTTTCTGCCGTTTTTGAAGCGTACTTCCACACAGTCAAAAGGGGCGTCACCATTAGGCAGACTCATATTAGAAAGCCAATCAAAAACCGTCAATTTATTGCAGCTGTCGGTGCCGCAAGTCCCATTATTTTTACAACCTTTAGGTGATCCACCATCAGAAGTTGAACAACTTGTACATGCCATAATTTTATATATAGTGTTGCGACGAGCACAACTTATGTTTTTAAAACGTTTAATGTGTAAAGATAGTATTTTTTAATTTTACGTCACAACGCATAAAAGCACGAATGCCTCATAAATTTTCAATAAAAAAACCCATTACAAATTAGTTTGTAATGGGTTAGTTTTGAATCCCTTCTTATAAAGATATGATGTGTTTTATATCTATTTTGATTTCAAAGATTGCCCCATGAATGTCTTCAACCGTTGAAACGGTTGGCTATAGTTTAATGGCTGTGTGTGTTTAGAACATAGCCTACGGTTTCAACCGTAGGCAACGTAAAGAACAATACATTGTTTTTCAAAGCTTGTCCTATGAATTTCTCCAACCGTTGAAACGGTTGGTTGTAGTTTAATGGTTGTTTGTTTTTTGAACATAGCCCACGGTTTCAACCGCTGGTAACATAAAGAACAACACATTATTTTTCAAAGATTGTCTCATGAATGTCTCCAACCGTTGAAACGGTTGGCTATAGTTTAATAGTTGTGTGTGTTTTGAAGATAGCCACGGTTTTAACCGTTGGCAACGTAAAGAACAATACATTATTTTTCAAAGGTTTTCTCATGAATGTCTCCAACCGTTGAAACGGTTGGCTATAGTTTAATGGCTGTGTGTTTTTTGAACATCGCCTACGGTTTCAACCGTTGGCAACGTAAAGAACAATACATTATTTTTCAAAGATTGTCTCATGAATGTCTCCAACCGTTGAAACGTTTGGCTATAGTTTAATGGTTGTGTGTGTTTAGAATATAGCCCACGGTTTCAACCGTTGGCAACGTAAAGAATAACACATTATTTTTCAAAGATTGTCTCATGAATGTCTCCAACCGTTGAAACGGTTGGCTATAGTTTAATGGTTGTGTGTGTTTTGAAGATAGCCCACGGTTTCAACCGTTGGCAACGTAAAGAATAACACATTGTTTTTCAAAGATTGTCCCATGAATGTCTCCAACCGTTGAAACGGTTGGCTATAGTTTAATGGTTGTGTGTGTTTTGAAGATAGCCACGGTTTCAAATTTGGCTTAACCCATGTAATTTTATAAATTCGTCAAATTCATCTTGAGAATTTTTCTTTAAATGATGTTGCTTTTGATTCTTTATGTAATTATAAACGGATTCTAATTGAGATTCACTAACGGAATAAGCGGCATAACCTGTTTGCCAAGCAAATTTTTCAATCATTAAATTTTCTCCATTTATAGAATGTGACGAGCTCCCTTTAATTTGTTTTATTACATCTGCAATTGATTTTTGTGGATTTAATAAAAATAAGGCGTGAATATGATCTGGCATTCCATTAATGATTCGTACGGGACATCCCAATTCAATTAATTCTTGTCTGATATAGTCGTATACTTGTTTCTCTATTGAAAAGTCAATTAATTCACCTCTGTTTTTGGTTGCCCAAACAGCATGAATCCATAATTTATTAAAGGAATGTGGCATACAATTAGTTTTAAATTTCCACTAATCTACAACTTTATATAATTTATCTGACAATCGAATCCGGAATGGCAATTTAAAAGTACAAGTATCTCCAGAAACTGCTTTTTCTTGTGCTAAATCGTTCACCAGCATTTCTTCAATAATTACTATTTGTTCTCCGGTTGTAGCTCCTTTAATCAGAATCGTATCACCAATTTTGATTTCGTTTTCTTCAATTAGAAACTGACCAATACTTGGTTTTGGATAAAAGTGAGTTCCTTTTCCAATGTATTGTTTTTTGATCTTTATTTCTTTTTTGAGAACGGTAGCTACTCTGCGAGCAATTTTTGACTCAGCCAATTCACTAAGATTCGGAACTCCTGCTAATGGATCTTGATTATTTTTGAAAGTCAAAACGTCTGATTTCCCTTTTTTGAAGATCTTATTTCCGTTTTTAATTCCTCGTCTAATAGCTTTCTGTTCTTCTTCCGGCAAATGAATTATAGTTACACATTCAGCAGAACAACAGTTTTCCATTTTTCCCTTGCAAGAGTCACATTGAATAAAAAGTAAATGACAACCTTCGTTCACGCAATTGGTATGTACGTCACAAGGTGCGCCACATTGATGGCATTGCGAAACAATATCGTCTGTAATTCTTTCGCCCAAGCGATGATCAAACACGAAGTTTTTTCCAATGAATTTACTTTCTAAACCTTCTGCTTTTACCTGGCGGGTGTATTCAATAATTCCGCCTTCAAGTTGGTACACGTTTTCAAAACCTTTATGTTTGAAATAAGCACTGGCTTTTTCGCAGCGAATTCCTCCGGTGCAATACATCAATAGTTTTTTGTCTTGTTTGTGTTCCGTAAGCTGCTCTTCGATAATGGGTAATGATTCCCGAAAAGTATCCACATCTGGTTTGATAGCTTTGGTGAAATGTCCAATTTCACTTTCGTAATGATTTCGCATATCGACTACAATCGTGTTTGGATCTTCGAGAAGTTCGTTGAATTCCCTTGCTTTTAGGTGAATTCCAATATTCGTCACATCAAAAGTTTCATCGACTAAACCGTCAGCCACAATCTTATCACGGACTTTTACGGTGAGTTTCAAGAACGAATGATCGTCTTGTTCTACGGCAATATTTAATCGGATTCCTTTCATAAAATCGTAGACCTCGATGGAATCTTTGAATGCATAGAAATGATCCGCAGGCAATGATAATTGGGCGTTGATTCCCTCACTGGCTACATAAATCCGACCCAAAACTTCAAGTGAGTTCCACGCCAGAAATAATTCGTTACGAAATTGTGTTGGATTTGAGATTTGCGCATAAGCATAGAAAGACAAAGTAAGACGTTGTTTTCCGGCATCATCAATCATGATGGCTCTTTCCTCTGCGCTTAATGTGTTATACAGTTGCATGCTATAAACAGTTTTAAGTTGAGAAATATATTTTTTGCAAAAGTAAACAAAAAGGTTAAGAGAGGCAAAGTTTTCAAGGAACTAAGGTTCACAATCAAAAACAATGCTTGCTTAATTTACGGTAATGTCTTGGTTATTTAATTTTTTAGGAGCTCTTTCCTGCTGTTCACTATATCTGTTGTGGCGAACCCCGCCACAACAGGATGCCGTTTCCATCTGGGCTAGGGTAGTTGTGGTGAATAGAAGGTTTAGTTTCTCAGAATTGTAATTAGCTCTTCAAGCCACACGAAAGGATTCGTGCGGAAGCGGGGGACAATTTTGGATTGACCTTCCTGTGTTTATTTTGTCATTCTGAGGAACGAAGAATCTTTATCTGTTGAGCAATTTATAAGGACTCTTCCTTAGTCAGAGTGACAACTTTGTCTTAAATGCAAATAATAATCACCATCAATAAACAAAAAAACCACGCCGAAACGTGGTTTTATATTCTATGCTTTGACTGGGATTAACAATACTCGTTAAATGCGTCTTTCAAGTTTTCAGCAATTAGTTCTGCTGGGCGACCTTCAATGTGGTGACGCTCTAGCATGTGCACTAATTCTCCGTTTTTGAACAAAGCCATACTTGGCGATGATGGAGGAAAAGGAAACATGTGTTGTCTTGCAGCATCAACTGCATCTTTGTCAACTCCTGCAAAAACAGTGATTAAATGGTCTGGTTTTTTAGCGCCATCCAAACTCATTTTTGCTCCCGGACGTGCGTTTCTGGCAGCACAACCACAAACCGAATTTACAACTACAAGTGTTGTTCCTTCTAATTTTATTGCGTTTTCTACTGCCTCAGCACTATGTAAATCTTGAAAACCGGCAGTCGTTAGTTCCGCTTGCATTGGTTTTACCATTTCTTCTGGATACATATCTTTTATATTTTAAATAAATACTATTTTGTGTTGCAAAGTTACAAAGTTTACCTTCAAGATTTAGAGATGAATTATAAAGTTTTGTTATAGTTTGATTGATTTGAAAACGACATGAAAAATTGCTTTGATAAATAGTGTTTTGGGACATTTCAAAATCACTTTTATGTCTTCTATCAAAGATGTTTCTTCATCTAAAAACTTAAAAATCAAGCTGGGATTGCCTTTTTTGAACATCGAAGAAAAGATAGAAGAACCCAATTCATTTTTTCGGTCTAAGATGTCTAACAGAAGTAAATCGTAAAACCAGAATTTAGTGCTTTTATGAAATTTCGTGAAGTCGGTTTCCCTTTGTAGAAAGGCAACCAATTCTGTTGATTTGGTGTCCGAATTTTTGAATGTATAGCCCGTACTAGCTTTCGTCCAGCCGCCAGAAGTTCCTATATTGATTACGTTTTTAGTATTCGCTTTCCAAAAAGGATAACACGTCATAGGAATGCTACCTTGTTCTTTTTCGACGATTTCATAGTTTGTAATCCCAAGTTTTTCGATGTATTGCTGGATTTCGTTTTCGTATTCTTCGGTCTTCAAATGGTGGTGCGAAAACAAGGTGTATTCCAGTAAAGCTTCAGTTTTGGAAGTGGGCAACACATACATAAAACGGGTATTCCCTTTTTGTTCCACTGAAAAATCCATGAAAGTAGCTTGTTCGGGATTGAATACAGCTTGCTCACTTTTGATAAACCAACCTGTAAAATGCTGTTGTAAAACAGGATATTTTGTCTGGTTTTCTGCTTTTTCTTTGTTGTAAATACTATTAAACAATTTCGAGCAGGAAAAGGATTCGCTTTCGGTTTGTACCATAATTATGGTTTCGGATTCTTTGATTTCCAAAACTTTCTGGTTGATGAACGTGATGTTTTCTTGTTTTGAAAGCAGATTAAATACCCGATTATAGAAATCCAGCCCTTTAACCATATTGTAGCGGTAGGGTTTCAGGTCTAAATCCCGATGAAAATCTGCATTGGCAAACAAAGCCGAATCCCATTTCTTGGAAATGGATTGTTCCCAAACCGAATCACTAGTTTTCCAAAAACACCAGGTTCTGTCGTTGGTTTTTTTGGTATTTTCATCCAATAACAAAATACTTTTATCTCGGAATTTACCAGATTGGACCATTTTATACACGGTCATCAAAGCCGATAATCCTGCGCCGGTAAAGATGTAATCGAAGTGTTTCATTTGAGAATTTGACATTTCCATCAAAAATAGACAATTTTATTCTTTTAGTTTGGCTAAAATCATCTTTAATTCTTTTGGCTTTAAGTAGCCGCTGTGCTGAAAAATAATCTCATTTTCACTATTCAAAACACATAAAACAGGAAAATTCACTTGCTTATTTATTGTTCCTAATGCGATGGCCAGCTCATGGGTTCCGGAGTTGTTTCCCGTGGGCTTGAATTGAAAAGTGGTTTTGTTGAAAACAATGCTTCGTTTTTCTTCGGCATTAAAATTAGCAAAATAGAAAGCAGCGTTAAGCTCCTTGATGATTTCCTCGTTTTTAAAAGTGGTGTTTTTCATCACATGGCAAAACGAGCACCAATCGGTTTGAATAAAAACAATCGTATTTCTCTTTTCGATCGTTTGCAAACTGTCTATTTGTTCGAATGAAACGGAGTGCAACTGCGCAAATCCAGCGGGAATCCCGCAGCATAATAACAACAGTAAATAAAAAATCTTTTTCATTATCTTAAGGTATATCGAAGTCCGAAAAAACTTCTGATTCCTTGATTGGGTCCATATACGTACGTCGTGTCAAATGTCAACCCATACGGGTTTTCAGGCGTTGCCAATACTTGTCCGTTTGTGTCGTAGGTTACATTTTTATCAAAAGGATCATTTGTTCTTGCAATTAAAAACGGGTTATTTTGTTTAGGCAAAAAGTTCAACAGGTTTTTAATTCCGACATAAATTTCAAAATCAGGTAAACCAGAATAGGTGAATTGAATGTTTTGTAAACTGTACCAAGGTGATTCTGGAGCACGGGGATCTAAAGCGCTTAAAAGTGGGAGTCGCATAGGGCTGTATAGATTTCCGGTGTAATCAATATTTAAATCGATAGCTTGAATTTTATAGGAAGCACTCCAGGTTGCAGTAAATTTTTCGGTTAGAAAAGGTGTTTCTTTTAGACCATTTTGAACGTTTTTGTTGTCTAACAAAGAAGCGCCGGTGATAATTTTTAATCCATTAGGAAAATTGAAATCGACATTCATACTGATTCCTTGACTTATCGCATAGCCATTGATGTTGTCATAAATGATTTGGTTGGGATCAGTAACATAATCAGAAACAATTTTATTGCTGAATCTGGTATGGAAAAAGGAAGTTTCAATGCCAATAAAGGTTCCGTTATCAAAATTTATTTTCTTAATATAATTCAAATTAGCATTGATGGATTGTTCCGGCTTCAAATTATTTACGATTACAATTTCACGAGCGCCAGTCAAGGCAGCATGATCTTCGGTAAATAAATTTACCACTCTAAAACCTGTTCCGGCGTTCAGTCGAATAATATTATTATCGTTCAATTTCCATTTATAGGCAATTCTTGGCGTCAAGATACTTCCGTGAAACGAGTTGTAATCGTAACGCAGTCCCAAGAGTATCTTGTGTTTTTCGGTAAATGTAATTTCGTCCTGAACAAAAATTCCCGGCAGCCAGGTTTTCTCGGGATTGTTATTTCCCTGTTTTAATGTTGCCGGTGTATTGTCATCGTAATAATTGTATCGGGTAGCAATTCCGGTTAGTAAATCATTCCTCCCTGTTTTCTTGTCCCAAGTTAGTTGTACAAAACCAATTTTTTGATTGGCAATATAACTGGTTGTCCCGTAGCGACTGTCTTGAAAATGTACATTTCCTGAAAAGGAAAGCATTAGTTTTTCCTGAAAAGGCAATTGGTAACTTCCTATTAGTTCCGCTCGTTTTGTATAAATGCTTTCGCCATAGATCTCGTCTCCGCCACGGTGTTTTTTCTCCCAACGCACATCGCCGCCAAAACGGTCTTCATAAACCCCACGCGCCGCAATAGTGAACAAACGGTTTTCTTTTCTGTTGAAAGTCCATTTTTGAAAAAGGGAAATTCGGTCTGAAAGGGTGACATCAGTAAAATTGTCGCCATCGTTGTCTGTTTTTTGATTGTAGCTAAAATAATTTAAACCCAAAAGAGCTGTCGCTTTCTTGCCTACATTGATTTTTACTCCTAAATCAAGGTTGGTTTCCAACCAAGAAGTAGAAAACACATCTGCGGAGAATAGGGGAGCGTTTGTTGGATTTTTGGTAATAATATTAATCAAACCTCCAACGGCCTCACTACCGTATAGAGACGAAGCGGGACCTTTTACGATTTCAATTCGTTCGACCAGTGAATTTGGAATTCCAGATAATCCGTACACCGTCGATAAACTGCTCACGATGGGCATTCCGTCAATTAGAACCAAAGTATACGGACCTTCAAGCCCATTAATATGGATGTCGCCCGTATTGCAAACGCCACAATTAAGCTGTGGTCTTACACCATTTACATTCTGTAATGCTTCATAAATACTGGCTGTTGGATTTTTCTTGAAAAATATTGGGGAATAAACTTCGACAGGAACGGGACTTTCCAGTCTTTTTACGGGTTTTAAAGTTCCGGAAACCACAACTTCGTTAAGTTGGTTTTCATTATTTGAAAGTTCCAAATCCAGAATAGTGTTTTCATTAATTTTGACCGTTATATTCTTTTTTAAAGTTTGAAAACCTTCTGCAATAATTTGTATTTTGTAATTCCCTTCAGCAATATTCGCTATACTGTAATTTCCTAAACTATCCGTTTGGGTGGCGTATTTTGTTCCAATTAAAAAAACTCGAGCCTCCGAAACCCCTTTTTTTTCTGATGAAATAAATCCAGAAAGATTTGTTTTTTCTTGGCTGTAGCCAAAGTGAAACATAAGGAAAACTAATAATGAACATAATTTTTTCACAATGCTTAAATTAAATTTAGGCAAAACTAAAAATTATATTTTGCAAAACCAATTTTTTAATTACATTTGTATCAATAACTTAATTGGTTTAGTGAGAAGTCTTCAAGAAGAAATCAATAAATTGATTTGTATTAAAATTTAAAAAGAGTATTCAAAAACATAGCATGACCTTTTCAGAAGAAAATTATCTCAAGACCATTTACCACCTTACGGCAGTTTCAGAGGTGGATATCAGCACCAATGCGATTGCCGAAAAAATAGAAATCAAGGCGTCATCCGTTACCGATATGCTCAAGAAACTCGCCGAAAAAGAGTTAGTCAACTACATCAAATACCAAGGTGTTTCCCTTACTGATCAGGGACAATTAGCCGCTAAAATGATTGTTCGAAAGCACCGGCTTTGGGAAACTTTTTTAGTTGAAAAATTAGATTTTTCATGGGATGAAGTGCATGATCTTGCGGAACAATTGGAACACATCAAATCTGAAAAACTCATCAATAAGTTAGATGATTTTCTGGGAAATCCCACTGAAGATCCACATGGAGATCCGATTCCGGATGCTAACGGAAGAATTATAAAAGTAGACAAACAACTGCTTTCTGAATTCGAGAAAAACCAAATCGGGATTTGTGTGGGTGTCAAAGATACATCTTCTGATTTTTTAAAATATTTAGACAAACAAGAAATCGCTTTGGGTTCCCAAATTGAAATTATCGAAAAGGAAAGTTTTGATTCCTCTTTGAGAATTCGGGTTGGAACAAAAGAAATAACGGTTTCAAATAAAATAGCCAGTAATATATACATCAAATAATTATGTTTCAATCTGTAGTAGATTATTTTACGAGTATCGACCCAATATTAGCCGCTTTGTATGCGAGTTTATTCACTTGGTTTCTTACGGCTTTAGGAGCCTCGTTTGTTTTTTTGTTTAAAACCATGAACCGGACGGTACTGGACGGAATGCTCGGATTTACCGGGGGCGTAATGGTTGCTGCAAGTTTTTGGAGTTTATTGGCTCCAGCTATAGAAATGACCGGCGGCGAAGGTTTTCAAAAAGTGATTCCCGCAGCTTTTGGTTTTTTTCTTGGTGCCTTGTTTATTTTTGGGATTGATAAAGTATTGCCACATCTTCACATTAATTTTAAAGTTACGGAGGGAATTAAATCGCCTTGGCAGCGTACTACATTACTGGTTTCGGCAATTACACTGCACAATATACCTGAAGGATTGGCCGTAGGGGTTCTTTTTGGGGGAGTGGCTGCCGGGATTCCGGAGGCTTCCATTGCGGGAGCTGTTACCTTGGCCATTGGTATTGGAATTCAGAATTTCCCCGAAGGTATTGCCGTGGCCATGCCGTTGCGGCGTATGGGAATGAGTAGAAGAAAAAGCTTTATGTACGGACAATCATCAGCTTTGGTAGAACCTGTTGCTGCTGTTTTAGGCGCTTTTGCAGTCACGTTTTTTACCCCAATTTTACCGTACGCTTTGGCTTTTGCAGCAGGCGCAATGATTTTTGTAGTTGTGGAAGAAGTGATACCGGAAACGCAACAGGATAAAAATACCGATATTGCCACACTGGGATTTGTTGGCGGATTTATAGTGATGATGGTTCTGGATGTGGCTTTGGGATAGGGTTTTTAATTTTTGCCATTTGTTATTAAAAAGAAGCGTAGCTTTATCTTTTAAACCGCGTTTATGAAAAAGTCAGTAGTATTCCTTTGTATGATTATCAGCAGTGCAGTTTTGGCGCAAATCCCAAAATCCCAAAAGGTCAAATACAGTACAATACATCAGAAAATATGCCCCAATCAAAAAGGATTTCAGTTGGTTCTAAAATCGATTTCTTCTGATTCCCGTTGTCCGGAAGGGGTTACTTGTATTTGGGAAGGGGAAGTTTCGGGAGTCGTTTCTGTTTACAAAGATTCAAAATTAATTGAAAACAAGATATTGGTTTTTTCGATGAAAAACGAAAAAGAAAATAAAGAGTGGTTTTCTAAATATTTGCCTAAAAAGCAAAAAAACATAAAAAACTATAGTGTTCTTCCGTATCCAAAAGAAGGTGTCAAAATCAACCCGAGTGAATACTATGTGAAAATTGGGTATTTAAAATAACTTTTTATATCACTACTGAATGACTGCATATCACTATAGCAAAATGAAAAATATTTTCATTGGGATTAAATATATATAACTTAAATATCAGATTTTTGTTAAAATTATGATGGTCTAATCGCATACGGATTACTAATTCATAATAGTACCATAATTTCAATTTTTGTAGGGATAAAACTAAAATCATGTTCAAAGTCAAATTAGATACAAGTTCAAATTTGAAAACATTTTCTAAAACATACAAACGTAAACAGTTGATATTGAGTCTAAAAATTCATTCTATTAAAGTATCGTACTTTTTTTATATTTTAAAGAAAGCACAGACTTATTGTTTTTTAAGATAGTTCAGACTACTACCAAACATTTTACATGGGCTCTTTTTTAACGTTTAAATACGAAATAAAATTTTAATGGCAGCCGCAATCACCACCACTGCCACAATTTTTATCTGATTTTTTCTTTTTGAGGAAGAATTTTTTAATCAAAAAAGCAAGTGCTATTCCAAGGGCAAAAAAAGCTAAAATTTCTTGAATATCCATATTGTAAAAATAAGAAAAAGCAACCAAAAGAGGTTGCTTTTTTGAGTTAAACTAATGAGAAAGTTTTTTACAACTGTGCCATAATTCCAAAATTGATGTTAAAAGGCATTCCGGGTCTTAATCCTGCAGGAACTCTTGAAACGGCATACTTTTCATTCATTAAATTAATGATATTCGACATCAGGCTCACTTTTTGACTAAGGTGGTATCTTGCTGAGAAATCTACAATAAAATTATTGTTTACTTTGTTTTGGGACGGAATAGTTCCCGTTCCTGCCAATGTTCTAAACGCATCTACATATTTTCCACTGATGGCCAAATTGAATTTTTCTGTTTCGAAAGCGGCAGTCAGAGCAAATTGATTTTTGGCGATGTACGGAATCTCATCTCCACGTGTTACATTTCCCCATATTGGGCTGTTAAAGTTACTATTTAATTTCGTATCCGTCAAAGTATAGGAAAAGCTAAGCGGTAGTTTATATCCTTTTTCTGAATTGTTCAGGATTTCATACGTGGCCAAAAATTCAATTCCCTTTACGATTGCGGCACCTGCATTGAATAAATCTCCAGTTCCAGTTCCGCCACCGGACATGTTATCCGAACCTTGTAAATTAGAAAAATCATTGTAATAACCAATCAATTCTCCGTAAAATGCATTTTTTTGAAAGCGAAAACCCAGTTCTGAGTTGATACTGTTTTCAGCATCTTCTCCAACTTTAGCGCCCGGAGGTGAAAATCCTTTGTGAACACTCGTAAACACATTGTAATCTTCATTTATTTTATACAGAATTCCCATTCCCGGTATCCAAACATCAGAACGGTTATCTGCATTTACTAAGCTGGTGCCGGCTCTTGTAATATCGTTACTCCCATAATTGAGGGATTCTAACTTGATATTTTCATATCGGATTCCCGGCGAGAACGTAAATTTGTCATACGTAATCGTATAAAGCACATGAGCGGCAATTGCTTCAGCGTTTGTAATCCTATTTGCATCTGTGCCTGGAGTTCCGTTTGAAGTTCTATTCATCACTCCATTTTGTATGGCGTATCCGTCAACCCATTGAAAGCGATCTTCATAATCTTCGTGGTAGCGAAATCCAAAATCAAAATCGTGTTTCAGCGCTCCTGTTGCAAAATTATAATTGGCTACTGATTGGATTCCTTTGGCCTCGTACATCCTATTGTTGGCTTTAACTAATAAAGCATTATCAGCAGTGTTATTAGCTCCTGTTAAAGCTAAATATTCCGCATTATACTTTATTGGATCAATTAATATAGAATTGATTCCTACTTTTGTAGTTCCAAGTTTTAAGGCATCAAGTTTATACCAATTTCTGGCAAAATCATTCTTGTAGGCCTTTGTGGTGATGTTGAAATTTTTTGAGGGTTGAATAAAATGGGTCAACATGATTTGTTTGTGCTCCGTATCAAGATAATCTTCATTTGATCCGGCATACCTTCTGTAAGGACTCTTGTTGTAATCGTCTTCGGTCAAACCAAGGTAAGTTTCATTGGCAAAATCTTCGCCAAACTGGACTTTAGCGGTTAAGGATTGAAAGATTTTGGCATCGAGATCCGTATTAATTCTAAATTTAGCAACATAATCATTTCCCTGAAAACCGGTGTTTTTAGAACTGTTGTCTATTTTTTTAAATCCGTCTGAATTTCGGTTGTTGTATTCTAAAACGTAACCAAAATTTTTGCGTTCATCTCCAATATTTACGTATGTTTTTTTGGTATTGAAACTACCAATGCTGGCTACAACTCGGGCTTTGAAACGATTTGGGATTTGAGTAGAAACCATATTAATGGCGCCGCCGGTAGTATAAGGACCGTATTGTATTTGACTTCCTCCTTTTACAATTTCGAAAGACTGCATTCTGTTTACTGTTGGGAAATAATACGCGGCAGGAGCGGCATAAGGAGCAGGTGCTATTAGAACGCCATCCTCCATTAGTGTAATTTTACTCGAACGATCTGGGCTGGTTCCTCTCATACCAATATTTGGGCGGAGTCCAAACCCTTCTTCTTCCTGAATATTGATGCCGGGAACGGTTCTTAGAATCCTGGAAACATCATCATAATTAAAGGTTTTTAATTCTTTTGGAGAGATAAAATATGTTGATCCGGCTTTATTTTTGGCTTTAAATTTACTTCCAATGATCGCATCGGTGGTAATAATAACTTCGTTTAAACTTTCAATACTATCTTTTTGAGTTTTTGTAAGTTCCTTTTCTTGTGCAAACAAAACGGACGTAATTAATAGCGAGCCGATAATTATAATATTTTTCATTTTTATTTAGATTAATTCTACACTGCAAATGTAGAACCTAAATCTTATTTAGACAAATTAAAAATAATAAAAATTTGACATTTTAACTTTTGTTGACATATAAGTAATGAGATTAAAATAATGTCGTATTTGTTTTTAACTCAACCTCAGTCTTTATTGAAGGTTTGACATTATAATATGTGACAATATATCGTTCCTATTACTTAGTTCTCATAAAGGAATTAAATTTATGAGTCTTAAAAGCATGTATAACCAAGTGCTTTATCCTATTTTGCTTGATCTTCTTAATTTCTTTTGCTGCTAATTCGCAAATTGTTTATCCAACTTGGAGTTATTTAATAAGTAATCAAATCGCACGGCAAAAGGCTAAGATCTGCATTTTAATTTTTTTAAATTTTAGCTTTTTTCACTCACACTCATACGAGTGATTTTAAAACCATTGTAGTGTGTGATTACTTTAAAATTTGGTATGCAATTAAAGCAACAACATACGCAAATCCGGACATAAAGATCAATTGTCCTGCCGGCCATTTCCAGGAATTGGTTTCTTTTTTAGTAACGGCGAGTGTACTGGCGCATTGCAAAGCAAAAGCATAAAAAAGTAATAGTGATATTCCGGAAGCAAAATTAAAAACCTTTTCTCCGGTAACCGGATTAATCTCGGCAGCCATTTTATTTTTAATAGTGACTTCATTATCGCTACCACCCACACTGTAAATAGTGGCTAATGTTCCCACAAAAACCTCCCTGGCGGCAAAGGAACTGATGATGGCAATTCCTATTTTCCAGTCGTAACCCAGAGGAGAAATAGCAGGTTCAATGGCTTTTCCCATGATTCCGATATAAGAGTTTTCCAGTTTTTGGGAGGCCACTGCATTCTCAAATTCAGCTTCAGGCAACGGATTATTTTTGGTGTTTTCAGTGACAATGGTTTCTGCATCATTGAATTTTTCTCCTGGTCCGTACGAAGCTAAGAACCATAAAACTATAGAAATAGCCAGTATGATTTTTCCGGCACCAAAAACAAAGGCTTTTGTTTTTTCGATCACATTAATACCTACGTTTTTGAAAAGCGGTAATTTATAATTGGGCATTTCTACCACAAAGTATGTTTTTCCTTTTATTTTAAGGATTTTATTCAAAATGTACGCTGAAAAAATAG
The DNA here is from genome assembly GCF_003970375.1 of Flavobacterium sp. ZB4P23. NCBI lineage: Bacteria > Pseudomonadati > Bacteroidota > Flavobacteriia > Flavobacteriales > Flavobacteriaceae > Flavobacterium > Flavobacterium sp. ZB4P23. The sequence continues at coordinate 168,683 of NZ_RYDK01000008.1, forward strand.
CCGTTCCAAAACCCAAAAGATACAACAGCATCAAGGTCATTCCTTGCATGTTCAGAAAACCCAAAACACGAGTATCCGGAATTACCAGAGCAATGATTATGGCATAAACAGGTAATCTGGCGGAGCAGGTCGTGAATGGGGTGACCAGGATGGTGATCAATCGTTCTTTCCAGTTTTCAATGTTTCGGGTTGCCATAATTGCCGGAATCGCACAGGCCGTACCGGAAATAAGTGGGACTACACTTTTTCCTGATAATCCAAATTTACGCATAATTTTATCCATCAGGAAAACAACTCGGCTCATGTAACCGCTTTCTTCAAGAATTGAAATAAACATAAATAGGAAAGCAATTTGAGGGATGAAGATCAAAATACCTCCAATTCCAGGAATTATTCCCTGCGAAATTAAATTGGTTAAAACGCCGGCCGGTAATTGCTCGGCAGCAAGAGCGCTTAATGTAGCAAAGGTACCGTCAATGAAATCCATAGGAATTTTAGACCATTCGAAAATAGATTGAAAAATAACAAACAAAATCATGAAGAAAATCACATAACCCCAAATCTTGTGAGTCAGGACGCGATCCAGTTTGCTGCGAAAATCTTTAGCAATTGTCTCATCGACTTTTAATCCTGTTTTCAAGACGTCATTGATGAATTGGTAGCGTTTTATGGTTTCTTTTTGTTGCAAACGCTTTAGATCCGAATGCGATTTAGTAAATGAATTTCGGATTTCATTTCGGTCTAAATTCAGGAAATTGACGTCTTGAGTAATGACCAGCCATAATTTATACAAGAGCTGGTTGGGAAATGTTTTTCTTAAAGTATTAAAATATTCCGGATCAATGCTTGAGGCATTCAAGCAGGGTTCATTCGAAAGGGATTTGTAGTTGACTATCAATTTTTTTAGTTCATCAATTCCAAAACCTTTTCTCGAACTGATCAGCGCAATTTTTGTTTTTAAGTGCGCTTCAAGATACGGAATATCCAGCGTAATTCCTTTGAATTTCATTCTATCGGCCATGTTGATGACTAATATGGTTGGAATTTCAAGGTCTTTTATTTGGGTAAAAAGTAATAAATTTCGTTTTAGATTCTCCACATCCGTAACTACAAGGGCTACATCAGGGTATAATTTATCGTTTTTATTCAGTAATAATTCAATGACAACGTTTTCATCAATCGAACTGGCATTTAGGCTGTAGGTTCCCGGTAAATCCAAGATATTAGCCTTGATGTTATTGGGTAATTTGCAAAAACCCATCTTTTTTTCAACGGTAATTCCAGGGTAATTCCCTACTTGTTGATTCAAACCCGTCAATTGATTAAAAACAGAGGTTTTTCCGGTGTTAGGATTTCCAATTAAAGCAACATTGATATTTTGATTGGTCATTATAAATTGGTTTTTAGTATTTCAACTTCAATCTCACGGGCAGTTTCCAATCGGATAGCAACGTGTGAACCATTGATGTTTAAATATAAAGGATCGCCAAAAGGAGCAATTTGAAGTAATTCTACCAGATTGCCCGGTAAGCAACCCATTTCCAATAATTTTAATGGAACTGTATCAATGTCAAAGTCTTTTATAATGGCCTTTTCGCCTTTTTTGAGAGAATTTATCGTTGTTTGCAAACCTTATTTAGATTGAATTAAGATTGCAAAAATACACATTTTAATACAAATAAAAATGATAAATATCACATTTAAACCTTAATTAAGACAAAAAAAATGCATGGATTGGGATGGGATTTATCAGAAAAGGCGAAGAAATTAAAGGTCAATTAATCTTATTCGGCACTCAAAAAACGAATGTCGTCGATTAATCGTTTCATGTCTTCTTTGTTAGTACCGTCATAAAACCCACGAACTCTTTTTTTAGTATCTACCAATACAAAATTTTCCGTGTGAACCATGTCGTATAATTCGCTTGGTTCTCCCAGTTTAACGGCCAAATACGATTTTCTGGCCATCTCATAAATTTCTTTTTTATCGCCGGTGACTAAATTCCATTTTGAGGCATCTACATTATATTTTTTGGCGTAAGCCTTCAAAACCGGAACGCTGTCCGTCTCTGGAAAAACAGTATGCGACAATAACTTCACCTTGGGATCATTGGCAAAAACTTTCTGGATATCCGATAAATTGGTGCTCATTTTTGGACAAATGGAGCCGCAAGTGGTAAAGAAAAAATCAGCCACATATATTTTTCCTTCATAGTCTTTTTGGGTGATGGTTTTTCCGTTTTGGTTGACAAACGAAAAATCAGCAATGGTATGGTATTTACTTTTATACTGAATCGTACTGTCTACTAATTCCGGATTTACATCAGAAGGATTAAAAATAGGAAGTGTTTTTTTTGGCTTTAAGGCCGAATAAAATAAGGATAAAACGACTGCAGAAAAAACTAGGAAGACGCCTAAAAAGATTCGGTATTTTTTTAAAATTCGTAACATAATGTTATTTTAATACAAAAATACGAAAACGAAATTTGTTTTTAATTCAAATTAACACAATCTTATTGGGATAAAATTTAACAAGAAGTTAAAAGTTTTATTGATAGCTTTGTAAAACTAACTAAATATATATTAAAAATGAAAAAGAACATCAATAAGCAGTTGCTTTTTGTGATTCCTGCAATCATGGGTTTTACGGTAAGTCAAGCCCAGAACACAGCCGTGGCGAAAGAGCCAGGAATCAATGTGAACCACATGGACAAGAATGTACAACCCAACAATGATTTTTTTCGCTATGTGAATGGAACATGGTTGGATAATACAGAAATTCCAGCTGATAGAACCCGTTGGGGAAGTTTTGATGAATTGCGTCAAAAAACAGATGCCGATGCTTTGGCAATCTTGAAGGAAGCCACTAAGAATCCGAGTTATAAATCAAATACTGATCAAGGGAAAGCCGTTAATTTATACCAGTCGATATTAGATACCATAGGAAGAAATAAGCTTGGGATAGCGCCTTTAAAGCCGTATTTGACAAAAATAAACGCAGTTAAAAATGCGAAAGACCTAGAGGCATTATTAATTGAAATGGAGCCAATTGGCGGTATTGGATTTGTGGGAGCCAGTGTAGGCACTGATGCAAAGAACAGCAATAGAAATGTAATTAATGTAGGATTGGGTAGCGTAGGTTTGCCAGACAGAGATTATTATGTTTCTGAAGATGCCGACTCTAAAGAAAAACGAGCTAAATACGTGCTTCACGTTGCTAAAATGTTACAGTACCTTGGTGATACTCCGGTAGTTGCTAAAGCGAATGCCGAAAAAATCCTGGCACTTGAAATCGCCATGTCTAAACCAAGATTGGATAGAGTAGAAAGAAGAGACCGTCGTAAATCATACAACCCAATGACGGTTAAAGATTTACAAAAACTGACGCCTTCAATCAACTGGGATAATTATTTCACAAAAATAGGATTGCCTAAAGTGGATTCCTTGATAGTGTCGCAGCCTAAATATATGACTGCTTTAGAAACAATTTTCAAAGAAAATAAAGTAGAAGACTGGAAAGCATACATGCGTTGGACTTTATTAAACAGAGCATCAAGTCAATTGTCAACTACTATTGAAGACGCAAACTGGGAGTTTTACGGAAAAACCCTGACGGGCGCTGTAAGTCAAAGACCACGTGACGAAAGAGCACTTCAAACCATCAACGGAACGGTTGGAGAAGCGTTAGGAAAATTATATGTAGAGAAAATGTTTCCGGCTGAAGCCAAAGCCAAAGCGGAAAAAATGATCAAAAATATATTTCTTGCTTTCGAAAACCGAATCAATAATTTGCCTTGGATGTCTACAGAAACTAAGGTAAGTGCACTTGCTAAACTGCATAAATCAAGAATAAAAATTGGATATCCAGACAAATGGAAAGATTATTCAGCCTTGACCATTAAAAGTCCAAAAGAAGGCGGAACGTATTTTGATAATGTTAAAAACTTGGCAAAATGGCGTTTTGAAGAAAACATAGCTGAATTGAACAAGCCAGTCGATAAAGAAAAATGGGGCATGTCTCCACAAACGGTGAACGCCTATTTCAACCCATCAAATAATGAAATTGTATTTCCAGCAGCTATTTTGCAACCGCCTTTTTATAATTATCAAGCAGATGAAGCCGTAAATTATGGTGGAATTGGAGCCGTTATCGGGCATGAAATTTCACATGGGTTTGATGATTCGGGATCGCGTTACAATGCTGACGGAAACTTAGTAGATTGGTGGACCGCTGAAGATTTGAAACAATTCTCTGCTTTAACAGGAGCGCTTGCAGCTCAATACAGCGCTTTGCAACCTATTCCAGGAACTTTTGTAGATGGTAAATTCACGCTTGGTGAAAACATTGGAGATTTAGGAGGCGTAAATGCCGCTTATGATGGTTTGCAATTGTACCTGAAAGCAAACGGAAACCCGGGATTAATCGATGGATATACTCCGGAACAACGGTTCTTTATTTCCTGGTCAACGATCTGGCGTTCCAAAATGCGTGATGAAGCCTTGAAAAACCAAGTGAAAACAGATCCGCATTCTCCAGGAATGTACCGTGCGTATGTGCCTTTGCAAAATATTGATACGTTTTATCAAGCCTTTGATATTAAAGAAAATGATGGCATGTACATTGCTCCAGAAAAGAGAGTAAAAATCTGGTAGAAATTATTCACGAGAGTATGATCCTGATGTGATTTCTCCTTAGTCGAATGACACAGATACGTAGCTTCAGTCCAGAAAAAAATACAGGTATAAAAATTATCTTGTAGTATGAAAAAGTCCCATTTGCCTGAGCAAATGGGACTTTTTTTATTCTGTTTTGATACTGTTTTTTCGGGTTCTTCTCAGCGAATAATTCACCAGATACAAGCCAAATAAGGTGACGCCACCTCCTACGGCTATGGCAGTATTGAGGGTTTCCCCAAAGATTATTGCGCCTAAAATCACGGCAATAATTGGGTTGATATAGGAATACACACTACTGATCTCCGCAGGAAGATTTTGAAGAGCATAAATAAAGGCAATGAAAGTAAGTATGGAACCAAAAACAACTAAATAAGCGATAGACCACCAGGAAGCAGCAGGAATTTCGCTTAATTTGACGGAAATTCCAGTTGCGCCAGTGTAGGCGAAAACTAAAATACTAGAAATAAACATTTGCAGTCCCAAACTAAAATACGGATTAAAAGTGGCTGCTTTTTTCTTCGTGTACAAGGTGCCAAAAGCCCAAGTTAAAGTAGAAATTATGGAAATGATTATTCCAAATCTGAAACTAGGAATCAAAAAATCACTCAGGTGGTCGTAAAAAATCACACAAACCCCACTGAAACTGATAATCAAACCCACAACTGATACTCTGGATAATCGGTCGCCTCTAAAAAAAGTAATGATCACAATCCATAAAGGGACACAAGCACCAATAATTGCGCCTAGACCACTACTGATATACTTGACGCCCCAAGTGCTTAATCCGTTGCTTAAAACAAAATTAAGAATGCTTAGAATGATGATCGTTTTCCATTGTTTTCCCTTTGGCCAAGGCGCCTTTTTAAATAAAAAATAGGAAATATACAGGAATCCTCCTAAAAATTGTCTGATGGCGACAAGTTGTAAGGCGGGCATGTGTTTCACGCCCTCTTTAGAAGCAATCCAGGTAGTTCCCCAAAAAAAACTGACCCAACACAAAGCCAAAATTGGCAGTCCAATAGTGTCTATTTTGGACGAAACGGCATTCTTAATTTTAGTTCTCACATTACAAATTTGGTTTCGTAAAAGTATACTTTAAAACCGTTTCTATGCGAGCACTCAAAATTATTTTTCCAGTTGAATTTTCTTCAGAATTAAATTTTGGCAAAGCTAAATCCAGATCCTTCGCTTTTTGGGTGTAGTACTGTTCTCGAGAAGGATGAAATGGAGCCACTGCATTGAAGGTTTCATTCCATGAATCCGTTTCAATAATTTTTTCAATGATTCCAATACAATCGTCTTGATGAATTAAGTTAATGGTTGCATTAGGGTTGTCAAGATTTTCTCTGCCGGCCAAGAATTTTACAGGATGGCGGTCCTGGCCAATTAATCCGCCAAAACGCAATACCGTCGTTTTAAAATGACTGTTGTTTTGCAAAAGCTGTTCTGTTTCCAGTAATTGTTTGCCGCTTTCCGTATCCGGTTTTGGGATAGTTTCTTCAGTAACAAAAATAGCTTCATCATTATAAACAGATGTCGAACTGATGAAAAGTACGTTTTCAACAGAAGATTTTTCGATAGATGGAATCATATTTCTAATCTTGGCAACAAAGTTTTCTTGCGCTAAACCACGAAGTTTTGGTGGGACATCAATGATTAAAATTTTAGAATTTTCCAGAAAATCAGAAAGGTTTCCTGTGGTTTTATTTTCTGAAAGCGCAATTAAGAAAGGAGCGATTCCGGCATTTTTCAATACGTCTAATTTCGCTGTAGAAGTCGTCGAGCCCTTCACGGAAAATCCTTTTGAAAGGAAGGCTTTCGCCAAAGGCAAACCCAGCCATCCGCAACCCAGAACACTAATTTTTGTCATTTTCGTTTTTTGTAATCAATCGTAATTTTCAAATTTATATGCGGTTACAATTGGTGGCCGTGCATTCTCATAAATTTAAATTTATTCAAGGTCATAAAATGTGACCTTAAAGAAATTCCATCATAATTTTTTCAAACTGTCTTTCACTACTGCTAAACTATCTTTTACAACAGGATTTGTTACAGTAGTATTCAAAGTATTCACAACAACCGGACTCGCTTTTATTTTTTGCCTAATGACAACCGCATCGTTCAAAACAAAAGGGGTTGGCATCATCCAGTTTTCTCTTTTCGTGATTTCAAATAAAGGATTTGAAAGTAGGTCAAAAGAACTTTCTAACAGTTCCATGTTGAACGCAGTTGCAGCATTAAAACTAAACTGCAATTCTAAAGGGGCGTTTCCTACCACATAATAACTCAATATCTTCTTTCCTTTTCGCTGGTAAATTGAATTTTTCCGACCTAGTGTAGTCACGCCATTCGCTTTTAAATTATGAAGTATCATTTTTTCATTGGCAAAAATGTCATAGCGATTAACGTTTCTGTTCGGGGAAATTTTTATTTTGACATGTCTTTGATTTCCTATAATTCGGTCTTCCAGAAATGCGATAGTTGGTTTCGGAATCGCTTTTTTAGGAGCTTTGGCAGCATAGGTAAAACCAGAATTGTATTTGCTAAACAACGGAATTTCGTTCAAATTGGTTGCCTTTTTCGGGTTTACACCCAAATAGCCTGTGGTCCAGGAATCGAGATTGGTGTCATACGTGGCCCAATAGGCTTGATCTGTGTCAGCATTATAGAGGTATAATAAACTATTTGACTTCGCTTTTCCGGGTTTGTATCCCGACTCTAAATGCGCTTTCGCAAAAAAGCCAATGGAAAGCAAAAGCAGGAGTATAGACCAGATTCCCTTTTTGGCGAAAGCCCCAAAAATAGGCAGCAATAATCCGAACATCAATACGGTAAGAAGGGCACTTCCAAACAATACCTTTAGTCCTAAACCGATAGGAAACATTTGGATAAAAGGAGCTATAATGATCAAAGCAGGAATGCTAAAAATAAGATTTAATGTTTCGCTTGATTTTTGAGTGACAATGAAAACTCCAAAAAGGAATAGACCAAAGTACACCGGAATAATCAAGAATCCAGCTCCCGGTAACATAAAAGCTATGATAGCATTAATCCCAATCCAAATAAATAATGGCGCTACATAATGATTGATGTTGACTTTACGACATGAAAATAAATGATAAAAGACCATGCTTATTGCTAAAGCCAGCAGTACGAAAGCAGCTATGTAAGCATGTCCGTTATAGGTAAATCCGTTCAGCAAATCCGTGTATTGAGGATAGATGAGCAGCAATCCTTTCCATCCAAAAAAGGTAATTATTCCCGTTGCCGTCAGGGAACCAAACAGCGGAATGAATCCTTTTACAATTTCTCGGGCTGATATAAGGCGTTTGGCTCTTCCTATAAATAATAGCGAAAGAAACAACGCTAAGGCGAGTAGAACCATAGGCAAAACCCAACTGAAAGGATAGCTTATAAAAGTGTATGGAATGGTAAAATAGACATACTCTTCACTGGATTGCACCGCATTTAAATCCGTATTGGAAAAATAATTTAACAACGGCATTAAATATGAACCCTGATGAGCCAGCGTATTTTTGTTTAAATGCTGGATGTCATCCTGAGCGGTATGGTAGTTAAAATGGTCGTCAATAAATGCAAAGTTATAGCCCTGAATATCGCCTTGTTCCCTAAAAACGGTCAAATCAGTGTCGTTGGGTAACATTTTATAAATACTGTACATCAAGGAATTAGATACTGGAAAAGTCGCTTTTGCAGCAGCAAACTCTTTTACTAATCCTGCATTTCCATTGTTAGTTTCCATCAGCATGTAGCTGGGGCCGGAAGAACCACGGGCTTCAAAGTTGAGTACCAGTCCCACTTGTTTTGCCCATTGATGTTGGGTTACAAAAAGTGCAGCACCATTAAGTCCTAACTCTTCTGCATCCGAAAACAGAATAATAATATCGTTTTTATGCGGGGTTTTATTGTATAAAAAAGCCCGAACACTTTCCAGAATTGTAGCTACACCGGAACCCGCATCACTAGCTCCAGGCGAGTAGGAATGGGGTGCGCTGTCATAGTGTGAAAGCAACAACAAGGCTTTGGAACTATTAGAACCTTTGATACGAGCCAAGATGTTTTTTGATTGTACAAGATTTCCCCAGTCACTTAGCGTATAGCCGGTTTGAACAGAAGTCTGCAGTCCTAACTTTTTTAGCTCTTTCAGGAGGTAATTTGCGACCACATCATGATTGTCGGAGCCTACATAATGAGGTTTTTTTGAAATGGATTTGATGTGATTCAAAGCCCTTTGGGTCGAAAACTCAGTAAGGGACCCTTGATCATTGGAAGTCCATTGCGGCATCATCGTAAAGTAGATTAACGCTAGGGTTACTGAAATAAACAAACCGGCAAAAATGGAGAAATAATCTTTTTTCATGGTAAGTAAGTGGATTTGGATGCGGTGTTAAATGTCTTTTTTGACTAGCATGTAATACTCATTGTCTAAAACTAAATACCCCTGATCGTACAGGAAATAGTAAGTATTCCCTGTTTTGGTTCGCAGAATATTAGTAAAAAATTCAAAATCAAAACCTTTGCTTAATAATTTTGCGCGGGTGGTTTTTGATTTTCCATCGGGATTAAGTTCAATTAGAATGCGGTAATTTTTACGCAACTTATTGTTGATGTTGCGCATAAAATTAGTGCTGTCTTTGTTCATTTTATTGTTGTAGGCGTTGCGACATCCGTCACTACAAAACTTTTTATCTTCACGGCCTACAATTTTATCTTCACATTCTAAGCAGGTTTTTGTCATGGATTTATTTTTTTGATATCGTATAAATCAGTTCTACGGTCTTTTAGAATGCGTACGCTACCGTGCTCGTGAAGCTCTTTCAGTAAATCTAAATCTACGTCAACAATGAGTGTCATCTCGGTATTTGGGGTTGCTTCGGCTTTGATTCCATTACTTGGAAAAGCAAAATCAGAAGGTGTAAATACTGCTGATTGCGCATATTGAATATCCATGTTGTTTACCTTTGGAAGATTTCCTACACATCCTGCTATGGCTACATAACATTCGTTTTCAATCGCTCTGGCTTGTGCGCAATGTTTGACTCTGGTATAGGCGTTTTGAGTATCTGTTAAGAACGGTACAAATAAAATATTCATGCCTTCATCTGCCATTAATCTAGAGAGTTCCGGAAATTCAACATCATAACAAATCATGATGCCTATTTTACCACAATCGGTATCAAAGGTCTTAATTTGTGATCCTCCAGTCATCCCCCAGTGTTGTACTTCGTTTGGAGTAACATGAATTTTGGCATACATTTCTGAAGTTCCGTCTCTCTTGCATAAAAAACCCACATTGTAAAGCGTGCCGTTTTCTAAATGAGGCATACTTCCTGTAATAATGTTGATGTTGTACGAAATGGCCAGCTCCTGAAAGCGTTTGCGAACAGGCTCTGAATGTTTGGCTAATTCCCGGATGGCTTCTGCCTCGGACAAATGATTGTAATCCGCCATCAACGGAGCGGTAAAGAGTTCTGGAAATAGTGCAAAATCACTGCCATACCCGGAAACGACATCAACAAAAAATTCACATTGTTCAAATAAAGCTTCCAGATTGTTCAGTTGGCGCATCTGCCACTGAACGAGTCCCAGGCGGATGACACTTTTCTTGAGGTTTATTAATTTAGGGCTTTCGTCGTAATAAATATTATTCCATTCTAGTAAAACGGCAAATTCTTTAGAATCGGTATCGCCTTCCAGATAGTTTTTCATGACCCGGATTACGTGAAAATCATTGCTCAGCTGAAAAGAAAGCACAGGGTCGTGTAGCTCTTTTCTTTTTACTTTTTCGATATAATTTTTAGGAGTGAGGGTTTTGGCGTGTTGCCCATAATTTGGAATCCTGCCGGCAAAAACAATTGCTTTCAGATTCAATTGTTCACATAGTTCTTTACGGGCGTCATACAAACGTCTTCCCAAGCGGAGTCCTCTGTAGCTTGGATGAATAAACACATCTATTCCATACAAGACATCCCCTTGTGGATTGTGGGTCGAAAAGGTATATTTTCCTGTTATATCAGAATAATTATGGTTTTTGTCTACTAAGCTTTCATCCACAATTAGCGATAATGCAGAGCCTACAACTTTGCCGTCTACTAAGATTACGAGTTGGCCTTCCGGAAAAATGCTCAATAATTTTTCAATATGATGTTCTCTCCAATAGGAACCAACCATTTCCGGATACGATTCTACCATTGATTTTTTGAGCTCTTTATAGTCTTCAATCGCTAGATTTCGTAACTCTACTTTGTTTATTTTGGCTTGCATGAAATAATGATTTTATCAAATATAGCTAAAATTTACCAATTACAAACGGTTACAAATAGTTACAACCGAAAGTAAATAGTTAACAACCGAATGCTTTTTAGCTATGATCGCATCTTTGCCCTGTTGATTTGAAAGACCAATTCAACAAACATACACTAACATTTAAATAGTATACGCCATGAGCACATTAAGAAACAAAGTACAGTTAATTGGACATGTAGGAAATGATCCGGAAATCAAATCATTTGACGGAGGAAAAAAACTAGCTAATTTTTCCTTAGCTACAAATGAAAGCTACAAAAACGACAAAGGAGAAAAAGTAGAAGAAACCCAATGGCACAAACTCGTTGCTTGGGGAAAAACGGCTGAAATCATAGAGAAATATGTTACCAAAGGAAAAGAAATTGCCATTGAAGGAAAATTAACCCATAGAAGTTATGACGATAAAAATGGAGAAAAACGCTACATCACTGAAGTTGTCGTTGATGATGTTTTGCTTTTAGGGAAATAGGTTTTTCAAGACGAAGCAATAAAATAATGCCCTCTGTATCAGAGGGCATTTATGTTTTGAATCAGGATACTTTTTTTAATAAATCAAACAACGGACACCGCTTACAGCGATTGTCTTCCCCTTTTTTGAATTTTTTGCAACATTTAGATTTGCAGTTTTCTGCAATCTTAATGGTTTTAAGGATTTCTTTTTGATTTTTTTTCTTTTCCTTTTTTTTCTTTTCCAATTTTTATAAAGAATTAAAAACTAAGGCAAATGTATGTTATTTTTATCTGTTCTAAATAAATTTTAACATTTAAATAGCAGGTTTGACAAGCGCCACTTGTTGTAAGTCTCTGTCAAATAAGTATAAACCGCCTTTGTCATCTCCTATTAAGTTGATTTTGTCCAAAATAGATTTTGCGGTCGCTTCTTCCTCAATTTGCTCGGCAACATACCATTGCAGAAAGTTATGTGTGGCATAATCTTTTTCAGAGAAAGTGATGTGTACCAACTCATTTATCGAATCCGAAACAAAAATTTCATGTTTATAAAGTTCCTCAAACATATCTTTGAAGGTTTCATAAGTAGTTTTTGGGGCTTTTAAGTCCGTTATTTTTGCATGGCTACCACGTTCATTTACATACTTGATTAATTTGAGCATGTGCAGGCGCTCTTCGTCAGATTGGGCAAACATGAATTGAGCAATTCCTTCCAGTCCGCTCACTTCAGCCCAACACGCCATAGAAAGGTAGGTTTGCGAGGATTCTGCTTCAATGCGAATCTGTTTGTTTAGGGCAATTTCAATATTTTTAGATAGCATAATTTTAGTTTTTAGTAAAGTTAAAAAAAATAAGTCACTACTGATTCATCAATTCCTGAAAACAATCCACAAATTGTCCCAGATGAAAACCGTCCATTAATCCATGATGTACATGAACAGACAAGGGCATGGTTCTTTTGCCACTAGGGGAGACTTTCATTTTGCCAAAAGATATTTTTGGACAGCTGTCCGGAAAGGAAAAACTTCTAGCATGGGATAAAGAGGAAAAATCCAGCCACGGAATTGCTGAAAAATGGATCACGTTATCCTCCTCAAAGGTTCGGGTAAAAAGTCCTGTTGTGGTTTGAATGCGGGCAATCTCTGTAGCGGAGGTCGTTTTGAAAACTGCAAAATCAGCATTGTATTCGATTAAAGAAAATCCGAAAGTGCCGTCCTCCCGACCAATTGTAGCTGAAGCATTAATTTGGTCACAAATATATATTTGGTCCTCTGAAACTCGATACTTAAAAGATTCAATGGTATTTACCGCTACTAATGTTTGGTGTAAATAATAATTAAAAAAAGAAGAATTTAGTGCTTTTGCAGCTGCATAAGCTTTCGTACAATCAATTTTGACTGTGGCTCCAAAAAAAGGTTCTTCAAATTGTCTAAAAAAATGAAAATGTTCTTTTCTGGGCCAATTTTCTATATCTAAAAGGGTTCTCAAAATGAAGGGATTTTATTTAAAGTTCAAAAGTACAGCTATTCTTTGTGAATAGTTAGGAGTTAGTTGATTCTCTATTCTAAAATGGAACAGTTAGATAAGGTGTAGTTCTAAAAAAAGCCCTAAAGAAATTTTGGACATGCCCCAAAAAGTTAGACACTATTTGGGGCATTTTTTATGGAAAAAAAAGTAAAATATGATTATGCATTTA
>NZ_RYDK01000009.1:0-131640 GCF_003970375.1 Flavobacterium sp. ZB4P23
CCAACGGAGGAACAGCTTTCTCCAATGTTTTAATAAATGATACCTTAAATGGAGTCGCTGTTTTGGCTTCGCAAGTGAATACGACTTTTGTGTCGGCTTCGAATGCTGGAATAACGCTTTCTGGTACTGATGTGATTGTGGCTCCGGGTACGCCTGCGGGAAGTTACACTTTGGTATACCAAATCTGTGAAATTATAAATCCAAACAATTGTGATACTGCCACCGTTAGCGTTACCGTTACTGCGCCTGCTATTGTCGCTAATGATGATGCTGGAACGTCTGTAAATGGTGCCAACGGAGGAACAGCTTTCTCCAATGTTTTAATAAATGATACCTTAAATGGAGTCGCTGTTTTGGCTTTGCAAGTGAATACGACTTTTGTGTCGGCTTCGAATGCTGGAATAACGCTTTCTGGTACTAATGTGATTGTGGCTCCGGGTACGCCTGCGGGAAGTTACACTTTGGTATACCAAATCTGTGAAATTATAAATCCAATAAATTGTGATACTGCCACCGTTAGCGTTACCGTTACTGCGCCTGCTATTGTTGCTAATGATGATATTTTTTCAATCGAAAATTGTACTTCAGTAGGATTGTTAGGAAGTGTTTTAATAAATGATTCAATAAACGGAAACCCGGTAGTGGCTTCAGCGGTAAACATCTCTTTAGTTTCTGGACTAAATTCAAACATTCAATTGGATAACCTTGGAAACATCAATATATTAAACGGAACAATTCCTGGAACGTACGTTTTAACGTATCAAATATGCGAAAAATCAAACACTGAAAACTGTGATACTGCTGTAATAACAATAATCATTAAAGATAGTACTGCGCCTGTCTTTGCATCATTACCAGTGCCATCAACGATACTATGTAGTACTACTCCTGATTTTGCTCAAGCAACAGCTACTGATACCTGTAGTTCTGTTACACTAACATTTGTTGACGCAACGGTTCAAGGAAGCTGTATTGGTTCCTATACGATAACAAGGACATGGACCGCTACTGATTTAGCAGGAAATGCAACTACTGCTTCTCAAAGGATCAGTGTACAAGATACTAACGGCCCAACCACAACAACTGAGTTTGCATCTAATATTAATGTAAATTGTGATGTTATTCCTTTGAAACCGGAACTTATATTTACAGATAATTGTTCAACTGTTTCCCCCGCACTATTTACTGAAAAAATTACTAACAGCTCACTTAACTCCTACTCAATTGTCAGAGAGTGGTCTGTTTCTGATTCTTGCGGGAATGTTTCTAAATTTACTCAAATTGTGAATGTAACAGCATCAAATAACGCCACACCAATTGTAAGCTCTGCGTGTAATGGTGACTCTTCAACAATCAATATCTTTAATTTGTTACCCGAGGGAACTCTAATAAATGGAACTTGGACAGATGTTGATAATACTGGCGCATTGCAAGGAAATATCTTATCGCCTTTTGGTTTGACTTTAGGAAACAAAGTTTTTGAGTATCGAATTAATGACGAAATGTGTCCAAAAAGCATCCAGTTAACAGTGAATATTAACGATGATTGTATCGTTTTAGGATGTGGAAACATAAAAGTCCATAATGCTTTTTCGCCAAACGGAGATGGTATAAACGAAGTATTTGTAATCGATAATATTGAAAACACAACTTGCTACCAAGAGAATACGGTTGAAATATATAACCGTTGGGGTGTATTAGTTTTTGAAACAAAAAACTATAATAATCAAACTAATAATTTTGAAGGTATATCTCGTGGAAGAACAACTATTAGTCAATCTTCTGGATTACCTACCGGTACTTATTTTTACATCTTAAATTACAGTGCTATTAATGGGAATGGCAAAGTGGAAATCAAAAAATTAGACGGGTATTTATACCTTAGTAAATAATCTTGAATTAATTTAAAAATCGGAGGATTCTTTTTTGTCCTTCGGTTTTAAAAATGAATTAGCACTATTCTTTAACAAAAATAGAATTGACATTATCCTAAATACCCTTTTGAACCTTTTTTAAATAATTAGTTCAAACAAAATAAAAAAGCAACTATGAAAACAAAAATATTTTTAATCCTATTGATGTTTACAGCATTTACAAGTTATGCACAACAAGATGCTCAATTTACACAATATATGTACAACACAATCAATATCAATCCGGCCTATGCAGGATCTAGAGGAGCATTAAGTATTTTTGCTATGCACCGCACGCAGTGGGTGGGTTTAGATGGTGCTCCTGTAACAAATGTAGCTTCGATTAATACACCGCTAAATAATAATAATCTAGGTTTAGGAATTTCTTTTATCAATGATAAAATTGGTCCCACCAATGAAAATACTATTTCTGCCGATTTTTCATATACCATACAAACCTCAGAAACATTTAAACTTTCTTTTGGCATAAAAGGTACCGCAAATTTATTCAATTTGGATATATCTAAATTAAATCCTGTAGATGCTTATCCTGTAGACCAAAGTATACAAAATATTGATAATAAGTTTTCTCCAAATATTGGTACAGGTGTTTATTTACATTCGGATAAAGCGTATGTAGGTTTTTCTATTCCTAACTTTATTGAATCAGACCGCTATGATAATAATGAAGTTGCCATATTCAAAGAAAAAATAAATTATTATTTAATTGCAGGATATATATTTGATTTAAATAGAACCATAAAATTTAAACCCGCGGTTCTGTCAAAATTTATTGAAGGTGCTCCTCTTCAAGTCGATATTTCAGGAAACTTTATGTTTAACGAGAAATTTGTCGTTGGTATTGCCTACAGATGGAGTGCTGCACTTAGTGCTATGGTTGGTTTCCAAATTTCTGACGGAATGTATATAGGATATGGGTATGACAGGGAAACCACTCGATTAAACAACTATAATTCTGGCTCGCATGAATTTTTCTTGCGCTATGAAATCTTTAAAAATAATGGTAAAATTATAACTCCAAGATTCTTCTAAAAAAATTAGTATGAAAAATAATATACTCCTTTATACAATTGTAATAACTGCTTTATCTATTCATGGATACTCACAAAAAGGGGAAGTTACTGTAGCCGACAAAAAATATGACAACTATGCCTACATTGATGCCATAAAAACCTACGAAAAAGTAGCCGAAAAAAAATACAAATCGGCTGATATGTTTAAGAAATTAGGAAATTCTTATTACTTTAATGCAGAGTTAGAAAAAGCAGCCAGATGGTATGGAGAGTTATTTGCAATGAATACTATCGATTTAGAACCTGAATATTATTTTCGTTATGCGCAGTGCTTGAGATCCATTGGTCAAAATCACAAAGCCAATGATCTATTAGAACTATTCAATCAAAAATCTGGAAACGATAGCCGCGGCAAGATTTTTATGAAAAATGTAAATTATCTTGACGCAATCAAAGCAAATTCCGGAAGATATAAAATCGAGGATGCTGGAATAAATTCTATATATTCCGATTACGGTACTGCATTTCATGCAAATGAAATCGTATTTGCATCGGCAAGGGACACCGGAAGTGTAGGCCAAAGAAAACATAAATGGACAAATCAATATTTTACCAATTTATATACTGCCAATTTAGGGGAAAATAGGAATCCGGGAAACCCTCTCCAGTTCGATGCCCATATAAATTCTAAATTTAACGAGTCTACTCCTGCTTTCACAAAAGATGGAAAAACCATGTACTTCACCCGTAACAACTATCTTGATGGAAAAAAAGGAAAAGATGCTAATAAAATTACTTTAATAAAAATATATAAAGCCACTTTAGAAAATGACAAATGGTCTAATATAACCGAACTTCCTTTTAATAATGATAATTACAGTACGGCTCATCCTACACTAAGTCCAGATGAGAAAACATTATATTTTGTCTCGGATATGCCCGGAACTATAGGTCAATCTGATTTATTTAAAGTAATAATACACAATGACAAAAGCTTTGGCACTCCAGAGAATTTAGGTGCTGTGATAAATACTGAAGGTAGAGAAACATTTCCGTTTGTAAATGATGAGAACGAAATATATTTTGCATCAGACGGCCATCCTGGCTTAGGAGGTTTAGATGTTTTTGTTGCCGCTATAAATCCCAATGGAACTTTTGGTGAGGTACAAAATGTGGGGGCAGATATTAATTCTCCAAAAGATGATTTTGCCTACTTAATTGATACAAAATCAAGAAAAGGTTTTTTTTCTTCCAATAGAGATGGTGGTTTAGGATATGATGATATTTATAAATTTTCAGAACTGAAAAAAATTATTTGCCAACAGTTATTATATGGTGAGATCACTGATATTGCTACAAAAGAATTCCTTCCGAACACTAAAATTACTCTATTTGACAATCATTTTAACATTGTAAATACAACCCTTTCAGATGATAAAGCTAATTATTTTTTTCCTGTTGAATGTGGTAAAACATATTACGTAAGGGCTCAAAAACCTGAATATACTGCAAAAGAACAAAAGATTACAATAGCTGATGAAAATGGAAAGACATACGTACCAATCGCATTAGAAGATGCAAAGTGCAAAGTAACCATAGGGGATGATTTAGGTAAATGTTTTAATATAAAAATGATTTATTTTGATCTGGATAAATCAAATATCAGGCAAGAGGCAGCTTTTGATTTAGAAAAAATATTAGATGTTTTAAATCAAAACCCAACGATGAAGCTTGATATTCGTTCTCATACAGATAGCAGACAAACGTTCAAATACAATGAAGCGTTATCTGACAGAAGAGCTAAATCTACTATTAACTGGCTGATAAAAAATGGAGTACATACAAGCAGATTAATTGGAAAAGGATATGGTGAAACCCAACTGGTAAACAAATGTGTAGACGATCTAGAGTGCACTGAGGAGGAGCATCAACTTAACAGAAGAAGTGAATTTATTATTACTGATTTATAAAAAAAATTATCAAAGTAGCACCTACACTGCTAACTATGCTGCAACATTATCTTTATAGAAATAGGAACACAAAATGATGGTATTATTTAATTGCCCTGCTAACCCAAGCATCGTTCAAGCTGTCATAATTAATAGGCTGTGCCGGAGTTTGATTTTGTAATCTTCCTGAATCAAATCCTCGTACTAGTATAGTTTCTATTAAATAATCCTCGTTGACATAGTAGGGTTCGTATTTTGTTTTTAGATTAATGTCAAACATGCTTGCTGCAGTATTGGACCAAAAAGCTTTCCAGCCACTTTTAAGGTTTTTTACTAACTCATAAGTGGTAGTGCCTGTTTGACGGTGAATTAACTTTACCAATATTTGACCTTGTTTACGAGATAGCTTTTTAAGTTTAGCTTCGAACTCCTCACTCAAATAACTTTCTACTATCTTAAAGTATTTTTTTTTCTCCTTATTTGTTTTAAGGTTTGCCATTCCTTTATTAAGAATCGTCAATCGCTCCGAAGCTAGTTTTGCATAAGGATACGTTTTATAAACCCGACTTTGAAGTAATAAAAATTGCTTTCTTGCTTCGGGATCTGTTTTTCCCTTGTATATTATTATTTCTGGTAATTGAATGGTGTCATTAAGAATCAATTCGTCATCTTCTAACTCATGCTCTATTTTTGTAGTATCCTGCGGTATTACCTGTGCATTAACAGACAAAGTTATCAATAGAAAAAACAACAAAAATTTAATTAGCTTCATATTAGGAAAGTTTAATTGCCAAAATTATACATTATATACGCAACTGTAATGCCAAATTTATAATTTAGCAAAAAAATAATTTTATGAGCACAAAATCAATATTAAACAAGTCGTCACTTGAGTTTTTAGAAAACTATCTTAATAATGCCTCGCCTACCGGTTATGAAAGTGGTGGACAAAAATTATGGATGGATTATTTAAAACCTTACGTTGATACTTTTATAACAGATACTTACGGCACAGCGGTAGGAATTATAAATCCGGATGCACCTTATAAAGTAGTAATTGAAGGTCATGCAGATGAAATTTCATGGTACGTAAATTACATTACAGACGATGGATTAATCTACGTGATCAGAAATGGTGGTTCCGATCACCAAATAGCACCTTCAAAGCGCGTCAATATTCATACTAAAACAGGAATTGTAAAAGGTGTTTTTGGCTGGCCTGCTATTCATACACGAATGAGAGACAAAGAAGAAGTAGCTAAAGTTAACAATCTATTTATTGACATTGGTTGTGAAACCAAAGAACAGGTTGATAAAATGGGCGTTCATGTAGGTTGTGTGATTACCTATCCTGATGAATTCATGATTTTGAACGAAAATAAATTTGTTTGTCGCGCGATTGATAATCGTATGGGTGGGTTTATGATTGCCGAAGTGGCTCGTTTGCTACACGAAAACAAAATAAAACTTCCTTTTGGATTGTATATTACGAATTCAGTTCAGGAAGAAGTAGGGCTTCGCGGTGCCGAAATGATTACCAAAACCATCAAACCGAATGTAGCGATCGTAACCGATGTTTGTCATGACTCTACTACTCCAATGATTGAAAAGAAAATTGAAGGAGATACAAAAATTGGTAAAGGTCCTGTAGTTACTTACGCTCCTGCTGTTCAAAATAATTTGAGAGAATTAATTTTAGAAACCGCCATGGCAAACGAAATTCCGTTCCAAAGATTAGCTTCATCTCGTGTTACGGGTACTGATACCGATGCTTTTGCGTATAGTAATGGCGGCGTAGCTTCTGCATTAATATCGTTGCCGTTGCGATATATGCACACCACGGTTGAAATGGTGCATCGTGACGATGTTGAAAATGTGATTAAATTAATTTATGAAACCTTATTGAAGTTAGAAAACGAAGAAACATTCTCTTATTTCAAATAGTTTTAGGAGCTAATCCCGCTATCCGTTTTAAATGAAATTCACTGAACTCAAATAAAAATAAAAGTATAGTGAAGTAATCTTTTCCTTTTTAAAGTAAAAAGGAAAAGGATTTCCACTTTTATCGGGGCTAAAAACCGCAATTCAAAATTATGAATTGCGGTTTTGTATTTTACTTTTAGTGTAAATAATTATCTATTGACTAAATATTCCAAGACATTTTTCTCGATTCTTTCGTCTATAGTACTGATGTCTGCTTTTACAAATTTCTCTCCCAAGATATTTTCATACAATTCAATATATCTTTCAGAAACTGTTTGAATATATTCATCCGTCATATTAGGAATTTGTTGTCCTTCTAATCCTTGAAAACCATTTTCGATTAACCAACGACGAACAAACTCTTTCGATAATTGTTTTTGTTCCTCACCTTTGTTTTGGCGTTCCTGATATCCTTCAGCATAAAAATAACGAGAAGAATCCGGCGTATGAATTTCGTCAATCAAGACAATTACCCCTTCTTTGGTTTTTCCAAATTCATATTTGGTGTCAACCAAAATCAAACCACGACTGGCTGCAATTTCAGTTCCCCTTTGAAACAAATCTCTCGTGAATTTCTCTAAAACCACATAATCTTCTTCAGAAACAATTCCTTTCGATAAAATATCCTCACGAGAAATGTCAGCGTCATGTTCGCCATTATCCGCTTTGGTAGTCGGAGTAATAATAGGTTCCGGGAATTTATCATTTTCTTTCAAATAGTCAGGCATTGAAACTCCGCAAATTTCTCTTTTGCCAAGAGCATATTCTCTGGCAGCATGACCAGAAAGATAGCCCCGAATGACCATTTCTACTTTAAAAGGGACACATAAATGCCCTACCGCCACATTAGGATCAGGAGTTGCAATCAACCAGTTAGGAACAATATCCTGCGTCAGCTCCATGAATTTAGTAGCAATTTGGTTTAGAATCTGACCTTTATATGGAATTCCTTTTGGCAAAACTACATCAAAAGCCGAAAGCCGATCCGTAGCTACCATTACCAAAAGTTCATCATTGATATTATATACTTCTCTTACTTTACCGCGGTAAACAGATTGCTGGTTTGGAAAATTAAAATCAGTAGTTGTGATGGTGTTGCTCATTATACTAGTTGTGTGTGTTTATTTTTATTCTTGCAAATTTAAAACTATTTCATATAGTTTCGCAAAGAAAAGAACGGAACTATTACATTTTATTTTTATCTGTAAAACTATTTTTTAAGCAACGTCTCGTTGAATAAATTTAAGATTCGGCTGTATTCATCAACCCAGGAATAGGTTTCTTTAAAACCATGAGCTTCAACGGGAAAACTAGATAAGCTCCATTTTTTCTTTCCTAATTCGATAAAACGCTGAGACAAACGAACAATATCTTTATATTCAACATTGTCATCTACCATTCCATGAAGCATTAATAAATCGCCTTGTAAATTATCTGCAAAATAGATTGGAGAACTTTTCTTGTAAGCATCTGGATCCGTTTCCGGAAAATTAAGAATGTTTCCGGTGTAGCCATGATTGTAATGCGCCCAATCAGTTACAGAACGCAATGCAGCACCCGAAGCAAACTCTTTTGGAGTAGTTAACATTCCCATCAACGTGATGAAACCGCCGTAAGAACCGCCATAAATCCCAACTCTTGTCGCATCGATTCCATGATTTTCAACTAGGTATTTCTTTCCGTCAATTTGATCTGTTAAGTCCTTCCCGCCCATAAAACGGTAAATTCCTGTTCTAAAATCACGTCCATATCCATCGCTGCCTCTATAATCAATATCTAAAACAGTATAGCCTAAATCGACCAATAAATTATGAAACATGTATTCTCTGTGGTACGTACTCCAATAGTTGTGCGCGTTTTGCAAATAACCGGCACCATGAACAAACAAGACAGCTGCTTTATTCGCATTGGCAATTTGTGGTTTGTACAATCTAGCATGTACAGAAGTTCCATCCTGCGCCTTGAAAGTAATCACTTCCGGTTCACGCCAAGAATATCCTTTGAAACTTTCCGATGTGGAAGACGTTATCTGATTTAAGTTTGTATTCTTTTTATTAGGCGCTACATACAATTCCCAAGGTTTATTTTTATACGAGTAACGAACCAATAAAGTTTTTTCGTCTGGAGACAAACTTACTTCATGAGCACCATCTTTAGTTAAAATTGGCTGTAAAACCATATTTGCCACTTCGAATTTATAGAAATTTCTGTTTCCGGGATGCGTGGTCGTTGTGGTCAAATAAAAAGACTTTTTATCTTTTGCTAAACTCACGTTGCGCACTTCCCAATTTCCTTTAGTCAGTTGAGTTTTCTTTTTTGATTTTAAATTATAGCTGTACAAATGCGAATAACCAGTTTCTTCGGATTGGAAATAAATGGTTTCATTGTCTCCCAAAAACCCCAGTGTTCCTCTTCCATAAGAATTAGAAGGAATTCCGGGCCCGCCAATCCAAGATTCGTCATGCTGATGGTCTAATTCCTGAAAAGTTCCTTGCTCTAAATTCAAACTTACAATCCATCGGTCTTTGTTGTCCTGACTTCTTATTTCGGAAATAGCGTAAGAGCCATTTTCATTGTAAATAGGTTCCTGAACTACAATTAGTTTATTCTTTTTTTCTGTCGTTTTTGATTTTTCATACAACTCAAAATATTTAGGAACATCCTGAATGTGGCTTAATGTTGAAAAATTTATCAAATAAACAGAGTCTTTGGCAATGTTGTACACTCCGAATTTAATTGGCAACAAATTATCTACAGAAACTTTCTCCTTAGTATCTTCAATTTGGTTGTAGCCATCAGCAGTTATGAAAAGTTCCATTTTTTCACTTTTACGTTCTGAATCTTCTATTAATCTGAAGGTGGCGAAGTTTCCTTTTGGATCTACTTTTAAGCTTCCAAAGGTGTTTTTTCCATAATAATAAGGCTTTGGAAAATCAGATTTTGTAGTTTTTGATTTTGCCAAATTCCATTTTTTCAGTGCTTCCTGATCTCTGACAAATTGGAATAATTCTGCTTGTTGGCTTTTCAAAAAAGACTCTTTTTCAGTGGTTTTCTCATCTAATTTTCCTTTACGAAAGTTTGTGATTTGAATGATAGAACCTTCATTGGTATTGAACTGAAAAAGATTTTCATTTTGCCTGAAATAAAGCACTCCTGGTACAGAACCCATTTGCAAATTAGCAATCGGACTGCTTTGTTGGTACAGTTTTTTTGAGATTTTACTTTTTACAGCATACGAAAATAATCTTCCTTTATCGATATAATAATATAAATCTGGATTAGTTGTTTTTTTAAAATCTAGTTTTGAAAAAGCAGCTTCATCTGGAGAAGCTAATTCTGGTTTTGTTAATCCATTTTTCCAAAAATAAGTACTTGTGCCCAACTCATTGTTTGGATTCCAATCAAAATACACTTTCTGACCATCTAAAGACCATCTTTCATTTTCAGGTTGCACACCTATGAAAGTATTTCCTTTCATGATTTCTTCCAGTTTTAACGTTTGACTTTGAATTGTTATGAAAAATAAGATACAGATAACGAAGATTATTTTTTTGTTCATTTGGTTTTAGTTTTTTTTGAAAATGGGAAAATATGGTTAGTTAAAAACATTAATTATTCAATAATTCCTGCGCTATATATTTGGCGACTCCGTCATTATCATTAGTTAAAATTACCTCTAAATGAGACAATTTATTTTTCAAACTATCAGGTGCATTCCCCATCACTAAACCTTTACCGGAAGAATTAAGCATCTTTTCATCATTGTAGCCATCACCAAAAGATAGTGCTTGCTGAAAAACAAAATTTTCCAGTTCCAAAATTCTGGCAATCGCAACACTTTTATCTACAGATTTGTCCATAAATTCCAGGCAAAGCGGAAGACTAAAAGCATGGCTAAAAAGTCCGGTATGATTTTCTAAAATTTGATCTCTTAATTCGATTAATTTTGAATGTCGATCGTGCGTAAAAAATACTTTTATAGCACTCAAATCCTCTAAGTTTTCAAAATCAACGAGTTCTGGATGATAATTTACTTCTGGTTGAAACTCATTTAATTTTTCATTGTGCTTGTTCGTTTGCCAAACATTTTCTCTGAATAATACGGTTGTAATTTCAGGATCAATATCTAAAGACAAGACGGATTTAACGGCCTCACTTTCCATATTATAAGAAAAAATCAGCTCTTTTTCAGGAGAATGTATCCGTGCTCCATTTGAAGTGACTAAATAAACAGGAACATCCAATCCTGCTACAATAGGCATTGCATCCAGATGATGACGACCAGTTGCTATAATTATTAGGTAATTTTGATTATGGAGTTCTTGAAAAACAGTTTTGGTGTATTGGGATATTTTGTGATCTGAGTTTAGTAACGTTCCGTCTAAATCGCTTATTACGACTTTTATTTTTTCTTGTAGCATCTTTCGGTTTTCACTGTCATTTTTAATATTTCCAAATTTATTCAATTTTAAAGAGAAACGCAAAATTTATAAAAAGTTTAGGTTAACCTTTCTTGACGATATTTTGATAAATATAGCTATTTATTTGTTGTATTTTAAATACAACAAATAGAAAATGATTGCTATCTTTGTAAAAAATAAATTTCAATACCATGAATGCAAGTCAAAAAGAATTAATAAAAGCAACTTTGCCAATTTTAAGAACAAATGGAAATGATTTGATAACCTATTTTTACCAAAGAATGCTATCCAATAATCCAGAGTTGAAAAACATTTTTAACATGGCAAATCAAGCTAGTGGAAAACAACAAAATGCTTTAAGTGGAGCTGTACTTGCTTATGCTGAAAACATAGAAAATCCTACTGTTTTGATCAATACGTTAAAATCAATTGGAAATAAACATGTAAGTTTAAATATTCAACCAGAGCAATATGATATTGTTGGAAACCATTTAATCGGATCGATAAAAGAAGTATTAGGTGATCTCGCAACAGTAGAATTAATTGAAGCCTGGACCTGTGCTTACAATGAATTGGCTCAGATAATGATTAGTATTGAAGCTGAAATGTATCAAAAAACAATTAATAAAAAAGGAGGATGGAATGGCTGGAGAAACTTCATAATCTCTAAAATTGTAAAAGAAAGCGACGAAATTAATTCATTTTATCTTAAACCGGAAGACAACAAAGAAATTGCTGATTTCTATCCGGGTCAATATATATCTGTGAGTACGTATATTCCTGAATTAGGTCATAAACAGCCTAGACAATATAGTCTGTCGTCTTATTCTAATAATGAATATTATAGAATTTCAGTAAAAAAAGAAATTAGTCAAAACACATCTCCCGATGGTATTGTTTCCAATGCTTTACATAACAAAAAGGAAGGTGACAGTATCGAAGCTAGTGCACCAGCGGGGGTGTTTTTTGCAGATCCAGACGCAAAAAATCCTTTAGTACTGGTTAGTGGAGGTGTTGGACTTACTCCTATGATGAGTATGGTTGAAACCAATAAAAATTCACTTCAAAAAAACAAAACAGTTTGGATTCACAGTTGTCGCAATGAAAATGTTCACGCGTTTAAAGATACTATCGAGGAATTAAACAACGAAAATGAGTGGTTAACTTCTTTCGTTTTTTATGAAACTTTGCCCGAATCAGAAACAAATGCTATCGAAGGAAGAATTGATTTGCAGCAAATAAAAGAAGAAATCCTTATTGAGGATGCAAAATATTATATTTGCGGACCGGCTATTTTTATAAAAGTTCAATATCAATCTTTGGTTGCACTTGGCGTAAATAGAGAAAATATTCTGTATGAAGAATTTGGCCCTCAATTATTAAGCCTTAATTAGTAAATTTTAATATGAAATTGAATCACTTTACCGATTTTAGTATGCGCGTTTTGATGTATCTAAATCAAAAAAAAGATACTCCACAAAGTTCTCTAGATGATTTAGCGACTACATTTAAAATCTCGCGAAACCATCTTATAAAAGTGGTTCAATTTTTATCGGCAAATCAATTAATTCTCACCAAAAGAGGAAAAAATGGCGGAATAGTGATTTCTGAAAAAGCAAGAGAAATTCGATTAGGCGATTTGATTCACCTATTAGAACAAGACGATACGCCCATCGTCAACTGCGATTCAAAACCTTGCATCTTTCAATCACACGATTGCAAACTAAAATCATTGTTCAATACCGCTTATCAAGCTTTTATTGAAAGTTTAAATCAGTACACACTTTCTGATATAGAATTCAAGAATTGGAGTGCTATGTTTCAGGATTAATAAAAAAATTACAAAAGGAGGCTTTTTCACAAAGCCTCCTTTTGTTTTAATCATTATTCTCAATCATTTTGTAGGCATCAATTACTTTTTTAACTAATCGGTGTCTCACAATGTCTTTATCATCCAGATAAATGATTCCAATTCCCTCAACGTCTTTCAAAACCAATAGCGCTTCTTTGAGTCCGGATATGGTTCTTCGCGGTAAATCGACTTGTCCGGGATCCCCTGTAATCATGAATTTAGCACTTTTTCCCATACGGGTTAGGAACATTTTCATTTGAGAATGCGTTGTGTTTTGGGCTTCATCCAAAATTACAAAAGCATTATCCAGTGTTCTACCACGCATAAATGCCAATGGTGCTATCTGGATAATTCCCTTTAAAATATAATCTTCCAGTTTTTCGTTGGGTAACATATCGCGTAAAGCATCGTAAAGTGGTTGCATATACGGATCTAGTTTTTCCTTCATATCTCCTGGAAGAAAACCAAGGTTCTCCCCTGCCTCTACCGCTGGTCTTGTCAATATAATGCGTTTGACTTGCTTTTCTTTTAGCGCTTTCACTGCCATAGCAACTCCGGTGTACGTTTTTCCTGTACCAGCAGGTCCTACTGCAAAAACCATATCATTTTTTTCCATGGTATCTACCAACAATTGCTGATTGGGCGTCATAGGTTTGATGATTTTACCACCTACTCCATGTACTAATATTTTATCTTGTCCCTGAAATTTTTTGTCTTCCTGAACATCACCACGAATAACACGCTCGATTACATTATTATCAATGTTATTGTATCTTGAAAAGTGCACCATTAATCGTTGAAAACGTTTTTCAAAGTCGTCTAAAACTTCTTTTTCACCAAAAGCTTTTAAGGTTGTTCCCCGGGCGACAATCTTTAATTTTGGATAATATTTTTTAATTGTTTCAAGATGAGTGTCTTGAGCGCCCCAAAAGTCTGTTGGAGCGATGTCTATGAGCTCGATTATTCTTTCGTTCAAATGAGGTTGTTTTTAAATTAAATTAAGTAAATCAATAAATTTGTTATCAATGCGAATAATTGTAGTATTAATTTGAATTTGTCTTTTGTTTTTTGCTTTTTTGAATTTACTATTATTAGCTTTGCGTTTCTCAAATTTAATGAAAATTAGGTTTACAAAACACCAATAGTTATAAACAAATTTATGTCAATAATTACCCTAACTACCGATTATGGCTTGAAAGACCACTTTGTAGGTGCGCTGAAAGGGAAAATTTTGTCTGAGTATTCCGAAGCTGTAATTATTGATATTTCACATGATATTGATCCATTTAACACGTTAGAAGCTAGTTATGCAATTAGTGCCTCATATGCTAGCTTTCCAAAAGGCACGGTTCATCTCATAGGTGTGGATATAGAAGCCAATAAGGAAAACCAACATATTGTGATGCAATGGAATGATCATTATTTTATTGCTGCTGATAATGGTATTTTAAGCATGCTTTCGCAAAAAATTGTTCCGCAAAAAATGGTGGCAATCAATATTCATGATCGTTTACCGAGTGATGCGGCTGATCTTGATGTGTTTGTAAAAGTAGCCTGCCATTTAGCCAAAGGGGGTTTGATGAACGTCATTGGTAAAGAAATACACACTATTAAGCAAGTTACAAATCTGCAAGCCACTATTTCGGATGATGGGAATTCATTAAAAGGTCATGTGATTTACATTGATCATTTTGGGAATGTAATTACAAATATTACTAAAAAATATTTTATTGAAGTCGCCAAAGGAAGGGCGTATGAAATTGTTTTGAAAACTAAAAATATCAAAACAATTTCGCCCAATTATTCCGCAATTGCCAGTTCCGATAAATATCCGATTAAATCGTATGAAGGAGAAAAATTAGCCATTTTCAATGAAGCCGGTTTTCTTGAAATTGCAATTTTCAGAAGCAATCCTTCTAAAGTAGGTTCAGCGAATAGCTTATTGGGATTGAATTATAGAGATATAATAAATATAATATTCAGATAGCTGTGTTCAGTAATCAGTTTAAAAATCTAAAATCTTTAATCTAAAATCATAAATCCAAAATGTTTGTACGAATAGTAAAATTGAGTTTTCATGAGGAAAATATTCCTGCTTTTTTAGAAAATTTTGAATTAATGAAAGATAAAATACGAAATGCGCCCGGTAATCGTTTCTTAGAATTGTATCAGGACAAAAACAACAAAAGCATTTTCTTTACCTATAGTTATTGGGAAACCGAAGCCGATTTAGAAAATTACCGAAATTCCGAACTTTTTTACGATGTTTGGACATTCACCAAGAAATTATTCAACGACAAACCAGAAGCATGGAGCGTGGATAAATTAGTTACTTTGGTTTAAAGTTTTTTAGTTTAAAGTTGAGCAACGTTAAACTAAAAAAACTTTAAACTTTAAACAAAAAATAAAACATGAAATCAATAGTTTTACGAGAGATAAAATCCTTTTTCGTTTCGCCCATCGGCTACTTAGTTATTGCCATTTTTTTAATTATTAATGGATTGTTTCTTTGGGTTTTCGAAGGAGATTATAATATTTTGAATACCGGATTTGCTGATTTGACTCCGTTTTTTACCTTAGCGCCATGGATTTTGATATTCTTGATTCCTGCAGTAACCATGCGTAGTTTTTCGGATGAAAAAAAACAAGGAACAATAGAATTATTGCTGACGAAGCCATTGAGTATTTGGCAAATTGTAAACGGAAAATTTCTTGGTGCTTTACTTTTAATTGTCATGGCAATTATTCCAACCTTCATCTATGTAGCCGTTATTTCGAGTTTAGGAATGCCGGAAGGCAATATTGATATGGGAAGCACAATTGGTTCTTATTTTGGATTATTATTCTTAATTGCAGCCTATTCTGCCATTGGGATATTCACTTCAACATTGTCGGATAACCAGATTGTGGCATTTATTATTGCCGTATTTTTATGTTTTTTCTTCTATTTTGGGTTTGAAGGGTTAGCTGCTGTTGTTCCAAATGTATCTTCCATAATCGCGTCATTAGGAATGCAAGATCATTTCAAAAGCATGAGCCGAGGCGTATTAGATACCAGAGATATTCTTTATTTTACCAGTATAACCGTTGTCTTTCTTTCATTTACTGTTTATAATCTAAAATCTTTCAAATCGTAATGACTACTTCTAAGAAAAACAACCTAAAATCAGTATTGATTGTCCTTGTCCTTGTAGTTCTTGCGAATGTAATAGGAAATTCCTTTTTTCATCGTTTTGATTTAACAAAAGACAACAGATATACTCTTTCTCCTACTTCTTTGACTATCGTAAAGCAAGTCCAAAATCCGTTGTCTATAAAAGTATATATGCAAGGTGATTTACCGGCTGAATTCAAGCGTTTACAACAAGAAACGAAACAATTACTGGAAGAATTTCAGGCCTATAACTCCAATATTATTTTTGAATTCGTAGATCCATTGGAGAATGATGACGCCAGCATGGACAATATTAAAGACTTGTATCGAAAAGGGCTTACGCCAATAAACATAACCGTTGACGATAAAGGAAAGCAATCTCAAGCGATGGTTTTCCCGTGGGCCACAGCCGTTTATGACAATAAAGAAGTTAACATCCCCTTGTTGAAAAATATTATGGGAGCTACAACTACCCAAAAAGTCATTGGATCTGTTCAGCATTTGGAATATTCTATTGCTGAAGGATTGAATAAAATTACCAAAGCCAAACAAAAGAAAATTGCTGTTATCAAAGGAAACGGTGAATTGCAAGATATCATGATGGCTAAATTTCTTTTGCAAGTGCGCGAAAGTTACCATATTGGTCCTTTTACTTTAGATTCGGTTGCCAAAAATCCGATTGGAAGTTTAGAAGCTTTAGAAAAATATGACTTGGCAGTTATCGCTAAACCAACTGAAACGTTTACCGATGCGGAGAAACAAGTTTTGGATCAATTTATCATCAACGGGGGAAAAACATTATGGTTGATTGACCAAGTTACGGCTGAAATGGACAGTTTGTACAATGCTTCAGGAGCTACTTTAGCGTATCCAAGAGATTTAAATTTAAATGATATGTTCTTTAAATACGGCATCCGAATCAATCCTGATTTAGTAAAAGACGAACAGGGAAGCCCCATAAAACTAGCCACTGGAGAACAAGGAAGTGCGACACAATTTCAGGAATTCAACTGGAAGTTTGCGCCACAAGTGTATCCAAATAGTGTACATCCGATAGTTAAAAATTTAGGAGGAATCAAATTTGATTTTGCGAATCCAATCGATACTTTGAAAAATGGAATTAAGAAAACTATTCTGTTGGAATCGTCTCAATATTCGAAAAAAATAGGAACTCCAACAGAGATCAACCTGAATAGTGTTGCCGAAGAAACTTCGCCAAATGATTACTTGAAGAAAGGAAAGATTCCGCTTTCTGTTTTATTGGAAGGTTCGTTTCGTTCTATGTTTGAAAATCGAGTGTTGCCATTTGAACAAAAAACATTTCAAACGACAGGAAAAGAGAACAAAATGATTGTGATTTCGGATGGAGATTTGATAAAAAACCAATTGGATAAAAACTTTCAACCCGTAGAATTAGGGTATGACCAAAGGTCAGGAAATTTGTATGATAATAAAGATTTCCTGATAAATTGCGTGAATTATTTACTCGATGATACGGGACTTATTAACATTCGAAGCAAAGATCTTGATTTACCTTTATTGGATAAAGAAAAAGTTTATGAAAACTATACCCTAATACAAATCCTAACTATCGGACTTCCAATTCTTATTTTGGTACTTTTTGGGATCTTATTTACTTTTCTTCGAAAAAGAAAATACAGCAAATAGATGTTAATAAAAAAGTTTCGAAACTAGAATAGTTTACGATATATTTGTAAAATGTAACGTATTTCGAATTTAGAGAAATACCTTAAAAAATAAAACAAAACAGATGAAATTTATAGTATCGAGTTCGTACTTATTGAAGCAATTACAGGTTTTAGGTAACGTTATCAACAGCAGTAATACTTTGCCTATTTTAGATAATTTTTTATTTGATTTAGACCATAATGTGCTAACAGTTTCTGCTTCTGATTTAGAGACAACCATGTCTGCAACGTTAGGAATTGATTCAGAAAGTAAAGGAAGCGTTGCTGTGCCTGCGAAATTGCTTTTGGAAATCCTTAAAACATTTCCGGAACAACCGCTAACTTTTACAGTTGAAGAAAATAGTACGATAGAAATCAGTTCTAATTCTGGTAAATATGCTTTGGCTTATGCTCCTGGAAATGAATTTCCAAAATCGGTTAACTTAGACGATCCATCTGTAACACTTGTTCCTGCTGATGTTTTGGCAACTGCTATAAGTAAAACTATATTTGCAGCCGGTAACGATGATTTACGTCCGGTAATGTCTGGTGTATTTTTTCAGTTTTCGCCACAAGGGTTGACATTTGTTGCAACTGATGCGCATAAATTAGTGAAATATGCGCGTACCGATGTAACCGCCTCTCAGGTGGCTGATTTCATCATGCCAAAGAAACCATTGAACATCTTGAAAAATATTCTAGGTACTTCAGATGCTGAAGTGAAAATTGAATATAATGATTCGAATGCTACTTTTTCTTTTGACAATTATATTTTAATGTGCCGCTTAATTGATGGAAAATATCCAAATTACGAAGCAGTAATTCCAAAAGAAAATCCGAATAAATTAATGATTGACCGTTCTCAATTTTTGAGTTCTGTACGTCGTGTTGCTATCTTTTCGAATAAAACTACACACCAGATCCGTTTGAAAATAGCAGGTGCTGAATTGAATGTTTCTGCTGAAGATATTGACTATTCAAACAAAGCCGAAGAAAGATTGACTTGTGATTATCAAGGTGATGATATGCAAATAGGATATAATTCTCGTTTCTTAACTGAAATGTTGACTAACTTACAATCGGATATGATTATGCTTGAAATGTCATTGCCAAACAGAGCCGGAATTCTAACTCCTGTTGATGGATTAGAAGAAGGAGAAACGGTAACGATGCTTGTAATGCCAGTAATGTTGAACAGTTAACTCAATTTAAAAATACGCTATTAACCAAACCATTTTTATATTTAAAAAACCGTCCCGATAAATCGGGACGGTTTTTTGTCTATGTTCATCACTCTTTTGTTATCAGAACGAAAGAGGAATCTTATAGTATTTCAGTTTCGACGATTACCTATAATTATCAGTTAGTGGGTTTGCTTCGTTCCTCGCAAAGACAAACTGAACACTGAATACTAATTTAAATCACTCCCATTTTCTTCATCAGGAAAGTAGCACTTCTATTTTTACAAATTCCGTCCCGAAGTTTGTAATCAAAATGGAGTTCATCATTGATAATCTCTACTTCAAAACATTTGTTGGTTAATATATTTGGATATTCATTGGTTGTCAGGCAAACTTCGATATCGTGCGTTGCAATAGCTCCAACGGCTTTCTTACCAATTACTTTTTTGACCACTTCAATTGTTCCGTTGCGTTTATCATCTGAATTGGTACCACGTAATATTTCGTCCAATAAAACAAATGCCGGTCTATTTTCCAATTCGTCCATAATCTGCTTTAAGCGTTTGATTTCGGCAAAGAAATACGATTCGCTATCGGACAACGAATCAGATAATCGCATGGAAACTAAAACGGGTAACGGATGTACACTAGCCTGACGAGCACAAACCGGCGAACCTATTCCTGACAAAACCATATTGATTCCTAAACTTCTTAGAAAAGTACTTTTACCGGACATATTAGAACCTGTTAAAATCATAAACGATTCGGGATGAAAACGCACGTCATTTCCTACTCTAGTTTTTTCATTTAATAAAGGATGGCTTAAATCCTTGAAATCTATTTCGAAATTACTGTTCAATGTTGGATATACAAACTCCGGATTATTATACGAAAAATTGGCCAAACTGTTCAACATTTCGAATTCACCAATAACTTCCAACCAATTTTCTAAAGCTTGGGCATGATCTTTTTTCCATTGAATTAATGATTTTAAAACATGTAAATTAAAAAGGAACGTTCCATTGAATACGATAGCCGTAACAAAATTTGAGATACTGTCCATATTAGAAAACAAACCGGCTAACTGTTTCAAATGCACGCTGGCATTTTCTTTTTTGAACATTAATTTTTGCTGTAAATCGATTAATTTTTTCGACTGAAAAGATTCATTTTCTATTTTTTGCAACAGTAAACTATATTGATGAATGGTTTTATCTATATTCGTAGAATTAGCAATTTCTGCCTGGATACGCTTCATAAACCGACCCAAAACAATTAAATTAAATACAAATAAATACGATAAAACGGAAGCAAAAACAGTAGTCGAAGTTACTAAATAGGCAATCAAAACTCCCAGAAAAAGAAGTGGTGAAAAATAAGAAATGAAAACACTCATTTTAGCCAAGGGCGTACTATTAAATGTACACCACTTGAGCAGAGTCTCATAATTCGATTGATTGTCATTGCTTATTTTGGCGAAAGCCAAAAATTCCTGACGCCAGTCTAATTTTTTGGTTAATTCTTTTACCGCTTGATGATTTCTAAGAATCTCTTCATTGGGCAAAATTGATAAAAGCTGGTTTGCGAATGTTTTTTTACCAATAAAAGTAGCGGTTCTATTCAAGTTTTGGAACAAAGAATGCTCGCCAAAAATATCTAAATCATAGGCATACGGATGGTGAAAATCATTGAATTCCTGTCCGTTTTCAAAAGGGATTTTATTTCTTTCCAGGTAGGAAATTTCATTTTCATTAATATCAAGTAAGGCTTGATTGACATGTTTTTCGAAAACTAATTTAGAATGAATGCGCATAAATACTACGAATAGTCCAAAAAGAAAAATGGCGGCAATTATGAAAATAATTTCGCTGTTTTTGATGTAGTAATAAATAGAAACCAAAAAAAGTACAATAGAAAGAAGTCTTAAAATACTTATACTATTGTACTTTTTATTGATTGCTGTCAATGCTGTTGAAAAGCGTATCTTTTTTGCTTTGTATATTTCCATAATTCAATTAATGAATTGCAAATATAACGAAATAGATTACTTTGAAGGCTAAATTAAAAGGCAATGGCGATGCCGCACTATATAGAATTCAAGATTTCAATTGAATTAAAACTGAATCAATCAATAGGAATCGCTAAAATTGGGATATCAAAATTCGTAGCTATTTTTTTTGTTAAACTAGGTTTGAAAATCCCTTCAAAAAAACCTCTTTTATACGTAAGCATAGTCAGTACATCAATTTCTTTGTACATTATAAAATCCAGAATTGTTTCTTTGACTTCGTCACTATTGATCACAAAAAACTCAACGGGTTCATTAATAAATTCTTCCTCCCAAGCAGTTACTGTATCATTTGAAACATCGGAATCACTAGTTTTTACATACAAGCATTTTACTTTAGCTTTCGTTTTTTTAGCGATATCTAACACCATTTTCAATGCTTTTTTATCTTTAGTTCTAAAACGGGTTGTAAATCCAATAATTTCTGTTTTTTTGAATTTTGCTTCTAACGGAACACACAACATAGGAATATCTATTCCAGAAATAACAGCACTTGTATTGGTACCCATAAAAAAAGCTTCCCATCCTGTAGCTCCTGAAGTACCCATGATCACAAAATCTATTTTATCTTCTTTAATTGATTTTTTAATATTATAAAGCAAATTCCCATCCATGAGCCTATGAGACATTTTTATTTTGTCCAAATGCCGCTCATCGGCTATGGCGCGCAATTTTGGGATTTCATCTTTAAACATATCAAATTGAGCTAAGGCCAAGGAATCATAAATGACGGCGTAATTTTCGGGAAAAAACTGATTGTCATAAATGGGCAATTCAAAGGTGTGCAATAAAACGAGTTCGCCCTGAACTATTTTTGCAAATTCTAAAGCATGTACAAAAGCATTAGTAGCCACTTCAGAAAAGTCGGTTGGAAATAGAATTTTTTTCATTTTATCTTTTATTAAAATAATTGATTTACTAAAATAAAATATTGGTGTCTTTACGTAGTCAAATCAGAATATTTTTATTCATGAATAGCAAGAATGGGTACATTGATATGAAATGCTAATTTTTTTGAAAGACTAATTTCGAAAAGTTTCTCAAAGAAATTTCTGTGATACACATGCATTGCAATCAAATTAATTTTATGCAAATCGATAAAATTTAAAATAATTCCTTCTACATCTTCTCCTTTAATGGAGTGAAATGCAACTCCATTATTTTCTACTAATACCTTCCAATCTTCTCTACTGTCCTCTTTAACTTCATGATGCGGAGACTCGACACGCAGGCAATCAATATGTGCTTGAAATATTTTGGACAAAGACAGAACTCTTACAAAAGACCCTGTGTCCTCCAATTTATATTGCGTAATGAACAGTATTTTTTCAATAGGATGATATGTACAATGCTCCGGTATTGCCAAAACTAATGCTTTGACATCATTCATTACTTTTGTGGCTATCGTACCGAAAAAAGTTTCCTTTATACCAGTGGCGCCTTTAGTACCCATAACTACGAAATCAAAATTTTCATTCTCGGTTATTTTTTTAATTTCGGGAACCAAATTTCCCAAAATCAAAACATGGCTTATTTTGATATGACCTAAATTATTTGCTTCCGCAATTTTTCTTAAAAGTGGCACTTCATCTTTATAATTTTCAAAATTACTGAGTTCTGTAACCTCATAAATTTCATGTAAATACTTAGAAACATTAACATAATTGGCTTGTGAAAATTGGTACACATGCATTGTAACTATTTCAGCATTAATAGATTCTGCCAATTTTAATGCATAGATAAACGCATTTTTAGACACTTCCGAAAAGTCGGTAGGAAATAAGATTTTCTTCATACTATAGTTAATTTATTGCAAATTAATTATTTATATAAATTTACAAAACAAAAAACAAAATAGTATGATAATTATCACTTTGGCTAATTTTTAACAAAAAATAACCTTAATGGTTTAGTACAAGAGACTTGTAGCCATGTCAAATTTACTTACTTTTACACCAAATTGACTTTAAATATGATACCTCACGATTCCATAGTGGCACTGGCAACTCCTTCGGGAGCGGGTGCTATAG
Source organism: Flavobacterium sp. ZB4P23 (assembly GCF_003970375.1). Classification (NCBI taxonomy): domain Bacteria; kingdom Pseudomonadati; phylum Bacteroidota; class Flavobacteriia; order Flavobacteriales; family Flavobacteriaceae; genus Flavobacterium; species Flavobacterium sp. ZB4P23. The sequence goes on from NZ_RYDK01000009.1 coordinate 23,274, forward strand.
CCGTAATTCGGATTTCCGGACAAGATGCCATTGCTATTGGAAATTCTGTTTTTAAATCTATCAAAAACAAAGAATTAACAACCCAAAAAACGCATACGTTACATTTAGGGCATATAATGGATGGTTCCAAAACTTTGGATGAAGTCCTGGTCTCCATTTTTAAAGGACCAAATTCCTATACTGGCGAAAACACGATCGAAATTTCCTGTCACGGTTCTACTTATATACAACAACAAATTATTCAATTATTGCTTCGAAAAGGCTGTCGAATGGCAGATCCTGGCGAATTTACGTTGAGAGCATTTCTAAACGGAAAACTGGATTTGTCCCAAGCAGAAGCTGTTGCCGATTTAATTTCATCAGATAATGAAGCTTCACACCAAATTGCAATGCAGCAAATGCGTGGCGGTTTCTCTAATGAAATAGCAAAATTAAGAGAAGAACTCTTGAATTTTGCATCACTAATCGAACTCGAATTGGACTTTGCCGAAGAAGATGTAGAATTTGCTGACCGAACCCAATTTCATGAATTACTGAACCGAATCGAATTTGTCCTAAAACGATTAATCGATTCATTTGCCGTAGGAAATGTGATTAAAAACGGAATTCCTGTAGCTATTGTGGGCGAACCCAATGTAGGTAAATCGACACTTTTGAATGCTTTATTGAATGAAGAGCGCGCCATTGTTTCGGAAATTGCGGGAACGACACGTGATACCATTGAAGATGAGTTAGTGATTGGCGGCATTGGTTTTCGATTCATTGATACGGCTGGAATTCGGGAAACGGAAGATGTGGTAGAAAGCATCGGGATTCGTAAGACTTTTGAAAAAATTGAACAAGCGCAAGTTGTCGTTTTTCTATTTGACAGTTCCGAGTTTAAAGTTTCTGGTTTAAAGTTAAAAGTGGAACTGGAAAAAATTAAAAACCAGTTTCCGTTGAAACCTCTTGTAATCATTGGTAACAAAGCCGATAAATTAGAAGAAAGTGAAATAGGAAATTTGAAATCAGAAATTCCTGAAATCTTACTGATTTCTGCAAAAGAGAAACTAGGCGTTGAGGATTTAAAAAATCAATTACTTTCATTTGTCAATACCGGAGCATTACGAAATAATGAAACAATTGTAACGAATACCAGACATTACGATTCCTTATTAAAAGCGTTAGATGAAATACAAAAAGTAAAATTTGGTCTTGAAACGAACTTGTCCTCCGATTTGATGGCATTAGATATTAAGGAAGCTTTGTACCAATTTGGAATGATTACGGGACAAGTAACTAATGACGAATTGTTAGGGAATATTTTTGCTAATTTCTGTATCGGGAAATAAAAGCACTTTCTTTAACTTTACTTTCTATTAGTTGACTCCCATTGATTTAGCAGTGTTTTAGTTTTCTTCTATTAAGTTTAATTCATACATTTGTTACACTTCAAAAACTACCTGTTAATCAAATTTAATGAATGCGGTGAATAAGTTGCTTATTCACCGCATTTTTGCGGAGATTACTAAAACATCCCTACCCTACTTTCCAACAACTCCAAATACTTCTCTTTCATTCTATCAGTAAGAAAAGAAATTTCAAGCAGCTCCTTCCATTCAGGAGTTGCTTTTTTCATTTGTTCGAGAATACTTGCTATAATTTTTTCGTTGAGTTGTAATCTTTCCTTGCCGTAGTAATCTATAAAATCAGTTGCTCTTAAATTACTTTTTTTTCCTTTCAAAGTTAGAGCAATTTCTTCGTCAGGATTTTTAATCGCTATTGTAGAATTTAGAAAATCATAAATAGGTGTCAGTGTTGTTTTTCCATTTTTGGTAATTAGCGAAAAATTTTTCAAATGCATGTCTTCATTTCCGGTCAGATAGCAAAAAAGAATTCTTTTAAAAAAATCAGCTTTTTCAATTGCGGGAAATGAACAATATTCATCAAGTACAGGAATCAATTTTTCCATCGTAAAACGATACTTTGTGTCTCTTGTATTCCCAGTCAATTGAGCAAAATCTTCTGTTGCGAACTTATTTCCTTTACCGTAGCGGTCAAAACGTTTAATGAAATAAGACAAACTACCATCTTTGCCATATAGCATCCCGTGAAATGGCACTTCTAAACCAAACACTTTCGCCATTCGCATAGTTACATCTTCATTTTCCGGTAATTGTGGAAATAAATCATTTTGTGGCTTAATAATGTACGTTCCAAATTGGTCCACAATTTTAAATTCTTGATCCACTATTGAAATAGCCGCACTAAGCTTTGGTTGCACTCCCTGAATGGATAGCTTTTTAGCTCTATTTGCGGCTTCCTGACGAAGTTCAACAGCTGTATAAGGTAAATCATTTAAATAAGCCAGCTTAGGAGCTATCATGCGTAATCCTTTTTCACTGTACTTATCTGTACCACACAAGTCATACGTAATAGGACATCTATTCATCTTCCATCAATTTAACCGTTACTGCTCCCACTAAATCATTTCCCGTTGCTATCAGTTGAGAGAAGTAATCTTTTTTGTCAATTTTGACAATACGTAGTAATCCCTCTAACATTACACCTTCAGGTAATAGCCCTTCAAAAAACGGTGGAAAAAATGTATAGCTATATTTTTTCTGAGTTGTAGGCATAGTCAATGAAACCGCTTCGCCATCATAATTTTCATCGTACTCAAAATGATAGTCGTTAGCAGCAATTTCCGTTAAAATTCCAGCTCTTTTTCCGTGTGCAAATACAATTGCTCTTCTCATAATTATTTATTTAAAGGACTTTTGAATTCTACTTTAATATTTAGCACTCGGAGTACTGCAAAAAGATTATTCAAACGAACTGTCTCTTTATTTTTTTCAATATCAAAAACAGTGGTCTTGCCTACTCCAGCTAAGTCGGCTAGTTCAAGCTGTGTAAGTCCTGCTTTTTTTCGATGGTCTTTAATTAAAGCACCTAAATCAAAATCATTCATTATATACTGTTTTAGCGGTAAAAATATACAATTTAATAACACGCACGGCTTAAATCATTAAAAAATTTATTATTTTACTGTTATAGCAGTAAAATCATTATTAGGACGTGACATAGCATCTAATTAAAGAAACAAAAGGACGAATTACTGTTAAGGCGGTAAAATTAACTAAAATATAAATGATAAATTTGTATCAGTGTTAGACTTGAATGAAAAGCAACTTAGCTTTGTATATAACAAAATTGAAGAAAAGTTGTCAAAAGCTAAGCGATTCATTTCAATATTTTTTCCATCACAGAAAGAACGTTTTTTATCATAAAAACAAAGTATAGAACTCAGCAGTTTTTGAATGAATAAAAAATACAAATTGTTTTTACTAACACTAAAGATAGTTACTTGATCAAAATCAGTACTCCTTTTGTACACCTCTACCCTTCTAACCCCTTATAAATATAGATAAAATATCTACCATTGAATACATTAGTATGTACATAGCTATAAATGACACCACTATCATAATCGTCAATTTTTTGCACATAGTTAAACTTGATTCTTGTGTATGCTCTTCTGTTGTGTGTTTCATTTTCATAATTTTTGATTTAAAATTAATTTATTTGTTCAATAGTAACTCCATCTCTAAAATTTGTTTTTTGAGTGATTCTACACTTTTCATTTTTTTAAATTCTGCTATAGATAAAGCTTTTTTACCTGCTTCAATTGCACTTGGATAGTCTTTTAATTCCGTTGCTAATTTTTGTCTCAAATTAGGATAATAAAAATTATCTGGATCCAATTTCGCGGCTTCTAAAAGCCAAGCCACTGCTTGTTTGTAATCTCTGTTTGTACTGTAATAATAGTTTGCTGCTTGAAATAATAAATTAGCATCAAGGGTTTTTTCTTTAATGATGTTTTTATCTATTACTGTTAAAATAGTTTCATCTGCTTTACTTTTTAATGGAATTTTAATCATCGAATTTTCCCATATTATTTTTAGAAACCCCTCTCCTTTGCTGTTAATATCATTTATTTCGATTGTAAATGTTTCATAGAAATTAGATATGCTTTCTACAGGAACTGTTAAACGAAAAACATCTTTTTTGGCATCATATCCAGTTTCGCCGTGTAATGTTGTATCTGCATTTACAATTATTGTCCACTCCTTTTTAGAAGGTATTGTGAATATTGAGTAGCTACCCATTTTTAAAGTAGTATTTCCAAATACAATATCTTCGTTAGTAGTTATTAAAGTGCAATCACTAGCGCCAGTTCGCCAAAGTTTTTCAAAAGGCACTAATTTACCAAATATTTTTCTGCCTCTTGCTAGTGGTCTGCTGTAAGAAACTTTAATCATTGTGCTACCCAATTCTTGTTCAAATGATGCAGATGGACTTGCCGAAGTTAGTTTTATTTGAACTTTTTCTTGTGCCGAAATTACTAATGCTTGTAAAATAAAGAAATGTATTAGAATTATTTTTCTCATAGTTTTTGATTTTAAATTGATTTTATGGTTTGTTTTATTATGTTAAATTATTTTTTTATTTTCTTCCAGATTATTCTAACGGTAGGCGAAGAGATATACCAAAGTAAAAAACCACTTAAAACAGTTATTAACCCTAACAATGAAAATAGTCGCAAAACAATATTATTCATATTATCTCGACCTTCATAATCCATGGTATGGGTCATCCATAAAAAGTCAAACCATCGCCAATTTCTATGTCTAATCGTCTGAAAACCTCCGTCATTGACTGAAATATAAACTTTTAAATTATCCGGTTCTTGGTATGAAATAACGTAGGCAGGTAGTAAATGCTCTCTATATTCATGGTGTTTCCCTACTTCTTTAATGAGTTGTATTTCTTTTACTTTTAAACCCGATATAATGTATTTATCTGCAATTGACAATGCTTCTTTTTTAGAGATCCCATTTTTTAATTTTCCAGTTTTCGCATTATAAAGCATCTTCTCATTCACCCAATAAAAAGGTTGATTATTTATTTTCCTTAATTCGATAGATTGAATTGCTATCGAAGGATGAAGAAGTGAAGGACTAATTAAACCTGAAAACGACTCAGCAACAATTCCTTTTTTATGAAATTGCATTCCATGAATGTCATCAATGTTTGACCAACTAAAATATAGTCCACTAATAGTCCACATTAAGAATTGAAGACCCAAAAATATCCCTAAATATCGGTGAGACTTCCTAATCCATTTTGCTTTTTTTCCTTTAATCATTTATCTTGTTATTTATTTATTTATTTTTGAAATTGTTAAATAAACTGAACCAACCTTGAAAATCGCATTAAACTTGCAATTATATAAAACAACATATATTTGAATATTTAGTGCTTAATTTTCTATTCCATTACACCAGTTTCGGACCAATAATTTATTGTATACGGTAAATTATAAAAAAAACAATGATTCTGTAAAATTAAATGCAAAAAATATCACTTTTTTATGCAACCTTGTTTTACGGAATTTTGATTCGACTGTAGATCCGCTTTTAGATCGGATACTTTTGCTTTAAATGCAATCAAAAAAACCAAAAATTGTATATGAAAACTCTTTTAGTTGCAACTTATTCTTTAAATGATCTGCGAGATTACGATTAAAACAATCGCTATTAAAGCTAGAAAAAGTCCAGCAAAATTCATTTTAGTTAGTTTTTCCTTAAAAATAAAAATCCCAACAAGACTTCCCATTACTATTACACCCATGTTCATACCGGCAAAAACCGTTGAAGGATTTTCAGCGAAAGCCTTATGCGCTTTTAGATAGAAGAGTATGTTTCCAAAGTTGAAAACACCTACCATACCACCAAAAATAATATTTTTGAAGTTTAATGAGACTTTAGTTATCATCACGTTATAAATAACAGCGCCAATCATAATAAACAACGCAATTCCAAAAACTACAAATAATGACGTTGTATATGGCAAAGTGGTGTGAAGGGCAATTTGCTTGAAAAGGATGTCTATAATTCCAAATCCTAATAGCACTACTGCAGGATAGATCCATTTATTTTTTGTGTTTTCAGAAGGTTTAGCAAGGATTAGCAACAGCGCTGGAAATGCTGCCAAAAGCGCCGCTATTTTTAGGATAGTAAAATCCTCTTTGAAGACCAGCCAAGCCGCTAAAATAGGAATAAACAAAGATAGCCTTTGAGCAGCATCCGTTTTTACAATCCCTACTTGTTTGATTGAAGCCGCCAAAAAAAGGAAGATTGCTGGCAACAAAACCCCAAGAGAAACATAAATTCCCCAAGGTGCTAAAGTGCCAATATTGGTAAGATTTGGACTGAAGAAAAAATAACAAAGAATAAGCGCAAATACATAATTCCAAGCAACAATTTGAATAGGACTGACTTCATATCCGCGAGCCATTTTAAACAACACTCCCACAGTGACACTGCAAATAATACTTAAAACAAGAAATAGCATAGCGAATTTTTAGAGGGTAAAACTACCATTTATTGTCTTTCCTTTTGCTCTTTTATGAAAGTATTGAAAGTAATATTTCCAGAACAAGAATAGTACGCATCCGGTTTCAGTAGTACAAAAGGAGAATTTAGCCATCAAATTATGGCAATCTTAAATCCTTCCTTGTTCTTTGAGTTTCCAATACCGCAATAAACCATTTACAGACATCCAGCTTGGATTAGCAAACTCATAGGTTTGAATTTCTTCCGCATCGAGTCCTTTGTCCAAAAACTGCTTTCGGGTGTATTCCATAAATTGAGGAACTATACTTTCTGGCGGAGTTTGATTGTCATAAAAAGGTTTGATAAAACTAGCCCAATCATCCAGAACTATTTCTAATCCGGATAGTAATTCATCCGGATTTTTTTGAAAATCAAAATGTGTTAAATACAAGGCTCTGGGCTTTAAATCTTTTAATTTTCTAAGGGATTGTTTCCATAATTCAATATTAATATCCGGGGGAGGACAAGGAGGAACAACGGGACCATCTCCTATTTTTACTCCGGCCACATCCCCAGTAAATATCACATCCTCAATTTGATACGAATTATGATGCACGGCATGACCCGGTGTATACCATACTTTTATTTGAATATCTCCCAAGTCTACAACATCACCGTCCGTAACCCCAATCAATTGTTGCTCTGGGATAGATTCCATTTTCCCCCAAAGAAGCTCCATCTTATCGGTATAGATCATTTTGGCCGAATTCCATAATTTTTCTGGATTAGCTAAATGTGGAATTCCAATGGGGTGTACGTATATTTTAGCGCCATTTTGTGCCAATTTCCATGCTGCTCCGGCATGGTCAAAATGAATGTGCGTCAGGAATACATGCTGAATATCTTTGATCTCATACCCTATCTTCTGGATTCCTTTTTCAAGATACTCCCAAGTAGATTCCGGTCCGGTTTCGATAAGTATCGGACCTTTTTCGGTTTCAATTAAAAAAGCACCAATAGAATGTTTTTCGGATTGAAAGTGTAAATCAATAGTATGAATTTTATACATAGCTTGGTTTATTTATTATGGGACAAGATAGCACATATTTATTTTAAAATCTCTACTGATCAGTATAGTTTTATTTTAAGATACTTTTTCAAGTACAATAAAAAAAAGTGTAATTCACACCAAAAATTTACTACTGGTCATCAAGATATCTATTGATTTCAGCTACTTTTACAGAATGGATTCTTTTACTCAAGTTGCTTTAGGAATTGCCATTGCCGAAGTATGCGCAGGCAAAAAGCTCAAAAATAAAACAATTTTATATGGTTCAATTCTGGGCACAATTCCCGATTTAGATATTGTAGTGGGATTGTTTTTAAATCCTGTAGATGCCATCCTGATTCACCGTGGCATCAGTCATTCTCTTTTTCTTTTTCTATTTTTATCGCCTGTTTTGGGTTGGATTATTTCAAAAATAGAAAGAGATAAAATCAACTTTTTTCAGGCAACTCGTATGGCGTTTTGGTGTTTGTTTACCCATGTGTTATTGGACATGTTCACTTCTTGGGGTACACAAATTTTATGGCCTTTAGACTATAGATTTGCGTTAAAAACCATTTTTGTAATTGACCCGTTGTACACCATTCCACTAATTATTACATTGATTGTGACTTGGAAAACAAAAAACGCAGTACTTCGCAAAAAATATATAATTAGAGGATTATCCATCAGTAGTGCGTATCTCCTTTTGTCCTGTTTTATAAAAGTATATGCCTTGAACCAATTTGAAAAAGCATTAACAAAACAAAAAATTCAGTATTCTGAAATCATCGTAAAACCCACCGCTTTCAACCTCATTTTGTGGAATGCTAACGTAGCCACAGCAAACAATTACGCATTAGGCGACTACTCTCTTTTTGACACGCAACCCATTTTATTTACTGCTTATAGCAAAAATAAATTTCTAGAATCGCAGCTAAAAGGAAATTCAGATTTTGAAAAACTAAAAAAAGCGAGCGAAGGCTGGTATATTATTTCTAATAAAAATAAATCTTTATATTTCAATGATTTGCGCTTTGGACTGTTAAATGACGATTCAAAAAACCCTCAATTTGCTTTCAGCTATCAATTTATTGCAAGCAAAACAGAACTAAAAGCGGTTGAAGTTCCTAAAAACAAAAGGGACGGAAAGCGATTATTTCAAAAAATAGTTACGCGGATAAAGGGAAACTGAGTATTTTTTTTTAGAAATATTAATCACTCTTCAACCATCCCGTAATACTCATTCTGGTATTTTGGGTGACCAAAACTTCATGAACTAATTCGTCACTCTTAAAGAAAACTGTTTTACCTTGAGTTGGGGCTATTTTTTGATTGTTATTAGCTTGATGAATCAGCAACTCACCACCGTCACTTTCTTGCCAATTGCTGTTCAGATAACTGATCATAGAGTATTTTCGGCTGGGATTATTCTTGAATTGATCCAAATGTTTGAGATAAAAATCGCCCGATTCATACAACGAATAATGAAATTCATATCCCGTTATTCCAGCATAACAACTTTCATTCAAATAAATAATAAAAGCTTCTATTTGAGCAAAAAACTCATTTTCGAATGCGTTGTTGTGTTTTTTATCCAACCAATAAATGGAATCGCTTCGTATTGCACCATCATAAGAAACCTTTTCTGCGTTACCAATTCCTGCTTCCGTCAACAGACTATTTTGGTTTAAAACAATCAAATTTTGTTTAAGATTATTAGCTAAATCGGTACTCAAAAAATGTTCGGATATGCCTACCTTATTTTCAATATAAGTAGCAATCAAGGCTTCAAAGCTATTTTCCATGTCTTTCTTTTTGACTGCTTAGACGGTCAATGAGGCAAGGTAGACTAATAAAAATCAGTAACGCCGATAAAGAAATAAATAAATGGGACGCTTATTTTATTCTCTAGAAAAATAACGACAAAAATAGATCAATTTTTAAACAAAAAAGTCATTTAAGGAACTACACAATAGTGATTCCTTAAATGACTTATAGTGTAAAAAACGTATGTTATTTACAATTTACTAATAAAGCTTCCGTAAATATCCTTGAACTGATACCCTTTAGAAAAACGGTCTTTGCTTAGTTTTTTATATTCAACCAATCCCCAAAGAATAAATTCCTTCATGAAAAATTTATCTTCTTTTTCCAGTTGCGGTTGGTATTTTTTGATTAAAATTTCAAGAGGAACAATACTTCCTAATATTCTTTCGTATTCTTCATCAGAACAATCGTCTGATAATTCGAAACCACTTTCGGCAAAAAACCATTCGATGATATCCGTGTAGGCATTTTTGACACCTTCTTTCTCTAATTTTTCGATTTTTGGAAAATATGCAGGGAAAAAAGTATGGATCGCATCGCCCAATAAATGTTGTGCTACAGCGGCGGCTCCCTCCTGCTCTCCTTCGTAAACCAATTCGACTTTTCCGGTAATAGCAGGAATAATTCCCATAAAATCAGACAATCGCAACGTTGTTTTATCTACTCCGGATTTCAAAGCCCTTCTTTCTGCAGTACTTAATAAGTTCTCAAAAGCGGTAATACTCAATCTGGCACTCACCCCACTTTTGTTATCAATATATTCGCTTTCTCTTGCTTCAAAACTGATTTGTTCTAATAAATCTCTCGCTAACGAAGGCACGTAAACCATATTATTTTGTGTGGCGTCCAGCTTTGCTTCCTGCTCTGTAATGGTTCTGGCAATTTTAATGGTTTCCGGGTAATGTGTCAGGATTTGAGAACCTATCCTGTCTTTTAATGGGGTTACAATACTCCCACGATTCGTGTAATCTTCTGGATTTGCTGTAAATACAAATTGCAGATCAAGGGGCATTCTCAATTTGAATCCACGAATCTGGATATCGCCTTCCTGCAAAATATTAAATAGTGCTACTTGGATTCTCGCCTGTAAATCCGGTAATTCGTTGATAACGAAAATACAACGATTCGCTCTTGGAATCATCCCAAAATGGATCACACGATCATCCGCATAGGACAGTTTTAAATTTGCTGCTTTAATTGGATCGACATCTCCAATCAAATCTGCAACGGTTACATCCGGCGTAGCTAATTTTTCGAAAAAACGGTCGCTTCGGTGTAGCCAGGAAATGGGAGTTGCATCGCCTTTAGTTTCAATAATATCTTTGGCAAAACGAGAAATGGGCTGCAACGGATCGTCATTAATCTCGGAACCTGTCACAAACGGAATGTATTCGTCCAACAATTCGATCATTTTGCGCGCCAATCGGGTTTTGGCTTGACCACGAAGCCCTAATAAATTGATGTTGTGACGCGACAAAATAGCACGTTCTAGTTCCGGAATTACGGTATCTTCAAAACCGTGAACACCTTCAAAAGTTGGTTGTCCTGATTTAATTTTATTTCTTAAGTTCGTACGCAACTCATCTTTGATGTTTATACTTTTGTAACCTGATTTTTTTAATTCTCCGAGAGTTTTTATATTTTCTATTTTCATATTGCTTTTAAAATTGTTATTATTGTTAACTGTCAATTTGTTCTTGACTGCGCTCGAACTGACAACTGAGACTGTGACTAATTACTATTTTATTCTCTTTTTACGATTGGTTTCATAATCCTCAAAAATCATTTCACCCAGTCCTTTTAATCCGGTATAAAATGCTTTTCCTTGATTTGATTCGGTGAATTTATTGACGAATTTTTGCAAATACGGATCATTCGCAATCATAAATGTGGTGATTGGAATGTGTAGTTTTCGGGCTTGCTGCGCCTGATTGTAGCATTTATCCACAATATATTCGTCGAGTCCGTTACTGTTCATATAATAGGAACCGTCTTTTTCGCGGACACAACTTGGCTTCCCATCGGTAATCATGAAAATTTGCTTGTTGGTGTTTCGTTTCCTGCGCAGAATATCCATGGCTAGTTGTAAACCGGCAACTGTATTGGTGTGGTAAGGACCCACTTTTAAATACGGTAGATCCCGAATTGCAATGGTCCAAGCGTCGTTTCCAAAAACCAGAATATCTAAAGTATCTTTTGGATAACGTGTCGTAATCAATTCAGCAAGAGCCATTGCTACTTTCTTGGCGGGAGTAATTCTATCTTCACCGTACAAAATCATACTGTGGCTGATGTCGATCATCAAAACAGTACTCATCTGTGATTTATATTGCGTTTCTTCGACAACTAAATCATTTTCGGTCAACATAAAATCTGCTACTCCGTTATTGATTTGGGCATTGCGTAAACTTTCGGTCAAGGAAATTCGTTCGAGTCCGTCACCAAAATGAAATTCCCGAAATTCCCCGGTATGTTCGTCACCGTTTCCGGAATGTTTAGTCTTGTGATTGCCGCTTCCGGAGCGTTTCAGATTACCAAAAATATTGTCCAAGGCTTGTTGCCGAATGGCACGCTCCGTCTTGGCAGTAATACCAATTCCAGCAGTTCCATCCTCTTTAAGTTCATCGCGGATGTATCCTTTTTTCTTTAAATCTTCAATAAAATCATCAATACTGTAGTGTTCATCAGTGAGTTTATATTCTTTGTCCAATTCCCGTAACCAGTCGATTGCTTCATCAAAATCTCCTGAAGTATGTGTAATTAATTCTTTGAAAATACCAAAGAGCTTATCAAACGGAGACTGAAAGGGGGCTTCGTATTGCTTGAAATAAAAACCTTTTTTAGTGTCATTTTTCATAGCCAATAAAATTACACCAATAAAAAATGTATGCTATACAAACATTTATTAATTTTTAGTTAAAAACGATAAAATCCAAAAAAAGCTACCTAAAAAAATTGTCCGTCCACATAAAACCAACATCCATTTTCAAGTTTGAAAGTAGAAAATTCATGATGAATTTGTTTATGAAGTTTGGTGTCTAAAAAATGAGCTTTGAATTCTACCGTGTTCTCTGTGGATTCTATAATTTCCAATTGCTGCCATTTATTTGAGGTGGCCCAATTTAGAATTTCAAATTTAGAATACTGCTTTCTCACCGTAATATGGGTCGTGGCTAACAAATAATCTACTTGATGCGTTGCATAAGCTGAATATCTGGAACGCATTAAAGACTCCGCAGTAGTCGCTTTTTTTACTCCATTAATAATGGGTTCACAACAATCCTGGAAATTTTTATCAAAACCGCAATAACATTTATTTTTGATCATTCTTTGATAAAATTCGTCTAAATGGATTCGGTTGCCTGTCCATTTAACCCTACTATTTTTTGATGCAACTGGTTCAACAAGACTTGATAGCGGCTTATCTCCATTAGGTCTTCATCCTCTTCGGCAAAATCCAGGAGTTCATCTAATTGCTCGCTAACTTCTGCTAATTTAGTATTGGCTTCCCGGGCATTTTTTTTAGCAATAAAATCTATTATTTGCTGAACGCCACTTTTTACTTCGCTAAATTTATTTTTTTCCATGATGTAGTTACATTATTTTTCTGAAGCCTTATCTTCATTAAATTTTTTAGTGATTTGCTTTAGTTTTTCCTTGCGCAGCATTTCAGCTTGTTTTAATTTATCCTGCGCTTTGTGCAACTTATCGTTGTGTTTTTTAATATTTCTTTCGTTATTTCTACTCATGCTCTTGCGCTCTAAATTATCAAATGTTGAATCAATTTTTCGATTCAAAAACTACTGCAAAGTTCGGTTTAATTATTGAAATTAAAATTGTTTTTAGTTTGATAGTGCTTCTTTTAATTGTCAACAGGCTACTTTACGCTTTAAATTTTCAAATGGGCTTTGAAATATCTTCTCCGTAGTGTACTTTTTTTTTGCGAAAATCATTTTTTTTTGATATCAAAGATTATGAGGCATATACTGTAAATACACTAAAAAATATATAAAACACAAAAATTGATACTGCAACTAAATCCAAAAAAAAAATATACTTTAATCTTTATTTTTTATATATTTATTTTTTTAATGATATTGCCCCAAAAACCTACTAAAAATACTACATAATGTCTAAAAAAAAACATAATAAATTCATCCGATGGTTTATAGACAAGCCCAGGACAATGGGCTTCATGACATTTCTCATTTTAAGTTGTCTCACTGGTTTCATCGTTTGGCAGCAATACCAACTAATAAAAGAAGATGAACAACGCGAAATGAATACTATTCTTCATTTTGTTCGTCAAAACATTCATCAATCGCTTAAAAACTGTTACACTTCAACGTTAACATTAGCACTGACCATCAATGACAAAGGTGTTCCTGAAAATTTTGATTCCGTAAGTAAAAAACTGATTGAAACAAATACCAACATCAGTGCAATTTTGCTGATTCCTAATGGAATAATTAAGTACATCTATCCTTTAAAAGGAAATGAAGCATCCTTAGAATTAAATGTTTTAACAGCACCCCATCAAAAAAAGGAATCTTTAAAATCTATAAAAACCCAAAAAATGTATTTTGACGGGCCTTTGAAATTAAAACAAGGCGGAATGGGAATTATAGGACGGTTTCCAGTATTTGAAAACAATAAATTTTGGGGATTTTCAGCCATTATCATTACATTAGAAACTTTTTTAGAAACTTCAGGGATAACAGATATTGATGATTCTAAATATTACTTCCAGTTTTCAAAATTTGATAATGAAAAAGAAATTTTCTATTTGCCCATTAGAACTGAATTTTCAAAAAATTATACTATTTCAACTTCTATTCCGGATGGCAACTGGAAATTATATCTGATATCAAAACACGAGAATTACCTCTATCCTCAAATTTTAATTCCTGGAATTATTGGTGTGTTTTTTGCTGCGCTTTTTGGTGTTTTACTATTTATAGTGCTGAAAATACCAAAAGAATTGCTGTCTCTTGTAAATACTCAGGCCATAAAATTATTGAATTCTGAAATAAAATTTGAAGCCATATTTGATCAGGCACCTGTAGGAATAGCGCACATAAATTCCTTAACCGGTAATTTTATTGAAATCAATAACCAATATTGCCAATTATTAGGATATTCTGAAAAGGAAATGAAACACTTAAATTTCCAATCAGTAACGCACCCCGATGATTTAGAACAAGATTTAATAAAACTTGAAAAACTCCGGAATGGTGAAATTACTGAGTATTCAGTGGAAAAACGGTATTTTACAAAATCTGGTACTATTCTTTGGGTCAATCTTACGGTATCAGCACTCTATAAAAAAAATAAAATAGCATCCACTAATATCGCTATTATAGAGGATATTTCAATAAAAAAAGAAGCGGAGCAATTAATCAAAAAAAGTGAAGACCGGTTCAAAAGCCTTTTTCTGGACTCTCCATTACCTCTTAGAGAAGAGGATTTTTTAGATGTTAAAAAATATCTGGAGGAATTAAATTTGTTTGGAGAAAACAAAGAAAAGGTAACAGAATATTTCAACAATAATCCCGCAGTTGTTGACAAATGTCATTCTTTAATTAAAGTTATCAATGTTAACAAAGCTAACTTGTTGCTTTATAAGGTTTCCTCATTAGAGGAATTAATAAGTATTAAAGGAGAATTGTTTAATATGAAGTCCAGAGAAGATTTCATAAAAAATTTGGTCTCAATTACTCAATATAACAAACAATTTATTATTGAAACCGTAATAAAAGATTCAGAAGGCAAATTACGGGACATTAACTTAAGATGGAATGTTATTCGTGGTTATGAAAAAACATTTGAACGAATCATTGTTTCCACACAAGACATTACTGATCGTAAATACTCTGAAAAAATAATTATAGATTCCCAACAAAGAATTAAATCGCTGATCAATACCATTGACGGAATTGTTTGGGAATGCGGTGTTACTGATCTTACTTTTAAATTCATTAGTCAGAAAGTTGAAAACATATTAGGTTATACCCCTGAAGAATGGCTTAAAAGCCCTACTTTTTGGAGTGACCATCTCTATTTAGAAGATAGTGAATGGGTTCAGAATTATTGTACTATACAAATAAATGACAAGGCAGACCTTGATTTTGAGTATCGGATGGTTGCCAAAAATGGGGATGTAGTTTGGCTGCGTGACATCGCAAATGTTGTCATTGAAAATGGTAAAGTAGCAAGATTACAAGGCATTATGATTGATATTACTAAAACAAAAGAAGCTGAAAAAGAGTTGAAATCATCCTTTACTCTTGTTACGGAACAAAATAAAAGATTGCTGAATTTTTCCTATATCGTTTCTCATAACTTAAGATCACATACTAGCAATATTACTTCAATTATAGGATTAATCACCTCCTCAGAATCCGAAGAAGAAAGAGCAGAAATGATGGAGCTTTTAAAAACAGTCTCTAGTTCGCTGAACGAAACCATGTTACACCTGAATGAAGTCGTAAACATAAGCACAAATATTGGTTTAGTATCCGAACCTTTGAACCTAAAACAGTACATTCAGATAACACAAAATGTACTTTCGGAACAAATTATGGCCCATGAAGTCACTATTATTTCAGCCATTTCAGATCAAATAATGATAAATTATAATCCGGCTTATCTGGAAAGCATACTTTATAATATTATTTCAAATTCTATTCGTTACAGACATCCCTCGCGAAAACCCATCATAAAAATTACTTTGGTTATAGAAAACGAGATGAAAGTCCTTCAAATTTCGGATAACGGCATTGGGATTGATCTGGTTAAAAATGCCGATAAAATTTTTGGAATGTACAAGACCTTTACCCCTAATTCTGATTCAAAAGGAATTGGATTGTTTATTACTAAAAATAAAATTGATGCTATGGGAGGAAATATCACCGTGGAAAGTGAACCCGATATTGGAACAACATTTAAAATCTATATTCAATGACAAAAAAAGCAATCTGGATAGTCGATGATGATGCCATTTACCAAATTATCGTAAATAAAATAATTCAAAGGTCCGAAATATTTTCGAGGGTTTCATCATTCAAAAATGGAAAAGAAGCAATTGACCATCTTCATATTGCTGTAGAAAATAATGCTGCACTTCCGGATATCATTTTATTGGATATTAATATGCCAATAATGGACGGCTGGGAATTTATGGAAGAAATGGGACTTATAAAACCTTTATTTGATAAACAAATCATTGTGTATATCGTGAGTTCCTCCATTGCAGTTGAAGATAAAAACAAATCTAAATCATATGAAAATATTCTGGGATACCTGTCTAAACCTATCACTACTAATGATTTATTATTGATTTCTTTATGTGATTAAAAACACGAAGCAGTCTATTAAGTAAGTCGAAAGTTTAAAAGTCGTAAAGTCAAAAGAATTAACTTTAAGTAAAACGACTTTAAATCAGATTGTTACATAATTTTATCCTGATTTTAAAACACGACATTATACCATGGTTATTACTTAAAAGGCGAAAAATCAATATTTTTCAGATGATTCCGTGGCTGGCATCAAATAAATTCTTTTTTTATTTCCTCTAACGTTTTAGTGGTAAAAATTAATTGATTGATAATTTTCTCTCTCAAAAGATCAATATCGTCGCAATCAAAATAGTTAGCCCACGAAGTCAGATTGAATAAATTCCGGATCTGCTTGATGCGTTTAGTGGTTTCAAAACTGGTTCTCAAGATCGCTTTTTTATCATACTTTGGATTATTTCTGTGTTGGTAATTGACTGTTTTCTTTAGATAATTTGCTTCTAAATAATAGAGTTCTTCTATAGCATTATCTGGATAAAAACGATCCCAAGAAGCATAACCCAATTTAATTTTAGAAATTGTTTCTGGTTCTAAAGGTTCTAATCGCCATTTGCTATTAGCTAATCGTCCCCAATGATTGGACAACCGATACATTCCCGTTTTAGTATAATAATATTTACTGCCCGATTTGCTGTCATACTGAATTTTCAATCCATTTATAGCATCAATAGAAATTTCATCAAATACGCAGAAAGTATTTTTGAAAGAATTAGGGTTGGGACGAAAAATTTTATCCATGATGCAAAGGTAATCAGAAAATCAGGGCAAACACAACAGTTATTTGATTCCTATTCCAGGTGCTTGAATGACAGGTCAAACGCATTAAAATCACAATTTTGCATTCTTTTATAGATGCTCCAATAAAAAACAATACATTAGTGAAATTAAATTTTATCAAAAAATTGTTGTTAAAAACACCTCAAACCGATCTCTTTATGAAAAAAACAGTACTATCGTTGCTCTTAGTTGGATTTTTTACGACAATGCATGCCCAACCATCAAAAACACCAGCAGCTACTCCTGCTCCAAAAGAAGAATATTCAGCTGCAAATCTTATTTTCAATCCGGATTCGCAGGTCATAACAGAACACAGCACAACTATCAAAGGTCAAAAAGTGCCTTACAAAGCCACCACTGGGACGATGCCGGTTTGGGATGAGGATGGAAAAGCAATTGCCGGATTATTTTACACGTATTATGAGCGTTCTGATGTAAAAGATCGTGCTGCCCGCCCTTTAGTCATCTCCTTTAATGGCGGTCCAGGTTCCGCTTCGGTTTGGATGCAGATTGCCTATACGGGTCCCACTTTAATTAATATTGATGATGAAGGCTATCCGTTACAGCCTTATGGAATCAAGGAAAATCCATATTCGATATTGGATGTTGCCGATATTGTTTTTGTAAATCCTGTTAATACCGCCTATTCAAGAGCGACAAGTAAAGAAATACCAACCACTAAATTCTTTGGTGTAAATGCCGACATTAAATACCTTGCTGATTGGATTAATGGATTTGTATCCCGAACCAATCGTTGGGCTTCACCCAAATATCTCATTGGTGAAAGTTATGGTACTACGCGTGTTTCCGGATTGGCACTAGAATTACAAAACAGTGAATGGATGTATTTGAACGGCGTTATTTTAGTATCGCCAACTGAATTGGGAATCACTCGTGGAGTCGCTTCTGAAGCTGCACTGAAACTGCCTTATTTTGCTGCTACGGCTTGGTTCCATAAAAAATTACCTGCTGATTTACAGAACAAAGATTTAACGGATATGCTGCCTGAAGTAGAAGAATTTACCATAAATGAACTGCTTCCCGCAATGAGCAAAGGAGGCGCATTGGACGATCAAAAAAGAAAAGAAATGGCATCCAAAATTGCGCGCTATTCCGGACTTTCGGAAAAAGTGGTTTTACAAAATAATTTAGATGTTCCCTATGATTATTTCTGGAAAGAATTGTTGCGCGATCAAGGATTTACCGTAGGAAGATTAGATTCTCGTTACAAAGGAATTGACCGTAAAACCGCTGGTGACAGTCCTGATTTTAATGCCGAACTTACTTCTTGGCTCCACTCCTTTACTCCTGCCATCAATATGTACTTGCGCAATAATTTGAATTACAAAACCGATTTCAAATACAATATGTTTGGTTCTGTGCGGCCTTGGGATGATTCCAATGATAAAACTGGAGAAAACCTGAGACAAGCCATGGCTCAAAATCCGTATTTGCATGTAATGGTTCAGTCCGGCTATTATGACGGGGCTTGTGATTATTTCAATTCAAAATACAACATGTGGCAAATGGATCCAAGCGGAAGACTAAAAGATCGAATGTCCTGGAAAGGTTACAGAAGCGGGCACATGATGTATTTGAGAAAAGTAGATTTAGAAACTGCCAACGAGGATATCAGACAATTTATAAAACAATCCTTGCCGAAAGCCGGAGAGTCGGCAAAATATTAGTGGATAAAAAATTTCTAAAAAGGCTGTTCAAAATTATTTTGAACAGCCTTTTTTATTTTTTACATATACATTGGCTAATATAAAATACGTAACGGCATTTATGGGTAAAACAAAACCTATTTTTGTGACGTGAAAAAATCAGTTTCAATTATTGGAGGAGGACCCGCAGCACTTATACTGGCTGCATTATTGGATTGTGAGAAATTCAAGGTTACAGTCTACGAAAAAAACAAAACACTGGGAAGGAAATTTTTGGTGGCCGGAAAAGGGGGATTTAACCTCACCCATTCGGAACCCATTGCTGAATTGATTGCACGCTATACACCACCTCATTTTTTGAAAAAAGCATTGCTTGATTTTGATAATGAAGACTTTAGACAGTGGATAGATACCATCGGTATCCCAACCTATATTGGCAGTAGCAAACGAGTATATCCTGAAAGTGGCATCAAACCCATAACAGTACTCAACGCAATTCTGGATGTTTTGACTAAGCAAGGTGTCGCTATTCAATACCAACACACTTGGACGGGCTGGAGGAACAAAGATGACATCGTTTTCAATACAGATACAGCAATAAAATCCGACTATACCATTTTTGCCTTGGGCGGTGGTAGCTGGAAGATCACCGGTTCTGATGGTGCCTGGCTAGATTTATTTGAAAGGGAAAATATTCCTATCGTTGCTTTTCAATCTTCGAATTGTGCGTATCGGGTGAACTGGCCGGAAGATTTCATCTTGGAACATGAAGGCAGTCCGCTTAAAAATATTGCGATTAGCTGTTTGAATAAAAGACAAAAAGGCGAAGCGGTTATCACACGTTTCGGTTTAGAAGGAAATGCTATTTATGCACTTAGTCCATACATTCGGGAAGAATTGGAAAGCCAACAAAAAGCTACAATTTTCCTAGATCTCAAACCAACCTTATGTCATGAAGATTTGCTTGACAAAATTAGAAAATCAACTTTTAAAAAGACTAGCGAAACATTACAGAAAGAAGTAAAATTGAGTCCCGCTCAAATTGGACTTTTGAAAAAATACCTTTCGAAAGAAATCTACTTGAATCCAGAATTATTGGCTCAAAATATTAAAAAATTAAGCCTCGAAATTACCGGTGCTGCGTTATTGAACGATGCGATATCAACGACAGGCGGTATCCAACTGAATGCTGTGGACGAAAATTTTCAACTAAAAGATAAAAAAAGTAATTATTGCATTGGTGAAATGCTCGACTGGGATGCACCTACCGGAGGCTATCTCTTGCAAGCTTGTTTTAGTATGGGAATGCACCTCGCGCGCCACTTAAACAGTCTTTCTTAGATTTTATTACAATACCATTTCTTCAAACAAGCGTTGTGTTGTTTGTTCCAAATCATCACACAATCCTGGATGTGGTCTTGAGGTTTGAATGGCGGAACTGCGAAGTGCTGTCAACCAACGGAAACGCGATGGAATATCAAATTGTCCTATTGGCCCTCCTGATTTTTCGCCATGCGCTACTTTGGCAAATGCCAGTATATTTAAATGCAATTGTTCTATATCCAAATCATCCGAAAAAACTTGGAGTTTGGATTCATTTACTGCATACAAAACCTTGATGAATTTTGCTTTTTTACAAAAAAGAATAATACCCACATTGAGGAATTCTTCGCGTTCTACCCTTGGCACAACCCGGATTACGGCATACTCATATAAGTGCTTTTCTTGCATTTTGTGCTTCGTTTATAAAAATTTCGGAATGGTTCAAACGTGTTATTAAAAACTGAAAATAGACTTCCCGAATTGCATCCGGAGTTTCATCGGTATCTTCCCAATGGAGCCATACTTCCGGAATCAGATTCACGATATTTTGCAATACATCGTCTGTCATTATTTTTTTGAATGCTACATCCGTTTCTATTAATAAAGAAGCCTGAGGCAACAAAACATGGTCTTTAATCAGTGCAAAAGGACTTTGTGCTTGCTTTTCCCAATTGGTCCACGAATGATGAAAATAAAGACTTGCGCCGTGATCGATCAACCATAATTCTTTATGCCAGATCAACATATTGGTGTTTCTAAAGGTTCTGTCCACATTGGTGATAAAAGCATCTAACCAAACAATTTGGGAAGCTAGTTTTGGGTTAACCAACGTGACAACAGGATCAAAATTTATGGCTCCCGATAAATAATGCAAGGCTAAATTCAGACCCTGACTCCCTTGAAGCAAGTCCTGAATTTCTTCGTCGGCTTCACTGCGGCCAAAAGCTTCGTCGAGATTTGCAAAAACGAGTTCCGGCATTTTCAAGTTTAATACACGAGCAATTTCTCCACCGATTAATTCGGCAATTAAGGCTTTTACGCCATGTCCAGCACCTTTGAATTTCAAGACATATTTAAAATCATCATCGGCTTCAGCGAGCGCAGGCAAAGAACCGCCTTCCCGCAGCGGAGTGATGTATCGCGTAACATTTACGGTTCTAAGATGGGGTGTTTTTTCCATAATCGAATTGGATAAAGCTATTTTGCTTGGATACAAACTTACAAATAAGTAGAAGAATTTAGTATCTATTTTGCAGAATGATTGCTAACAATCTGGCTTCTACTCCAGGAAAAATCTCATGAAGAATATTTTCATCACTAAACTATATTGATAATAAATTGAACAAATGAGCTATTCATAAAAAAAATTACCGGAAACTACAATGAGATTCCTCCCTCGTCTGAATGACAAAAGGAAAAGGAATAAAATAAAATGGTCAAAGACAAAATACTACTCCAATTTTTCTAAACTCAAAAAAGCTTTCCCAATATTTATAATACGATAAGAAGCAATTTAAGACTGGTTCCCCGTTTATTATAAAACACTATTCGTATCTAAATTTAAAAAAGAAAACAATCCCTTTTTATTTAATTATCAAAGAATTAGATACTAATTTTTAAGAAATAGTTTATATTTGAGTAATTATTAAAAATAAACCGCAATGAAAAAAGTTATTTATCTATTGCTAATTTTAGTTTTAGCCTCATTTACAACTTCAAAAGAGCTAATACCAATTTCCGGGAAAATAACCAATACCGCGAGCGATACTATCAGTATAAAAGGAGAATTATTTAAAAAAAAAATCATATTAAAAGCTGATGGTAGTTTTTCAGAAAACATAAGTATTCCACATGATGGAATTTATACCCTTGAAACTGGTAAAAACAGTATGCCAATTTATTTATCAAAAGAGACTAATCTAATGCTACTCGCTGATGATAATGTTTTTAATACAAGTTTAAAATATAAAGGCAAAGGTAGTATCGAGAATCAATATATAATTGAAAAATTAAAGATAACCTCTCAAATTTCAGATGAAGAATTGTATAAATTGGATGAAAAGGAGTTCTTGAAGAAAGTGAATGAAATTAAAACTTCTATTTTCGCCTTGTACAATACAACTAAATTTTCTAGCGCTTATTTCAAAGAAAAAGAAGTTGCTAATATTAATTATTTAGAGCAAAAACACTTGTTATTTTATGAAAAGTACCATAATTTCTACGCCCATTTAAAAGAATTTTACGTTTCCGATGAATTCCCAAAATTTGATGAAAAAATAGATTTAGATAATGATGCTGATTTTATATTTTCTACTGAATACCAAAAACTAGCTAGGTTAAAATTCTTTACTAATATCAAATTTGACGGAACTGAGATTGATTTTATTAAAGCTAAAATCATTAATATTAAAGCTCTCAAAAGTCAAAACCTTAAGAATTTCATCATTCATAACTCCATTTATGACGTAAATATTGATAATGCCAATTATGAAAAAATATACCAAGAATATCTTTTCATTACAAATGATCCGAAATTAAAAGAGAGCCTAACTGCAATTTATCATAATATATTAGCGACTCAACCTCACAAAGCATCTCCAAAATTTAATTACGAAAACCAAAAAGGTGGAAAAACGTCTTTAGAAAGTCTAAAAGGGAAATATGTTTACATAGATGTTTGGGCAACGTGGTGTGGACCTTGTCTCAAGGAAGCACCATTTTTGGAAAAAGTGGAAAAACAATATCAAGATAAAAACATAGTTTTTATAAGTATTTCGGTCGATAATATTAAAGATCGAAAAAAATGGAGCGATCTTGTAAATCAAAAACAATTAGGAGGAATTCAATTATTAGCCGATATGGACTTCAATTCTGAATTTATTAAAGGTTATGGCATTAAGGAAATTCCCAGATTCATTCTTATTGATCCAAATGGTAAAATTGAAAATTCAGATGCTCCAAAACCATCTGACACCAAACTGATTGATTTGTTTAACGAATTGAAAATATAATTTTTTTGAAACCTTTATAAAAAGTCTTATTCTGTAATACTCAAAAAAGCTTTCCCAATATTCGCAATCACATCTGAAGCGATAAAAGACTGATAACCGGTTTCTGGCAAAGCAATAGCAGCGGTTAATCCGTGTAGATACACGCCTAGAATTGCAGCGCTTGTAGGTTCATAGGATTGTGCCAATAAACTGGTTATCATACCTGTCAAAACATCGCCTGTTCCGGCGGTTGCAAGCGCAGCATTTCCGGTGGTATTTTCATAGACAATTTCGCCATCTATGATTCGGGTGGCTGCGCCTTTCATTACGATTATACTATGGTATTGTTTAGAGAAGGAGATTGCTTTACTTATTTTCTCTTCTTCGGAATCCCATTTTCCAATTAATCGTTCCAGTTCTTTGGGATGTGGCGTTAAGATTGTTTTGGGCGGTACTAAAGAAAACCATTCTTTGTTTTGGGATAAAATATTCAGTGCATCGGCATCGATCACTAAAGGCGTTTTATTTGTTTTTAAAAACTGATGCAGCGCATTTTGGGTTTCTACGGCCTGACCCAATCCAGGACCAATTCCGATGGCTTGTGGTGTAATGTCGAAAGTAATATTGGAAATTGATTTCTCCTGATTGTCAGTTAAAACCATGACTTCTGGGATTGAAATTTGTAAAATATCGTACCCACATTTCGGAATGAAAACGGTAACTAATCCGCAGCCGGTTTTCAAAGCCGCTTTAGAGGATAAGCTCACTGCTCCTATTTTGCCGTAACTTCCGCCAATGATTAAAGCGTGTCCTTGAATACCTTTGTGGGTATGTTTGTCTGGTTGTTTGAAGCGTTTTAGAATTTCTTTTTGGTCAATATAAATAGGATTCGTCATGGAAATTTATTTGTTTAAAATTACGAATTTAATAGGATACAAATTCGTTATTTGAACCGAAATTCCCTAGCCCTGATTATAACGGAAATCCTTATTATACGCCTTTTTGGCGAATAATAAGATTGCAGTGAAAAGCAGGAAATAGCTCCTAAAAAAACTTATGATAAATGATATGGTACGTGTTGTTCCGAAAACGTTTGAAACTTTAAACTTTGCTTCGCTCCGCCTTTGTCACCCGAAATAAAATCAATAAATTAGCAAAATTAAATTTTATAGAAAAACACAATGAAAAATACTGCGCTTACGCACATACACGAGAGTTTGGGAGCAAAAATGCTACCGTTTGCCGGATACAATATGCCCATTTTATATGAAGGAGTGAATGCGGAACATGAAACGGTGCGCAATGCCGTGGGTGTTTTTGACGTTTCTCACATGGGTGAATTCCTGCTTACGGGTCCAAATGCATTGGCTTTGATTCAGAAAGTGACTACAAATGACGCTTCGACTTTGACTATCGGAAAAGCGCAATATTCTTGTTTGCCAAATAATGATGGTGGAATTGTAGATGATTTGCTTGTTTATAAAATGAAAGATGAGCAGTATTTATTAGTAGTAAATGCGTCGAATATTGAGAAAGATTGGGATTGGATTTCGGCTCAAAATGATTTGGGTGTGGAGATGAAAAACCTTTCGGATGATTATTCATTATTGGCAATTCAAGGGCCAAAAGCGGTTGAAGCAATGCAATCGTTGACTTCAAAAGATTTATCTGCGATTCCGTATTACCATTTTGAAGTGGGTGAATTTGCGGGTATCAAAGATGTAATCATTTCGGCTACAGGATATACTGGTTCTGGAGGTTTTGAAATTTATTGCAAAAATTCAGAAGTAGAACAAATTTGGACTAAAGTTTTTGAAGCAGGTGCGGCATTTGGAATCAAGCCAATTGGTCTTGCAGCTCGTGACACGTTGCGATTGGAAATGGGTTTCTGTTTGTACGGAAATGACATTAATGACACAACTTCGCCACTGGAAGCTGGTTTGGGATGGATTACAAAGTTCACAAAAGAATTCACGAATTCAGAAAATCTGAAAAAACAAAAAGAAGCGGGTGTTTCTAAAAAACTGGTTGCTTTTGAAATGCAGGAACGTGCGGTGCCAAGACACGATTACGAAATTGTAGATGCAACAGGAAATGTAATCGGAATTGTAACTTCGGGAACGATGTCACCTTCAATGAATAAAGGAATAGGAATGGGGTATGTAACTTCAGAAAACAGTGCTTTGGAAAGCGATATCTTTATCCGAATCCGTAAAAATGACGTCCCTGCCAAAGTGGTAAAATTACCTTTTTACAAGAAATAAAATCATTGGATAAAGTTTAGAATAACTGTATTTTTGCAGTTCAAAATAAGAAATAGAAATGGGAAGAGCGTTTGAGTTTAGAAAAGGAAGAAAAATGAAACGTTGGTCAGCAATGGCCAAAGCATTTACCAGAATAGGAAAAGATATTGTAATGGCCGTAAAAGAAGGCGGACCAAATCCTGATGCCAATTCCAGATTACGAGCCGTGATCCAGAACTCTAAGGCAGTGAATATGCCAAAAGAAAATGTGGAACGCGCCATTAAAAAAGCAACCGATAAAGACACGGCCAATTATAAAGAAGTTTTATTTGAAGGATATGCACCCCATGGTATTGCCATTCTGGTTGAAACTGCTACTGATAATAATAACAGAACGGTGGCTAATGTTAGGAGTTATTTTAACAAATGCAATGGCACATTGGGAACACAAGGTTCAGTTGAATTTATGTTTGATCACACCTGTAATTTTAGAATCCCGGCAAACGGAATTGATCCTGAAGAACTAGAGTTAGAGTTAATCGATTTTGGTGCTGAAGAAGTTTTTGAAGACGAAGATGGTATTTTAATATATGCGCCCTTTGGAAGTTTTGGAACCATTCAAAAAGAATTAGAAAACAGAGGACTGGAAATTCTTTCTTCCGGATTTGAAAGAATCCCCCAAATTACTAAAAAACTATCGGAAGCTGAAATGGCCGATGTAGAAAAATTAATTGAAAAAATGGAAGAAGACGATGATGTCATGAACGTGTATCATACTATGGAAGAAGCATAAACTTAATTTCTACAATAACTAAAACTCTAGCTTCGGCTGGAGTTTTTTTGCCTGAAAATGTATGACTTTAAAATTAAGCCTCGGTCATTTATTGTTTTAAATGTCCTCTGGAGTATCCCATATCCTTTTTTATCAGGTGCTCAAATAAAAAATAAAAAATAAAAAAATACAATATTTAATTAAAAAATATAAGTTCCATTATTTAGTGAATATAAGTTTAATTCACGGCCTATAATTAACACGATGAGATTTAGCAAACGAGTATTTTTAATATTTTTTTTCCTGATATCAAGTTTCTTATATTTGCCTACTTTTTGATAAATGCGACGCCCAAAAAACAAGCGAAACAGCCAGCAAGTGAGAGCATAATTATTTAAAAATAGAGCACCATCATTGAATATTAAGAATAAAAGGGAAAATTATTTTTTGTGACAATTTTCAGCAGAATGTAGTCCCTGATTGAATGCGTGTAGTGAATTAACTAAATATTCCTAATACAGAATATCGTTCTAAGGAACGTTTTAAATTATAACATATATGACAAACAACATTCTAATTGAAAATCAATATAAAAGAACCAGTTTATTTGAAAAAGAAAATGTAAACTATTTAGTGCGTATTTTAAAAAGGTTTAATACTGTACCAAAGATAAATAACATCAATATAATCACCTCAACTAGTGAGCCTACTATTTTCAAAATTATACCCAATAAATCGATTATTATTGGCTCGTCCTTTTTGAACAAACCTATTTTAGCTCTAGTTTATTTAAGATATGGTATTGAATGGCAGTTATGGTACAAAGCGTTGAATAACGAAAAAAAAGAGGCTGTTTTATGCGATATCGCTGCACTTGAAGTGATTCGAATATTTTATAATTTACTACCTAAAGATGATAAAGAAAAATTAGAAGATCTTGATTATGTTTTAATTAATTTAATCAAAAATGATACCTATTTAAATACAGAATCTTCATTAATAAACGAAGAGCTACAATCTTTCCATGGTTTAAAAAATTTAAATACTGAACTCAAAGAATCTTGGAAACCTATTATTGAAAATCTAGCAAAACCCACCGAATACTTATTAATGTCTGGAGGAGATCTTAGATTGAATATCGACGAAATTCATTTGCTAAACAAATACGGATGTCGCCCATTCCCAAGACCTGATGCATTTACTTTTGCCTCATCTACGGCGTCCAGCGTTTCAAATTTTGCTTTTGATAAAACCGATAAAGTGAGAAGTATATTAATTAGAAACAGCTTGAAAAACAGTTTTAAAAATACTACTACCGAGTTTTCTGAATTACTAAAAAATAACCTTAGAAAAATATTTAAATTAAATGAGGAATGTGAAATAATTTTTTCTCCATCAGGTACCGATTCGTCGCTGCAAATAGCAGCTATAACACAAATTATTTCCGACAAAGAAATTACACACATTTTGGTGGCCTCTGATGAAACTGGTAGTGGCGTTGCTGCCGCCTTAAAAGGATGCCACTTTGAAAACACTACTGCACTAAATTATCCAATTAAAAAAGACACTAAAATTGAAGGCTTTAGAGAGGTTGATTTAATTAAAATCCCTTTTCGAGATGAAAATGGCGCATCAAAATCTTCTGCTCAATTAGATAAGGAAGTATTTGATGCCGTTATCAAGACCAAAAATCAAGGCAGGCACATCGTGTTACATACTATGGACCAATCAAAATTAGGGTATCAATCTCCCAGTGACGAATTTATAAAAAAACTAAATACACTTGAAAATTTATCAATTCAGATTATTGTAGATGGCTCACAGCTTAGATTAGATCCAAAAGACATACAAAATTATTTAAACAAAGGGTATATTGTTACTATAACAGGAAGTAAATTTTTCACGGGCCCTCCATACTGCGGTGCATTAATTTTACCTAAAAGTGTCAACAAATTAATACATTCTGTAAAAAACACATTACCCAAAGGTTTAACCCAATATTACAATCATTCTGATTGGCCGGCTTCTTGGTTTTGTTCCAATGAATTATCCGATGGGTATAACTATGGTTCCTATATGCGCTGGAATGCGGCCGTAGTTGAAATGGACAGATACTACAAAACACCTGTTTTATATCGAAATATGGGTATTGAGATGTTTTGCAATTTTGTTGATGATTCCATAAAAGAAGCCACTTTTTTACAGCCTATTTATGGTGATGAAACAAAAACGAAGAGTTACAGCAGTAAAGAATTTGGAATACGAAATATCCGTACCATTTTTCCTTTCTTTATTTTTAAAGATAATGAAGTTTTATCTGTTGATAACGTAAAAAAATTATATACGTTATTAAATACTGATTTATCGGATCAGTTTGAAGGTTCTTCATTAGAAATCATTCGGCTTGCTGCCCAAAAATGCCATATTGGTCAAGCAGTTAATGTAAAATATACTACTGAAATTGAAAGTGCTATTTTAAGAATTAGTTTAGGAGCAAGAGTTATTTCTGAAAGTTGGGTCAACAGAGATATTAGTCTCTTTTTTAGAAACATAGAATTACAAATGAGCCAGATCACGATCACTATTAAAAAAATCGAATTAATACTTAGTACTCCTGAATTATTGGATTAACCAAAAAAGTATTCTTCCTTATATGATCAATAAAAAAGTCCCATTTGCAAAAGCTAATGGGACTTTTTATTTATAATTTCAACTTATTTTATCATTTCTATTTTTTGAACTTCTTCTTGGTTTATACTGTCAAAGAAACCTTGTTCATGCATCCAATCATCACTAAATACTTTACTCATATAACGAGAACCGTGATCTGGAAATATGGCAATAACAACACTGTTAACATCAAACTCTCCTTCATCAGCATATTGCTTGATGGCTTGCAAAACAGCTCCTGAAGTATATCCTACAAATAAACCTTCTTTCCTTGTGATTTCTCGAGCCGCATGAGCACTTTCTTCGTCAGTTACTTTCATGAATTTATCAATAATATCAAAATCCGTTGCTGATGGAATTAAGTTCTTCCCTAAACCTTCTATTCGGTACGGATAAATTTCATCATTATCGAATTCTCCAGTTTCATGGTACTTTTTTAATACGGATCCAAAAGCATCGACTCCAAGAATTCTAATGTTTGGATTTTGTTCTTTTAAGTATTTTGCAGTACCGGAAATAGTTCCTCCTGTTCCACTACAAGCAATTAAGTGTGTGATTGCTCCATTTGTTTGCTTCCAAATTTCCGGACCGGTAGACTTATAATGCGCATCAACATTCAACTGATTGAAATATTGGTTGATATACACCGAGCCTTTCGTTTCTTCATGCAAACGTTTGGCAACATTATAATACGAACGTTTATCATCAGCAGAAACATGCGCCGGACAAACATACACTTTAGCTCCTAAGCTGCGAAGCATGTCTATTTTGTCTTTAGATGATTTAGAACTAACAGCCAGAATACAGCTATATCCTTTGATGATACTCACCATTGCTAAACTAAAACCCGTATTGCCGGATGTTGTTTCAATTATAGTATCACCAGGAGATAAAACGCCTCTCTTTTCAGCTTCTTCAATTATGTGCAATGCTATTCTGTCTTTGGAGGAATGTCCCGGATTAAAAGCTTCTACTTTTGCATAAAAAGCACCTTCTAACTCTTCAGTGACTTTATTTAACTTAATAAGAGGAGTATTACCTATAAGTTCTAAGACATTATTGTAAGCGTTTACTTTTTTTTTCATAAAAAAATAGTTAGTTGCAGCAATTTCTAATTACACCTCGAAAGTTACAAATTTAACAAAAAAAAGCTATCTAGTTTTTAATTTTTTCTAAATCTAATAAAAAACTATATTCCTTTGCTAATTCCTTTAAGGCTTCAAACCGACCTGAAGCACCGCCGTGACCCGCATCCATATTCGTATTAAGATATAAAACGGTATCATTTGTTTTTTGAGTACGGAGCTTTGCAACCCACTTGGCAGGCTCCCAATATTGTACTTGTGAATCATGAAGTCCGGTAGAAACGAACATATTAGGATAGTTTTGAGCTTTTACGTTGTCATAAGGAGAGTAGGATGCCATATAATCATAATATTTTTTCTCGTTTGGATTGCCCCATTCATCATATTCTCCTGTTGTCAGCGGAATCGTGTCATCAAGCATCGTGGTGATAACATCTACAAAAGGAACCTGCGCAATTACTCCGTTGTACAATTCCGGCGCCATATTGACAACTGCTCCCATTAATAATCCACCTGCTGAACCGCCCTCGGCATATAAATGTTTTGGTGAAGTATATTTTTCCTGAATCAAAAACTTAGAACAATCAATAAAATCAGTGAAGGTGTTTTTCTTTTTCAATAATTTTCCGTCCTCATACCATTGTCTTCCTAAATCTTCACCACCGCGAATGTGTGCTATGGCAAATACAAATCCTCGATCCAAAATTGACAAACGCGTAGATGAAAAATAAGCATCCATGGTAACGCCGTATGAACCGTAGGCATAAAGCAATACCGGATTATTCCCATCTTTTTTCAACCCCTTTTTGTACACCATAGAAATGGGTACTTTGGTACCATCTGTTGCTGTGGCCCAAACACGCTCTTCGATATAATTATTTTTATCAAATTTACCCCCAAGAACCTGTTGCTCTTTCTTGATTTCTTTCTCTTTGGTTTTCATATTAAAGTCAATAACTGAAGATGGCGTTGCCAATGATTGGTAACTGTAACGCAAAATATCAGTATCAAAATCCACATTTGTCGTCGTATATGCGCTATACGTTTCGCTTCCAAAAGGCAAATAATATTCTCCTTCTCCACTCCAAGGCATAATACGAATGTGGTTCAAACCATTGGAACGTTCTTCTACAACTAAATAGTTTCTAAAAATTTCGATATCTTCCAGTAAAACGTCTTTTCGATGCGCAATGACATCTCTCCAATTTTCTTTTGCAGTAGCGTTTTCAGGCGTTTTCATCAACTTGAAGTTAGTTGCTTTGTCCTTATTGGTCATGATATAAAAAGAATCTCCAAAATGAGAAATACTGTATTCTAAGCCGCGAACCCTTGGTTGAAAAACCACAAACTCTCCATCTGGAGTATCTGAATTTAAAATTCTGTACTCGGT
Organism: Flavobacterium sp. ZB4P23; assembly: GCF_003970375.1. Classification (NCBI taxonomy): domain Bacteria; kingdom Pseudomonadati; phylum Bacteroidota; class Flavobacteriia; order Flavobacteriales; family Flavobacteriaceae; genus Flavobacterium; species Flavobacterium sp. ZB4P23. The sequence continues at coordinate 54,798 of NZ_RYDK01000009.1, forward strand.
TGTTAAGGTACTTCCGGAGCCTATTACAATATATTTTTTTGATTTTTCTTTGCCTACAGAAACATTGAACGTATCGTCTTTTTCATTAAAAACTAATATATCAGTAGCTGAATCTGTGGCTAATTTATGTTTAAAAACTTTATCAGACCGCAAGGTAACTTTATCTTGTCTGGTGTAAAATATCGTTTTATTATCATTGGCCCAAACAGAACTTCCAGTAGCATTTTCAATCTTATCCGAAAGAATTTCTTCCGTTTCTAAGTTTTTGATTTGTATCGTATAAATACGTCTTCCAACGGTATCAATACCAAAACTCGCAAATTTATTGTCCGGACTCACGCTCAAACCACCCAATTGAAAGTAAGAATGGTCTTTGGCTAAGTCATTACAGTTGAATAAAATTTCCTCAGTAGCGGTAAGACTTCCTTTTTTTCTGGAATAAATGGGATAATCCTTTCCGGTTTCAAAACGCGTGATATAATAGTAACCATTGTATAAGTAAGGAACCGATTGATCGTCTTCCTTGATGCGGGCTTTCATTTCTTCGTATAATTCTTTCTGAAACCCTTTTGTATCCACAGTCATGGCTTCATAATACGTATTTTCTTGATTCAAATAATCAATCACTTCCAGGTTCTCTCTCTCGTTTAACCAGAAATAATTATCTACCCGTTTTTGGTTGTGTTTTTCTAAAGTTTTTGGAATTATTTTAGCTACGGGAGAAGGAATATTTTTTGACATTTGTTGCGCTTTTATATTAGTAATTGATGGTGCAAAAATAACACAAAGACAACTTAAGACGAGTTTATTTTTCATGAATATTTTATTGATTATAACTATGCAATATAGTAATTTTGTAAATCAAATTAATTTAAAAAATTAAAACATGGATTTAATGGGAATGATGGGCAAACTTAAAGAGACCCAACAAAAGATAGAAGACACAAAAAAACGTTTAGATACTGTTCTTATAGACGAACAAAGCACTGATGGTTTATTGAAAGTTACTTTGACTGCCAACAGAACCCTAAAATCAATTATTATTGACGACACTCTATTAGCAGATAAAGAGCAACTGGAAGATTATTTGATTTTAGTATTGAATAAAGCAATCGAAAAAGCGACAAATGTCAATCAGAGCGAACTGGATGTCGTTACTAAAATGGATATGCCAATGATTCCCGGAATGGAAGATTTGTTTAAATAAAAAAGTTTAAAGTTTAAGGTTTAACGTTTTTTGATCACGATAAAAACTTTAAACCTTAAACTTTAAACAAATTCTCCAAGAAGAACTATACTAACTTCTGCAAGGTTTCCAATACATAGGTATGCATAACTTCCTTATAATCAAGATGCGTGACTATTCGCAGTTTTCCATGCCCCATGGAACTGATTAAAATATTTTTTTGCTTTAACAATTCAATTAAATTCTTTTCGATACAATTTGGAACCAACGAGAAAATCAAAATATTAGTTTCAACCGGCTCTACTGATGCAACCCAGCTTACCTTTTTCAAAACTTCGGCAATTTCTTTCGCTCGCCTATGATCTTCAGCAAGGCGTTCTATATTATTGTCCAAGGCATATATTCCTGCTGCTGCCAAATAGCCTACCTGACGCATTCCGCCACCTAATATTTTTCGAATTCGCAATGCTCTGTGAATCGTGGCTTTGTCCGCTAACAACACCGAACCAATTGGTGCTCCCAAACCTTTAGACAAACAAACCGAAATGGTATCAAATAATTCCCCAAATGCTTTTGGATCTTGATTTTTGGCTACCAAAGCATTCCAGATTCGGGCGCCATCCAGGTGAAATTTCAAATTATTAGCATCACAAACCTTTTTTATTTTTTGCAAATCTTCCAGTTCATAGCAAGCGCCTCCACCTTTATTAGTGGTGTTTTCTACACAAACTAAACTTGTTAAAGGACTGTGGTAAAACTCCGGATCATTAATGGCTCCAGCCACTTGCTCTGCAGTTATCATTCCGCGGTTTCCGTCTAATAAGCAACAAGAAACGCCACTATTGAAGGAAACACCGCCGCCTTCATAATGGTATACATGTGCATATTTGTCAGCAATTAATTGTTCTCCGGGTTGGGTATGCAATTTTATCGCTGTTTGATTGGCCATCGTTCCTGAGGGAAAAAAAAGACCCGCTTCCATACCAAACATCTCAGCAACTCTGGCTTCTAGGGCTATAACTGTAGGATCTTGTTTGTAAACATCATCGCCTACTTCAGCATTTAACATATGAACCAGCATTTCACGTGAAGGTTTCGTGATTGTGTCGCTAACTAAATTTATTTCCATATAATTTTTTATATTTTCAGTACGGACAATTCGCGAATTGTCCCTTCGTAAAATTTTTCTATTTTTGTGCCACAAATTTACACAATACCGTTTATTAATTCCAACTAGTTCCGTTAAAACTACACTAATTGTAGTACACGGCAGCAATTTTGATAAATTATTGAAAACAGACCAACCAAATTAATATAATTTTATGACAACTACCGAACAAATTAAAGGTATTGTAGAGCGCCTTGGTGCGTTGAGGAGGTATCTTTGACGTTGATGCCAAGCTAATTGAGATCTCAAACGAAGAAGAAAAAACCTTTGCCCCTGATTTTTGGAACAATCCAAAAGAAGCTGAGATCATTGTAAAAAATCTCCGAAATAAGAAAAAGTGGATTGAAGATTACAATAAAGCAGTCGAAATGACGGATGAATTGCAACTTGCCTATGATTTTTACAAAGAAGGTGAACTTACCGGAGAAGAATTAGACGAACATTACTACGCCACTCAAGCGCATATTGAAGCCATTGAATTCAAGAACATGCTCTCGGACGAAGGGGATACTTTGAGTGCTGTGGTACAAATTACTGCTGGTGCCGGTGGAACCGAAAGTTGTGATTGGGCCGAAATGCTCATGCGCATGTACATGATGTGGGGCGAAAAATACGGTTACAAAATCAAAGAACTGAATTTCCAGAAAGGAGAAGCTGCCGGTATCAAGACCGTAACACTCGAGTTTGAAGGCGATTATTCTTTTGGATATTTAAAAGGCGAAAACGGCGTGCATCGACTGGTACGAATTTCTCCTTTTGACAGCAATGCCAAACGTCATACCTCATTTGCATCCGTTTACGTGTATCCACTGGTAGATGATAGCATCGAAATTGACATCAATCCTGCTGACATTGAGATCACGACTTCGCGATCCAGCGGAGCTGGTGGACAAAATGTAAATAAGGTGGAAACTAAAGTACAATTGTTTCATAAACCTACCGGAATTCAAATACAATGTTCCGAAACGCGATCGCAGCAAGACAACAGACAGCGTGCCATGCAGATGTTACGCTCTCAATTGTACGAAATTGAGTTAAAAAAGAAACAGGCACAACGCGCTGATATTGAAGCTGGTAAAATGAAAATAGAATGGGGTTCCCAAATCAGAAATTATGTCATGCAACCTTATAAGTTAGTCAAAGATGTTCGCACCGGTTATGAAACCAGCAACGTTGACGGCGTTATGAATGGAGAAATTGATGAGTTCCTGAAAGCTTATCTAATGATGATGGGACAAAAGGAAGAGGAATAAAATACCATTTAGTTAAAATAAAACAGATCCTACCGGCTTTAAAGTCGGTGGGATTTTTTTTATAGATAAACCCTTTTTTTAGCGGTTACATTTTATCATGTTACTTAAGGCATCATACTACTCTTTACCTTTTTTTCTAAAGCCATTAGAAAACGGTATTATTTTCTGCTTAGTAATTATTCACGACCCACAATTGCATCCCATTTTCAATGCTAATTTTTTTCTGTTTTGAAAGTAACACTATTATGAAGAAAAATTAATTTAAAAAATATCCTATTGTATTAATCTAAACCGCTATAATTACTATTTCTTGTCTTGTTTTAATTAAAAAAAGTAAAAACTAGCACCATCCATCCAAATGTAAAAAAAGGAAGACGAAAAGAAACAACATTTAAAAAGAAGGCTTTTAGATGTGTTTACTTTACGCATAAAAAAAAGTTAATGTGGGAATTATGTAAGTCTTATTCCTCATAATATTTTTATCTTTGTTATTCAATAATTTTTATTACAAACTAGAACAATTTTATTTTTTTCAAAAAAACCAATCTACTTCGTAAAAATTTCCTAACCAATTATTGAATTATACATGCTAAAACCATCTGTTTTACAGTATAAATTATTTTTGGCAGAAGCCAAAAATTAATCTTCTTTAAATATTAGAATTATGGCCATACAAACAACGAATCCCGCAACAAACAAAGTTTTGAAATCATTTGATGAAATGACCGACAAGCAAGTAGATGATGCCATTGTACAAGCTGCCAATACCTTCCAAGATTGGAAAAAAACATCATATTCTGAAAGAGCGGCTGTTTTAAACAAAGTAGCTTCTTTAATGAGAGAGAAAAAAACAGCTTTGGCTACTTTGATTACACTCGAAATGGGAAAAATATTTTCACAGGCAGAAGGTGAAATTGAATTAAGTGCTAATATATTAGATTATTATGCTCAAAATGGCGAAGCATTTTTAGCCGATAAAAAATTAGAACCTGAACTTGGCGAGGCTATTATCAGATCAAGCCCAATAGGCGTTTTACTGGGTGTTCAACCGTGGAATTTCCCTTTTTATCAGGTAGCTCGTTTCATTGCGCCAAACATCATGGTAGGAAATACTATCTTAGTAAAACACGCTTCTATGGTTCCTCAATGTGCAATTGCAATTCAAGATTTATTTAAAGAAGCGCAAGCGCCAATTGGATTATACACTAATTTGTTAATCTCAGGAAAGAGAGCTTCAGCCATTGTTTCTGACAAAAGAATCAAAGGCGTTTCACTTACCGGTAGTGAAGCCGCTGGTGCAAGTTTAGCTACAGAAGCTGGTAAAAACCTTAAGAAATCAGTTTTAGAATTAGGAGGTAATGATGCCTTAATCGTTTTAGAAGATGCCGATATTGATAAAACTGTAGAATGGGCCGTAGTAGGTAGAATGAACAATAATGGACAAAGCTGTATTGCTTCCAAAAGAATTATTGCTATAGAAGCTATTGCTGATGAATTTATCGAAAAGTACACAGCCAAACTAGCTAAATTAAAAGTAGGAGATCCAATGGATTCAAATACAGAATTAGGTCCATTGAGTAGTGAAGAAGCTTTATTACACTTAGTAGATCAAGTGGAAAGATCAGTTGCTGCCGGAGCTACCGTTTTACTTGGAGGAAAAAGAGTTGATGGTCCGGGAGCCTTTATGGAACCTACCATTCTAACGGATCTAAATCCTGAAATTCCAGCATATCACGAAGAATTATTTGGACCAGTTTCCTCTTTTTACAGAGTAAAAGACGAAGCTGCTGCAATTGCCTTGGCGAATGATTCTGATTTTGGTTTAGGAGGATCCATATTTACTAAAGATATCGAACGTGGAAAACGACTTGCAGATCAAATTGATTCTGGAATGGTATTTATCAATCACCCAACTTGGACACAAGCCGATTTACCTTTTGGAGGAACCAAAGGTTCTGGTTACGGTAGAGAACTCTCTGAAATTGGAATTCATGAATTTGTAAATAAAAAATTAATCCGTATCAGTGGATTATCTGATCCTTTCTAGAATAAGACAATATCTCGATTTTTACATTTAAGAAAAGCATCTAAAAGTACAAAATATGTCAAAATTAAACGTTAGTCAAAAATTAATCCAATCGCATCTTTTACATGGTGAAATGATTGCGGGTCAAGAAATTGGAATCCGGATAGATCAGGCATTATTACAAGATGCAACTGGAACATTGGTCCAATTAGAATTAGAAGCCATGGGTCTAAAAAAAGCCAAAACAGAAGTTGCGGTTCAATATGTGGATCACAATCTTTTACAAACGGATTCTAAAAATGCCGATGACCATTTATTTTTACTTTCGGCGGCACAAAGATTTGGTCTTTGGTACAGTCGTCCCGGAAATGGCGTAAGTCACCCGGTGCACATGGAACGTTTTGGCAAACCCGGAAAAACACTCGTTGGGTCCGATAGTCATTCTTGTGCTGCAGGGTCTTTGGGCATGCTGGCCATTGGAACCGGTGGTTTAGATGTTGCAGCTGCAATTGCAGGTCAACCTTATTTTGTCAAAATGCCAAAAGTAATGGGTGTAGAACTCAGCGGTAAACTACCCGATTGGGTTAGTGCCAAAGATGTCATTCTAGAAATGCTAAGACGCTATGATGTAAAAGGCGGAGTGGGAAAAATTATAGAATATTATGGTGAAGGATTGAAAAATCTGAGCGTGATGGACCGCCATGTAATTGCCAATATGGGTGCTGAATTAGGTGCTACAACAACTGTATTCCCCAGTGATGATGAAACCAAACGGTTTTTAATTTCCCAAAATCGGGAATCTGACTGGACGGAATTAATTGCCGATTCAGGAGCAACTTATGATGAATATGCAGCAATCAATTTAGGCGATTTAGTTCCTTTGATTGCCCTGCCTACAAGTCCTGGAAATGTAGTTCCTGTGAGCGAAGTTGCCGGAAAAGAAATTGGTCAAGTCGTAATAGGCTCTTCTGCAAATCCTGGATTACGAGATTTTTGGATTGCCGGAGTGATCGTAAAAGACAAAACAATCAACAGTGCAGTTTCATTTGATGTCAATCCTACTTCGAGACAGACAATTCAAAACATGCTAAAGAATTTTACTTTTGCAAATTTGATTACTGCTGGTGCTCGTTTTCATCAATCAGGTTGTATGGGTTGTATAGGAATGGGGCAAGCTCCCGCTACCGGAACAATCAGTTTAAGAACCATGCCTCGAAATTTCCCAAGTCGTTCTGGAACAGAAGATGATCAGGTTTATTTGTGTAGTCCCGAAACGGCTGCTGCATCTGCCCTGACAGGAAAAATCACAGATCCTAGAGATATGGAAAAAATCTATGGCATGAAATATCCTAAATTTGAGAATCCTGAAGTAGAAATTATCAATACTGATATGCTCGTGGCTCCCCTAAAAGATGGATCAGGAGTTGAATTACATAAAGGTCCAAATATCAAATCGATTCCTGAAATTGAAGCTTTACAACAAGACTATCGAATTCCTATTTTATTAAAAATGGGCGATAATGTATCTACAGATGAAATTTTGAAAGCCGGAGCCGATGTACTTCCCTTAAGAAGTAATATTCCTGAAATCAGTAAATATGCTTTTAGTGTGATCGATCCTAGTTTTTATGACCGAGCCATGAAATCTAAAAAAGAATTTGGTGGACATATCGTTATTGCAAAAGAAAATTATGCCCAAGGTTCCAGTCGGGAACATGCCGCTCTTGCTCCTAAATATTTGGGGCAAGTGGCTGTTATTGCCCAAAGTTATGCCCGTATTGCTTGGCAAAATTTAGTCAATTTTGGAATTGTGCCTTTAGAATTTATAAACGTTTCTGATTATGACAAAATGGAACAGGGAGATTTGATCCGTTTTAAAAACCTCCGTGAAGATGTTGTCAATAGAAATAATATAAAAGTAGTGATCGAAAAAGGGGACGGAAGCACTTTAGAATTTGAAACCAAACACAGTTTAAGTGATCGTCAAATTAACGTACTTGCAAAAGGGGGAATCATAAATGATTTCAGAACCAAACTATAAATTAGTTTTAAAAAAGAAAACAGGAAACAAAACTTCATTAGCTAATGGCTAATAGAGTTTTTATTAAACAAAAAAAAATGAAAACGAAACAAATCGTATTAGCATCAAGACCTAATGGAATTCCAACATTGAATGATTTTAGATCTGAAAATATAGAATTAAACGATCTAAAAAAAGGAGAAGTCCTTTTAAAAGGATTGTATTATTCCGTAGATCCCTATATGCGCGGTCGAATGAATGAAGGAAAATCGTATGTACCTCAATTTGAATTAGACCAACCTATAGAGGGCGGAGTTTTGGCTACTGTAGTAGAATCAAAATCCGATCTTTTCAAAACAGGAGATACTGTTCTGGGCGCTTTGCCTTGGAGCGAACAAATGATTGCCTCTGAAAAAGGCCTGCAAAAAATTGAATCAACAGTAGAATCCCTAACATATTATTTAGGAATACTGGGAATGACAGGACTTACCGCTTATTTTGGTCTAATGCAAATTGGAAAACCAAAAGCGGGAGAAACCGTTGTGGTATCAGGAGCCGCAGGAGCCGTTGGGATAGTAGTAGGCCAACTTGCAAAAATCCAAGGTGCTCGTGTAATAGGAATTGCCGGTTCTGATGAAAAAGTAAAAATGCTAAAAGAAGAATTTGGCTATGACGAAGTCGTCAATTACAAAACAAATACCAATATGAAATCCACAATTGCTAAATTATGTCCAAACGGTGTGGATGTTTATTTTGACAATGTAGGTGGCAGTATTTCTGATGCGGTTATCGAAAACCTGAATTTTCATTCCAGAATTGCTTTGTGTGGACAAATTTCCCTATACAACAGCACCGAAATACCAATGGGACCCCGAATCCAACCCATGTTATTAACCCGAAGTGTATTAATGCAGGGTTTTATTATCAATAATTTTCAAAAAGACTTTCCAGAAGGAATTGCACACTTATCAAAATGGGTCAATGAAGGAAAATTGAAGTTTACAGAAACTATAGTAGAAGGTTTTGATCAATTACCTACAGCGCTACTTGGTTTATTTAAAGGAGAAAACAATGGAAAAATGATTGTGAAAAGATAATTTATCCGAGTCAAATAAATAGAAAATAGCCGGTACTTATAATTAAGTACCGGCTATTTGTTTTATAATTAACCCCAACCATTGAATCAACAAAGTCTCTACCGCTAACTGTTGTTTGCTATTTATTGTAATCAATCAGCATTTCCTCATGTCCAAAGGATAAGGAACAATTACAATATTGTATTCACAATTTATATAACCACTCCATTTATTCCTGTTAAAGAAATTAGTAAGATTAGGAATTTCAACGCTAAATTCTTTTATTTGAAAAATATTAAACAACCAAATCCAATCTACACGGAATGAAATCTTATACAATCCAAGAAATTAATGCGATTCTTAATGGCGTAATTATAGGGAATACTACCCAAAACATTACTGCTCCTGAACAATTAGAAATGGCTACCGCTTCCGAAATTTCATTCATTGGAAACAAAAAATACGAAAAATTATGGTTTACTTCCAATGCTTGTGCGGCAGTTGTCAATGAAGATATTGCTATAGAACCCGGAGAAAATAGAGCTTTCATAAAAGTTAAAAATGCTGATTTAGCGATGTCTCAGGTACTAGAACTCTTTGCTCCACCAACACCAGTATTTACTATTGACATTCATCCCAGTGCTGTGATTGATCCAACTGCCTCTATTTGCACTGGTGCCCGAATTGGTGCTGGCTGTTATATAGGACCTAATGTCATAATTGGAGACAACTCCACTGTATATCCTAATGTGACCATTCTAGATGAATGTACGATTGGTAAAAACACAGTAATCTGGTCAGGAACGGTTATCAGAGAACGATGCCACATTGGCAATGATTGTATTTTACATCCTAATGCGACAATAGGTGCGGATGGTTTTGGTTTTCGACCTGACCCACAAAGAGGTTTGGTCAAAATTCCGCAAATTGGAAATGTAATTATTGGTAATAGTGTCGAAATTGGCGCTAATACCTGTGTGGACAGAGGCAAATTCAGTTCAACCATTTTAGGTGACGGCTGTAAAATTGATAATCTAGTCCAAATTGGGCATAACAGCAAACTAGGTAAGTTTTGTATTATGGCTGGAAACAGTGGATTAGCAGGCTCTGTAACATTAGGAAATGGCGTAATCATTGGAGGAAGCGCTTCTATAAAGGATCACACCACCATAGGCGATGGTGCGATTGTAGGTGCCGGTTCCGGTGTAACAGGAGATATTCCTGCAGGAAAAACCATGCTAGGGTATCCGGCCGTTGAAGCTCGTGATGCACTCAAACAATGGGCAATTTTAAAAAGACTTGTAAATGAATCCAAACATAAATAACCTTTTTTTTTATTAAATTCATAAAAAAGCAGGAGGTAACTTCTGTTTTTTTGTTTTTAAATCAAAAAAATATTCCGTTTTCTTTCTAAACCAATAAAATTTATTTAGTTGAATTTTGTATTTTAGCCCAAAAATATTTTTAACATTCTTTCATCATGGATTTAAACTTCAACAAAAACGAAGACCACAATAAACTTTTACTTTCCGCATTGCGACAAAAATTAAGCATAGTTAAATTAGGCGGCGGTGAAAAACGCATTCAAAAATTACATGGTGAAGGCAAAATGACCGCTCGTGAACGTATTGATTATTTATTGGATCCAAAAGCGAAATGCATTGAAATTGGAGCATTTGTTGGTGAAGGAATGTATGCAGAACACGGTGGATGCCCATCAGGTGGTGTCGTGGTAAAAATAGGATACATCAGAGGCAAACAATGTATTGTTGTAGCCAATGATGCTACCGTAAAAGCGGGAGCCTGGTTTCCTATAACGGCCAAGAAAAACTTACGGGCACAGGAAATTGCTATGGAAAACCGACTGCCAATTATTTATTTAGTAGATAGCGCCGGAGTATATTTGCCTTTGCAAGATGAAATTTTCCCGGACAAAGAACATTTTGGACGTATTTTTAGAAATAATGCCCAAATGAGCAGCATGGGAATTACCCAAATTGCTGCTGTAATGGGAAGTTGCGTCGCCGGTGGAGCTTATTTACCCATCATGAGTGACGAAGCTTTGATTGTCGAAAAAACAGGAAGTATTTTCTTGGCAGGAAGTTATCTTGTCAAAGCTGCTATTGGCGAAAGTATTGATAATGAAACTCTGGGCGGAGCAACTACCCATTGTGAAATTTCCGGTGTGACCGACTATAAAGCCAAAGACGATAAAGATGCATTGGATAAAATAAAAAATATAGTTGATAAAATAGGTGATTTTGATAAAGCTGGTTTCAGCCGAATTAAATCCCAAAAACCAGCATTAGACGAAAAAGAAATCTACGGTGTTTTGCCAAAAGCCAGAAATGAGCAGTATGACATGATGGAAATCATCAATCGTTTAGTAGACAATTCAGAATTTGAAGCTTATAAAGACGGCTATGGCCAAACTATTATCACTGGTTATGCCAGAATAGATGGTTGGGCAGTGGGAATTGTTGCCAACCAACGAAAAGTGGTAAAAACTAAAAATGGTGAAATGCAGTTTGGTGGCGTAATCTACTCCGATAGTGCAGATAAAGCCACCCGTTTTATTGCCAATTGCAACCAGAAAAAAATCCCATTGATCTTTGTTCAAGATGTTACTGGATTTATGGTAGGATCTAAATCAGAACATGGAGGAATTATAAAAGACGGTGCCAAAATGGTAAATGCGGTATCCAATTCCGTTGTTCCAAAATTCACTGTAATTGTAGGAAATTCATATGGTGCTGGAAATTATGCCATGTGCGGAAAAGCGTATGATCCAAGATTAATATTCGCCTGGCCAAGTGCGGAATTAGCCGTTATGGGTGGAACCCAAGCTGCAAAAGTGCTGGCTCAAATTGAAGCCTCTTCGCTTAAAGCAAAAGGAGAACTCGTAGATGAAATAAAAGAAAAAGAATTATTTGATAAAATAAAAGCCAGATATGACGAGCAAGTTTCGCCTTATTATGCCGCATCTCGATTATGGACAGATGCTATTATTGATCCCCTAGACACCCGAACTTGGATCTCTATGGGAATAGAAGCGGCTAACCACTCGCCTATTGATAAAAAATTTAACTTAGGTATTATTCAAGTTTAACTCCTAATTTACTGGAACTTATATTTATTATTTTGTACATATATAATTGCCTTTATTCAAAGGATTGGTAGTTATAGCATTAGCCCCTTTGCGATATAACGTGCTGAAAATCTAAACCAAATTCATTTTAATTATTTAATATACTTACTTACGCTGCACTTATAAATTAAGACGGCATTATTAGTGGTTTATTCTCAACAGCTGAAATTCTATTTTTTTAAACAAAAAAAACAATCAAAGTTTAGTTTTCTTTAACAATTATAATTTATTATATTAAAATTCAGTAACTTAGTACTAAATATTTAAAACTATAGTATTATGAATAGCGTAAAAAATTTAAACAAATGGGCGAATACGCACACTTATTTAACCGTGGATTTGGTACGAATAACACTTGGTGTATTTTTGTTTATGAAAGGAATCTCTTTTATAACGAACATCCAATATTTAAATGATCTAATATCTCCAATTGACAGGATTGGTGGCGGAATGTTCCTTATCCACTATATTGCTCCAGCACACATGGTAGGTGGTATAATGATTGCTTTTGGTTTACTGACAAGATGGGCTATAATAACACAACTTCCCATATTGGTAGGTGCTACTATAATAAATTTTATGGGAGCAATGCATTCTCAAAATTTACTATTGGCATTGCTAATATTAGGAGCTTGCATATTTTTCTTATTCTACGGAAGCGGGAAAAATTCAGCTGATTATTATTTTAAAATGCAGCAATAATTTAATAAAAAAACATTCCTTATTTTGATCAGAATCATTTTTCAGATAATAAAAAAACGCTTGTAACAGGATTTATATAATCGGTTACAAGCGTTTTTTCTTTTTTTATGATTGATTTTTTAATGGAGGTTCAATAAACCTACTTTAAGCTTAGCTAGAGTCCTTTTAAGTAACTCTGGTAGATTGCATTTTTCTAATATTAATTTAAATATTCTTTTTAAATTGACTGTGAAAATTGCTATTTCACCTGTACAGTTTAAACCGGAATGGTTCTGGATTTATATTTAAAAAACATGTTGTAACGCAAACCTTCCACTACATCAACATCCGAAACGCTACAAATTGTTTTAAGAAGCAAATACTCTAACATACAAACGGGACTTTCTGCCATACGTCCATTATTGGTGCAGTATTTATTTAACAATTTGTCATAAATTAAGGAAAATCTATTAAATCATTGATCTTTTTCAAAAAATTATTCTTTGGAATAATTAAATCATAGACAAAGAATGTTCACTGAAATGTGTTGATTGCTGTTGTAGTAACATCTAAAAAAACTCTTATAATTAGAACTAAACATACCAAAAAAGAGGATAAATCCTAAGATTTACCCTCTTTTTATTTATCGATTTATTCGGAAAAAGACTTTTTCGGCGCCCTCGTTTAGGCGGATGTTTTTTTATTAAAAACAATTTAAATACTTTCTGTAATTTCTTTTCGCTTTATTTTTCCGTTTTGTGTTTCAGCGAATTTTGCAACAAACAAAACCTCTTTTGGTTTTTCATACTTATCCAAAACATCAAAAACAGTTTCAGCTATAATTTGTTGTTCCCCTTCAATAATCAATACTAATTTTTCTCCTAAAACAAGATCTTGTTTTGCAGTGACAAAAAATCTGGAATGAATCATAGTAGCTAATTTTTCCTCGATTTGCTCTGGAATTAATTTAATTCCTCCGCTGTTTATGATGTTGTCAATTCGACCTAAAAAAATAAATTGGTTCTCATTGATCAGTTCTACTATATCATTAGTAACAATTGCTTCGCTTGAAATTTTAGGTGCATTAATAACCAGACAATCTCTGTCGTCTTTAGCTATTTTTATATTAGGTAATACTGAAAAAGCCATCTCACCTATTTCCTTTGCCGCAATATGCGTGATGGTTTCCGTCATTCCATAGGTCTCATATACTTTGGTTTTCAATTTACAAAGTCCTTTTTCAAGAGTTTTATTCATTTTAGCTCCGCCAACAATCATTTTTTTGACATTCTTCAACATTGTCAATGAATTTTGAGCCTGTAAAGGCACCATGGCAACAAAATCATATTTAGTTTCATTGTTTAACAAAGGATGTGAACTTGGCGCAACAAAATCAATATCAAGACCCAGGATAAAACTTCTTACAAACATCATTTTTCCGGCTATATATTTAGTTGGCAAACAATGTAAAGCTTTATTACCTGGTTGCAAATCAAAAAAATCACCGGTTGCAATGGCTGAATTTACCATGGCTTGTTTTTCTATTCGAATCACTTTTGGGATTCCAGTGGTGCCTGATGTATTCAATTCTAGATAGGATTTGTTGTCAAACCAATCTAGGATAAAATCACCCACAGCTTTTTCATATTCTTCCCCTTCTTTGATAAAACTATACGCTACTCTGCATAAATCGTTTCGATTTAGATGATAACCATTCATTTTAAATAGATTATGAACATTTTGATACGTAATTGTATTGACCATGATTGCGTTTTTTTTTATAAATTATTGAAACTGTTCTTTTACTAAATTTTTCCAGTTAATTTTTCTTTCCAATTTGTCCAGTTGTATTTTCTACTAAAGATAAATAAAAGTATCGGGTAAATAAAAACAACCGGCACAATAACATCTAATCCCGCAGATGGATCCGAAATATCCTTAAAAACAGAATGTGTCTGAAAGGCAGACCAATCCGAAGTGACCAGCAATGCACCCACTAAATTATTAGCTGCGTGAAATCCCAATGCGAGTTCCATACCCTCATCCATCAAGGTAATCATTCCAAGAAACAATCCGGTTCCTATATAATATACTAAAATAATAGGACCAATCTTAGCTACTTCAGGGTTAAACCAATGCATTCCCCCAAAAATAACAGAAGTCATCAGCAAAGGAAACCACTTGTTTTTAGCAAGGTTCGCAAATCCCTGCATCAAATAGCCTCTGAAAATATATTCTTCAGAACTAGTTTGTATCGGAATTAAAACAATACCGATGAGAACCAAAATAGCAAATGGAACAGGCTTAAAATTGATCACAAAATCACTTGGACTATAAAAATAAAATAACAACGTAGATACAACAGTAAATGCCGCCCAAATTAAAAAGGAAAATACGATTCTCTTCCAGTCTACTTTAGCTCTTGAAGTAGTTACCGAAAGTAGCGTTTGATGATGCAAATAACGCACAACCAAAATAATACTTCCCATGAGAACCACAAATGGAATCAGGACTAAAAACAGGGTTAAATTGGGTTCAAAAAACTGCATTACGGCTTCATTATTTAAAGGATAAGGTTTTCCTTTAACTGTTGTTTCATAAATTAAAAGAATTATAAGTGGCAACTGACCCAAAGTTGAAGCAAAAATAAATATAAATGACCCCTTAATATATTTCCAAAACGTATTCTCTGATTTTAATCCCTGCTCTATAAACATCTATTTTAATTTAATTTTATACTTGATTAGTTTCACAAACGTTATTTTTGTTACCACTAATCTAATGCTTTTAATAATTATTTAAAAACGACTAAATATGATACAAATATACCATAATTCACGTTGCGGAAAATCTAGAAATTGTCTTGCATTAATAGAAAAATCAGAAAAAGAGTTTGAAGTAATCAATTATCTGACAAGTCCGCCTACTTTTGAACAATTGTCTGCAATTATAAAGAAACTAAATATAACACCGATAGCATTGGTTCGTCAAAAAGAAAAAATTTGGATTGAAAATTTCAAAGGAACAACGATGAATGAGGAACAAATCATTCAAGCTATGCTATCAAATCCAATTCTGATAGAAAGACCCCTGGTTATCATGGGAAATAAAGCAATAATAGGAAGAGATTTAGAAAAAGTAGAGGCCTTTATTTCCTAAAATTCTTATTTTTTTAATTAACATTTTTTTATGATTTGTACTATTAAACCATCTCTTACTTTTACAATCTAACGACTGTAACCAAAGTTTTTTTAAAATGAAAAAAATGAAATCTGTTTTAATTGTAGTGCTTTTCTTTACTACACTATTTAGTTTTGCCCAACAAGCTCCCACCCAAAAAATTAAAATTTCCGGTAAAGTAATAGAAAAAATCAGCAAACAACCCTTAGAATATGCTACTATAACCTTCCTGAATCCTAACAATCCAAAACCGGTTGCCGGAGGAATAACAAATCCAAAAGGAGAATTTAATATAGAAGTTATTCCAGGTGTTTACGATATTAATATTGAATTTATTTCTTTCAAAGTAAATGAAATTAAGCAAAAAAACCTTCAGGTTAACACCAGTTTAGGATTGATTAGTTTAGAGGAGGATGCGAATCAATTAAATGAGGTTATTATTCGATCTGAAAAAACTACTGTCGAAATCAAATTAGATAAAAAAGTATACAACGTGGGTAATGACCTGATGGTAAAAGGTGGAACTGTAAGTGATGTGTTAGACAACATTCCTTCTGTAGCGGTAGATATTGAAGGAAATATAAGTCTTCGTGGAAACGATAATGTTCGCGTTCTTATTGATGGCAGACCCTCAAATGCCATAAATATCGCGGAAGCCTTGCGATTGATTCCTGCGGATGCCATTGAAAAAGTAGAAGTGATCACTAACCCATCAGCACGATACGATGCGGAAGGTGGTGGTGGATTATTAAATATCATTTTGAAAAAAGGAAAAAACCGCGGTTTAAACGGAACATTTATTGGCTCGGCAGGTTATCCTGAAAATAATGGTTTGAGTGGTACATTAAATTATAAATCTGACAACTTTAATCTTTTCACTACTCAAGGATACAACAAGCGGAACAGTCCAGGAAACGCTCTTACAAATACCAATTATTTAAATGCGGACAACACTATCAACAATATTGTAAATGAAACCCGAGAAAATGACCGATTTAGTAAAGGGTACAATGGAAATTTTGGAATAGAATTGTATTTAAACGAGACCACCGCATGGACCAATACATTCAATTACCGAAAAAATAACGGAGATAATCGGGATAATGTTTTTCAGAATTATTTTGAAGCAGACAATACTTTTGATTACACTCGCAACCGAATCAATTTAGAAAACAGTGATAGTGAAAATGTAGAATTTGCAACTAATTTTACTAAAAAATTCAAAAAAGAAGGACATAAATTAACCCTTGACGGTTCCTTTTCAACTAGTAAAGACCTCGAAATAGCAGTAATTACGGATAGAGCTACCAATACCGCTAAGGTAAAATTTGACAACACCCTCAACAACCAAAGTCAAAGTCGAAATTTACTACAGATGGATTATGTGTTGCCTATTGGCGAAGGAGGTCAGTTTGAGGCTGGATATCGTGGTGATTTTTCAGAATTACTCACGGATTATCAAGTTAAAAATGACGGCCTAATCAATAAAAACTTCACCAATACATTAGAATATAAGGAGAAAGTGAATGCTGTTTACACCCAATATGGAATGAAAATAAATAAATTTTCTGTCTTAGTAGGATTGCGTTTTGAGGATTCTAATATTAATATCAATCAATTGGCAACTAATGATTTTAATACTAAAAAATACAATAACTTTTTCCCAAGCGCCTTCTTTACTTATGAAATCTCAGACAAAAGCAGCGCTTCGGTAAGCTACAGCCGAAGAATACAAAGACCAAGAGGACGAATGTTGAATCCATTCAGCAACTTGTCTAGTAATATCAATATTTTTGTGGGAAATCCAGATTTAGATCCTGCTTTTTCAGATGCTATTGATTTTGGTTATATCAAAAGATGGGATAAACTTACCTTTAATACATCCCTATATGTAAATAAAACAACAGATGTTTTTCAATTTGCAAGAAGAGAATCCGGAGATTTCGTTAACGGCATACCAATAACAATCAGTTCACCAATTAATTTAGCTACAGAATATAGAGCAGGTTTTGAATTCACGTTAAATTATTCTCCGTACAAATGGTGGAAATTAAACGGGAATTTCAATTTCTTCAGAAACGAAACACAAGGAGATTTTGTTTATACTGATTTCAACAACAAAATAATTACACAAAATTTTGACAATATCGCAACATCATGGTTCACCAGAATCACCTCAAAAGTTTCGTTGCCGTACAAAATTGACTGGCAAACGAATGCGACTTATAATGGTGCAGAAAAAAGTGCTCAAGGAAATCGTCTAGGTGTTTTTAGTGCAAACTTAGCATTCAGTAAAGATATCATGAAAGACAAAGGAACGCTTTCGTTTAATATCAGCGATGTATTCAATTCCAGAAAAAGAATGATGGAAACAAACCTTCCCGGATTTGCAAACTCCTACGGTGAGATGCAATGGAGAGTCAGACAGTTTAGTTTGTCATTCACATATCGTTTTAACAAACCAAAAAACGAAAAAGAAAAACAGCCTAAAAAATTGCAAAATGATAACGAAGGAGATTATCAAGGATAATAAAGTAAGGACTCATGAAAATGGGTCTTTTTTTTTATAAATCATCAGAGCTAATAAAATTGAAAAGTATAAGCATAAAAAAAGGACTCCTTTTCAGAAGTCCTTTTTTTATTTAACAAACAGATTATACTGATTGTTCTTTCTTTGCTTTTCTTTCTTTATACATTTCCCATAAAGCACCGCCAATCCAATATTGAACGAAACCTACAAGAAAAAACATTAACCAAAATCCTATAGTAAGGATGGTTAAGAAAAGTAAAAAGCCTAAATACTGTGAAAATTCAAACATGTTTTCCGGAATTTTTGAATGTAGCCACAAATGTAAGTTTAATTCCTTTTCGTACCAATAAAAAACCATAAAAACTATCAATCAATTTTTATAAAAAAGGAATTATCCGTATTTTTGAACTCAGAATTTGGAGCTATTTCCCGCTGTACGCTCCAATCTTTTCTTTTTGAAAATAAAAAGAAAAGGATTTCCGTTGCCATCGGGGCTAAAAACGTAATAAACAACATAATTATTCTTAAATAACAACAAAATGAAATTCAGAATAGAAAAAGACACCATGGGTGAAGTGCAGGTTCCCGCTGACAAATACTGGGGTGCACAAACAGAACGTTCCAGGAACAACTTCAAAATAGGCCCATCAGCTTCCATGCCAAAAGAAATCGTGGAAGGTTTTGCATATCTTAAAAAAGCAGCGGCGTATGCCAATTGTGATTTAGGAGTTTTACCAGTCGAAAAAAGAGATGCCATTGCTGCGGTTTGTGATGAAATTCTAGCCGGAAAACTAGATGATGAATTCCCATTGGTAATTTGGCAAACGGGTTCTGGTACACAAAGTAATATGAACGTGAACGAAGTAGTTGCCAATCGTGCTCAAGTTCTCAAAGGATTCAACATTGGCGAAGGCGAACAATTCATCAAAGCCAATGATGATGTAAATAAATCCCAATCTTCAAATGACACCTTCCCTACCGGAATGCACATTGCAGCCTACAAAGCAGTAGTTGAAGTTACTATTCCCGGAGTTGAAAAATTAAGAGACACGCTTCATGCCAAAGCAGTTGAATTTAATACAGTAGTCAAAATAGGTCGGACACATTTAATGGATGCTACGCCACTAACATTAGGTCAGGAAATTTCAGGATATGTAGCACAATTGAACTACGGTTTGAAAGCGGTTAAAAATACATTGGCACACTTATCCGAAGTAGCTTTAGGAGGAACAGCCGTAGGAACAGGATTGAATACTCCTGATGGATACGATGTAAAAGTTGCCGAATACATCGCTGAATTTACCGGACATCCATTTGTAACTGCCGAAAATAAATTTGAAGCACTTGCCGCGCACGATGCCATTGTAGAAACGCACGGTGCCTTAAAACAACTAGCCGTTTCATTGAATAAAATTGCCAATGACGTCCGTATGCTGGCTTCTGGACCACGTTCCGGAATTGGAGAAATCCTTATTCCTGAAAATGAGCCGGGATCTTCCATCATGCCAGGAAAAGTAAACCCAACACAATGTGAAGCATTGACAATGGTTTGCGCACAAGTGATGGGTAATGATGTTGCCATCTCTGTGGGAGGAATGCAAGGTCATTATGAATTAAATGTTTTCAAACCTTTGATGGCTGCAAATTTCTTGCAATCAGCCAGATTACTTGGTGATGCTTGTATGTCTTTTGACGAACATTGTGCACAAGGAATTGCACCTAACTACAAACGTATTCAAGAATTAGTTGACAACTCATTGATGTTAGTTACGGCTTTGAATACTAAAATTGGGTATTACAAATCAGCTGAAATTGCACAAACTGCACATAAAAACGGAACAACTCTCAAAGAAGAAGCTGTTCGTCTAGGCTACGTAACTCCAGAAGATTTTGATGCTTGGGTTAAACCCGAAGATATGGTGGGAAGCCTTAAATAATTAATTATCAATGTTGAATTTTTAATTATTAAGCTGTAAATTAGAAACCCTGCAATGTAACGTTGCAGGGTTTCTTTGTATGTATTTATATTTTAAATAGCAAAATTTAAAAATTGATCTTTACTTACATGGCTTATCTGATTATTTTTTTTTACCAGATAAGTCAATTAAGTTTCTTTATGCTTTGAGAAAGAATGTCTTATAGTTTTTATTTCTTATTAATTGTATCCATAACTTCTTTCATGATTCGAATGCTTTTCAATTTGTCTTCATGATCAAAAATTGGGCTTGTAATCATCAATTCATCAATTTGCGTATATTCGATAAATTGTTTCAATTCTGTTTCTAATTTCTTTTTGCTTCCTACAAACGAACAAGCAGTCATTTGATTCACATGAAAATGTTCTTCTTCACGCATAATCCCATCTAGCGAATCAACAGGCGGTTGTAATTGTTTTCTATCATTCCGAATCAAGTTCAAAAACATTTGAGTCAAACTGGTTGATAATTTTTCCGCTTCTTCATCCGTATCAGCAGCTATGGCGTTTACACAAGCCATAGTTTTGGGTGCTTCTAAAAATTGGGAAGGTTTGAAATTTTCTCGATAAAACTCAAATGCCTGATGCATTAGTTTTGGCGCAAAATGACCGGCAAAGGCATACGGCAAACCATTGGCAGCAGCCAAAGCAGCACTATCCATACTGGAACCTAAAATCCAAATGGGAACATTCGTTCCTTCGGCTGGAAAAGCACGCACTTTGGCTATAGCATTATCTTTAGAGAAAAATTCTTGCAGTGCGGCAACATTTTGAGGAAATCGCTGCGATTGCTCAAAGAAATCTTTCCGAATCGCTTGTGCGGTTAATCCATCTGTTCCCGGCGCTCTTCCTAATCCTAAATCAATCCTGTTGGGGAACAATATTTCTAAGGTTCCAAACTGTTCCGCTATAATTAACGGAGCATGATTGGGTAACATTATACCCCCAGAACCCACTCGGATATTCTGAGTCTGGCTGGCAATATAACCAATCAGAACAACCGTTGCTGTACTGGCTACATTAGCCATATTATGATGTTCGGCTAGCCAAAAACGGTCGTACTCTAAACTGTCTGCCAGTTGCGCCAGTGCTGTTGTTTTTTTAAATGTTTCGTTTGCATCGCTATCTTGAGTAATTAATGCTAACTCTAATATGGAAATTGGAATCTTTTTAGTCATTATAAATTTCTGATTTTATACAAAAATAATCATTTTCGGTCGAGCCAAAAATTGTCTGGTGTTAATTGATTTATAATATTATAAAACCAAAAAAAAACATGTCTAAAAACTTTTAATAAAAAAAACCGGCAACGTTGTATTCAGGGCTTTTGGATTCATAAGAAAAAAGATTTATTTTCCATCAACATAATTTTGTAAATAACTAAATCGTGGAGTCAGTTTTCCGTTTTCAGTTATTTTGGCTCTTTGCAAAATTCCATCTTTATCTCCATTGAAAAATGCAGGAATTACATGTTCCATGAACATTTCTCCAAATCCCTCACTGGCATCTTTAGGCAATTCACACGGCAAATTATCAACTGCCATAACCACAATTGCCGCAGGATGAAACACATCCACTTCTTTATCTTCATTTGGCACATACCCATAGAGAGGTTCAGCAATTGTTGATGATCTGAGGGTGCAGGCTATTGGCCCATTCACATCACAAGAAACATCTGCCACTACTTTGATCTTGCAATCATTGGATTGAAGCATTTCTCGGGTCAAAATTACCGGAGCCTCATTGGCATGAAAATGTCCTGTTATATAGATATCAGACACTTTTGTAAATCTTTCGAAATCAGAAACATATTCTTTTGGATTGTGATAAAAATCAATAAAATCTAAAACCTGCCCGTCTTTTCTTTTGTTATATTCTAAGACATCTATTTGAGTATAAACAGGCTGCGAATAGTTTTTAGTTAAATAATTCTCCACCGAAACTTCCTTTATTTTTATAGCATCCAAAATTTCTTTGGCTCCGTTTCCCACTTTTCCTGTTCCTGTAATAACAAATTTTAAAGGCGGTAATACTAATCGTTTTAAATGAGCTATTAAGGCTTCTTTACCGGATAATGTTTCTGCTTTTGGCAATTTGAACAATTCGAATTTTATTCCAAAAGCACGAATACTGTTGTATGCCCCTACTATCCCTGCATAACGACCAAAACCAATTAACCTGCGATTGTTAGCATCTACAATTGTTTCATAATCGTACAAATCGATATTTTTTTCTAAAACAGCCTGCAATAATTTTTTGTTATAGGGCTGTTCTTTTATGGTATGCGAAAAAAAGAAATAGGTTTTGTTAGGAATCAAATTTTTTACCGGTACTTCTTTTACCCCAAACAAAACATCACAATCACTGATATCATCAGTCAATTCGATGCCTTGATTTTCATATTGAGAGTCGGTAAAAACTCTAATATCAGAGTATTCTACCTTTACCATACACTCTTGATACTGTTGTTTCAGCTTTGTTAATTCATTAGGTGAGAAAACAACTCTTCTGTCCGGCGGATTTTTCCGTTCTTTTAAAATTCCAAATTTCATACGTTTTGAATGCTTTTGATTTAGTTTAATATAACTTTGTATCGTTTATTTGTTACAAATGTAACAAATAAACGAATTTGAATTTATTTTAAAATTAAAATCTGCAGGCAGTACACTCCTAGTCACTGAAGTACAAAATGATACAAAAATGAGTACCCTGTCTACTGATAAAATAGTGTTAAGGTTTAGAAAAAATAACAAACAAAAAGGCTTTGATTCTATATATTTGCCTTTCCAGCACCACAGAAATGAATTTTATAAAAAAAACAAAGATACTACATATATACCTCCTCTTTTTGATTTTGAGCTCCTGCGCCAAGGAGAAAAAGAAAGTTGAATTAAGTGATGCCCAACTTCCAAAGAGTACATTGCCTAAAATGAAGCCGTTAACAAACCTAGAGCCCAAACTTACCGCGGAATATGTCGATTCAAAAAGAAAAGAAATAGACTCTTTTTACAAAAAAAATTGGCCCAATAACAGCGCAAATGGAAGTTTTCTGGTTGCTAAAAACGGTCAAATTATTTATGAAAAATATGAAGGGTATGCAAATTTCAAAGATAAAACAGTCATTACTAAATCTACGCCGCTGCACATTGCATCTGTCAGCAAGGTTATTACGGCAACGGCTATTTTAAAATTAGTAAACGCAAAAAGAATCGAATTGGATCAAAAGGTAAATACAATCCTGAAGGAATTTCCTTATCCCGAAATTACGATAAAAACATTATTGAATCACAGAAGCGGCATGCGTAATTACGCCTATTTTACAGATCGAGACAAAACGATATGGGACCGACACAACATACTTTCCAATCAAGACATACTGACGATCATGGCTACAAAAGACATTGGTTTAGAATTCAAAACCGATACCCGTTTTAGTTACTGCAATACCAATTATGCCATGTTAGCACTAATAATTGAAAAAATCACAAAACTTCCCTATAAAGAGGCTATGAAACAAATTATTTTCAAGCCACTTAATATGAAAAATACGTATGTTTTTGATTATGAAAGAGATAAAGATACTGCCGTTACATCCTACAAAGGAAACAAAGTCGAGATAGGAAAAGATTACCTGGATGCCGTTTATGGAGATAAAAATATCTATTCTACACCACGTGATTTATTAAAGTTTGACAGAGCCAGAAATAGCGCTGCTTTTTTAACACCTGAACTACAAAGTCAGGTATATAAAGGCTACAGTAATGAACGCAAAGGAACAAAAAATTATGGTTTGGGGATTCGAATGGTCAATTGGGAAACGGGACAAAATTTTTATTTCCACAACGGCTGGTGGCATGGAAATACTTCAGCCTATATTACTTTGAGAAAAGAAGGAGTTACTATTATAGCACTTTCTAATAAATTTACACGAAAAACGTATAATGTACGAAAATTAGCTGTTTTATTTGGCGACTATCCATTCAAATTAAGAGATGAATAAAAAAAAGAATGATTTTAGAATAGTGATACTAGATTTGCAATAGTAATCCCAATAAAAAGTGTAAATTTGCAAACTTAAAATTCAGGATTGGAATTTTAAACAAAAAGGGGTCGACTGGTTTTGACAGCAAGTCGAATTGATAAGTAAGCACGTCGAGCATTGAGACCTTGCTCGTAAATATAAGATCTTACCATTTTACACGGCGAAAATAACTACGCTTTAGCTGCATAATCCGAATTATAGTACGATTAAGCCACGTTCCTATCAGATAGGAAAGCTGGATTCTCCTTGAAAGCCTTGGTTTGTGGCGTTCAGTTTAGGAGAACCGTAAAAATAAACCTAGATTTCCATGAGCTTCGGGTGGATTTCAAAATTAAGAAGATAAGTATCGTGTGGCTGTTTCTGGCCTAGCACAGTATCGAAAACTCAATCAGAAAATAAACGCGTAGAAAGCTTTTTAGTTGCTTGTTTGGACCCGAGTTCGATTCTCGGCGACTCCACTGGATGGGATGATTGAAAAATCATCCCTTTTTTTATTATATAAAAACAAACCTTTTTCCTTCATTAATAGGTGATTACGAGACAATAAATCAATCATTGTAGGTGTTCGATAGATACCATCCTGATAGTATAAGTTGCTGTCGAACACCAGTTTTACAAATTCTCTCTTTTGGGTAATATTAGCTCGATTATATATTGATTTTAAATCAACAAGTAAATCCAAGTTTTTTTGTAAAATTGTAAGTGTATGTTTATCTACTTGGCTTAAACGAGTAATAGAATTTTTGCAAGATGTGATTGCAGTACTACACTTAACGCTGAATTGTCGTATGGTCAACCTGAACTCCCCTCATTTTCATTATTTCCTCAACATCACGATAGCTTAACTTAAATCAAAGTTTGAAATATACAGCTTGAAGAATAATAGATTGTGAATAGCAGTGACCTTTGATATTCATGGATCGAATGATTTAAAAGCGCTAAAGATAAAAAATTATTTTAGATTAGACAGAACTAAATAGAGTTATGTAAAACATATTGCATGAATTTTCAATAAAAATATATGCAATTAAATAATATTTATTAACTTTGTAACATGAATAAATTACAAGAATTAAAAAAACATTTAAAACGAGGAAAAGTATACCGTAGGGCTGATTTGTCCAAATGGTCAAAATCCGTTGACCGCCATTTAGATGAGTTGGTGCAGGAAGGCACTTTGCAAAAACTGTCACAAGGCTTATACTATTATCCCGAAGTAACAGTCTTTGGAGAAACACCTCCAGAAGAAGAAGTATTGGTGCGCTCTTTTCTCAAAGACAAACGTTTTTTGGTAACTTCCTTAAATGCTTATAATTCTCTGGGAGTAGGAACCACTCAGTTATACAACAGCAAAACGGTTTACAACCACAAACGTCATGGAGATTTCAACCTCGGCGGTATGACATTTTCATTTAGGGTAAAACCTCATTTCCCATTAAAAGCCACCCCAGAATTTTTATTGGTAGACCTGTTAAACAATCTCGACCAATTAGCTGAAGACCCAAAAGAAGTAGTGTCAAAAGTGAGATTGAAAGCAAAAACAATGGATGCTAAAAAACTAAAAAAATCACTTCAGGAGTACGGCAGTGTTAAAGCAAAAAAATTGTTGGAACCTGTTATAACAGCACAATATGTCTGATTACTTACACAACCATAAAAACTTCCGTGATCTCCTGCGTATTGTAGGAGCAGAATTAAATATCGAACCTGGACTTATCGAAAAAGACTATTGGATTATGCATGTGTTGTTCGGGCTAAAACAGCAAGGGTTTCAATTCGAACTCAAAGGAGGTACTTCTCTATCCAAAGGATATGAAATTATACACCGTTTCTCCGAAGACATCGACCTCCATATCAAACCACCGGCTGAAATGGAAATAAATGAAAACCCAAACAACAATAAGCCCCGGAATATTCAAAAAAGAAAAAATTTTTATGATGGATTGGCAGATGAAATAAAAATAAACGGAATCATAGCAGTAAAAAGAGATGAAACATTTGACGACCTAAAGCAATACCGCAGTGGAGGCATACGATTACATTATGAGAGTATAATGGAAACAATTGAAGGAGTTAAAGAAGGAATTTTACTGGAAGTTGGATTTGACACGGTAACACCAAACAACCCTCTAACAATATCGTCTTGGGCATACGAAAAAGCAATACAGCAAAAAGTAGACATAATTGACAATCGGGCTGTAGATATTGCCTGCTATCACATTGGGTACACTTTTGTCGAAAAACTACAAACAATTGCAACCAAATTTAGGCAGGAGCAGGAAGATAAAATAGAAAGACAAAATTTGATGCGCCAGTACTACGATGTCTATAGTCTGTTACAAGATAATACAGTAAAATCATTCATAGGCACAAAAGAATATCAGAAACACAAAGAAGCTCGTTTTCCTCCCAAAGACTATGAAATACCCATTGCTGATAATGAAGCTTTTTTATTGAAGAATTTAGAACTTAGAGAGCGATTTATAAAACGCTATAAAAAAACGGAAAAATTGTATTACAAAGGCCAACCTGACTTTGACGAACTACTTGTTGAAATCGGTAAATGGGTTGAGAAATTGTAGTTTTCTAAATTAAGCCATGCTTTTGAATAATTTTAAATCTAAATATTTCATTATATTTGCTATGGGTGGATTCTAAAATTTTCGAGTCAAAATTGAGGAGCAAAAGCAAGACCCTAGGATAATAAAAGTTATTAAAACGTAACAATATCAACCGGTTAGAAATGGAATACAAATCCCTCTTTCTCCGCAAAAGAAAAACCTAATTTTTTTTCATATTTATATATATACTTTTTTCTATTACTCTAATCTCTAAAGTGTTCGACTGTGAAAAAGAGTTCGACAGTCGAACTCTAACGGTTCTTTTAAACACAACTTTTTATCTTTAAAAAACTTAGAATTATTGAAAAATGTTAAAAACAGTTAGGTAAATATTTTAAACCTAAAAAATAATCATTGAATTAAAAAAAAAATCAAATCACTTAAAATCAAATGATTACATTACAATTTTAAGCTGTCAAAAAAAGTTAATATAGGAATTAGGTGTTCGATTGTAGTCCCATCGACTCCACTTTAAAAAAATAGTAATAAGCTGTATTTTAAGCTTTTACGATTTTTTTATTTTACTATTTCCCAACAAAATAAATTAAAATTTATTTACAATAGAATACAATCCTATTTTTTGTTTTTAGCTTGTAAATTCCATTCCTGATTCATAGAAGCGTTTCACAGAAAACATTGTTATATGGCTTTGCATATCCCTCTTTTATCAAAATTTCGTTTAAAACTCTACCAATCATTCAGAATTAGATAGCCAAGTTTGCTTTATTCTAACCTAAATAGTTACAGATAGGATAATTCACTCCGCAATTAGGTTCGAACATAAGGGTGAATCGATGCGTAAAAAAATGAAAAATAATTAGAAAAAAATATCTAATTTTGACCCCAGAAAACATCGTTAAAAAAGTGGTACAGTTTCACCGGAATACTTATTAAGTGGTTCGTTAACCGAATAAGGTGTCATAAATGTATGTGAGTTTTAAATAAA
Organism: Flavobacterium sp. ZB4P23; assembly: GCF_003970375.1. Lineage (NCBI taxonomy): Bacteria > Pseudomonadati > Bacteroidota > Flavobacteriia > Flavobacteriales > Flavobacteriaceae > Flavobacterium > Flavobacterium sp. ZB4P23. The sequence goes on from NZ_RYDK01000009.1 coordinate 82,650, forward strand.
TTTGTTCATCTAAATCTGAAAACATAAAATTATAATGAATGTAAAAGTTATTAATAATTACGCCAAACTAAAAATAACTTTGTTTTTTTTACCGCTTATATTGTTATTGGTTATTCTTATATTTCTTTTCAGCCAAGATTCTTTAACTACTTTTAAGTATGTACAAATTCAAAAGGACTACTTTTTATATATTAACCATTATTTAGGTCAATATCCAAATTTAGAATACAATCTTACCCAATTAGGGGATACCTCTGTTTTTTTGTCATTTTTAATTATTTTCATCGTGTATGCTCCTAAAATATGGGAGGCAATATTAACAGCTTCATTGGCTTCCCTCCTATTTTCTTGCCTCTTAAAAAACTTGTTCTTAGTACCTCGACCTGCTCAAATTTTTGACAATCATAGTTTTATCATTGTAGGAAAAACAGCTATCGGATTTAGTAGTTTGCCTTCTGGGCATTCCATTACAGTTTTTACTATACTCACCGTTTTGTTGTTTGCATTTATGACTGAAAAGTTAAACTATAAAATCTTATGGGTCTTTTCTGTTGTATTTACAGGATTGATTATTGTGTTTTCCAGAGTGGGTGTTGGAGCACATCATCCGCTAGACGTCATTATAGGCAGTGTTATAGGATATATTTCGGGTCTTATTGGTATTTTTGCCAGCCGAAAATATAAAATATGGAATTGGGTGAATAATAAAAAATACTATCCAATTTTTATTCTGTTGATTGTGATCTGCGGTATTTCATTCATCATCAAAATAAATCGAGAAAATTTCATCATATTTGATTTGGCGTTAATTAGTTTAATTGTTTCACTTTATAAAATAATTCATGTATACGTTAAAAAATAATTTAAAATTAACTCGTTTTGTCTTATTGATGAGTTTTCTTAATTTTATATTCTTTCATTATCCGTTTTTTAAATTTGTGTTTAATAACGTTGAATATAAAAACTTGAACGGAATGTTTTTAATTCTTAGTTTGATGATTCTAATGTTAGTGCTAAATGCTTTCGTTTTTTTTCTGCTTTTTTTCCTGTCGCGTTATGTTGGGAAATTTCTTTTAGTGTTGTTCTTTATAATAAATTCAGTTGCCGTTTACTTCGTTAATACCTATAGTGTTATCATTGACGAAAGTATGATAGGCAATATACTTAATACCAATTATGACGAGTCTAGCAGTTTTTTTTCGTTCAAATTAGTTGTATACTTACTTTTTCTGGGCATAATTCCTAGTATTTATATCATCAAAGTTAAAGTCATAAATGTTACAGTAAAAAGATTTTTTGTCCTGATCTCATTGACTTTATTATTTATTTTAGGTTTAGTAATTGCCAATTCAAGTAATGTTTTGTGGATTGATAAAAATTCAAAAACTTTGGGCGGACTTGCAATGCCTTGGTCTTATACTGTAAATATTTCACTTTTTTATGCACATGAATCCAAAAAAAATGAAAAAGAAATTTTATTACCAAATGCAACAATAAAAGATAATCAAAAATCAGTTGTAGTTTTAGTTATTGGCGAATCTGCAAGAAGTCAAAATTTTTCTTTGTATGGATACAACAAAAACACAAATCCCCTACTCTCTAAAACTAATAATGTATTTCATTTTAATGCAAAATCGGATGCAACCTATACCACTGCAGGTGTGAAAAGTATTTTAGAACATAAAAACACCGATGATTTGTATGAAATTTTGCCCAATTATTTGCATCGAAATAATGTTGAGGTTATTTGGAGAACAACAAATTGGGGAGAGCCACCAATTCATATAAAAAATTATCAAAACAGAGCATTTCTAATGCCAAATTGCAAAGGCGATGGCTGTAATTATGATGAAGTACTTTTGAGCGGATTAAAAGAACAAATTTTAGCCAGTAAAAAGAATAAAATATTAATCGTTTTACATACAAGTACAAGTCATGGGCCTACATACAGCAAGAAATATCCCTCTGAATTTGAGACTTTTAAACCCGTTTGCAAAAGCGTTGAATTAGCTAATTGTTCTCAAACAGAACTAATCAATGCTTACGACAATACCATTGTGTATACCGATTATATATTAGCCAATATAATTAAAGATTTAAAGCAATTGACTACCTATAAAAGTACTATGATTTTTGTGTCTGACCATGGTGAATCTTTGGGAGAAAAAAACCTATACATGCATGGTTTACCTTTGAGTATTGCACCAAAAGAACAATATGAAATCCCTTTTATAGTTTGGTATTCTGATAACAGTTCAAAACATTTAAAACCTAATGAGATGTTGTCTCAAAACCATGTATTTCACAGTGTTTTAAATTTTTTAAATATTCAAAGTCCTATTTATAACGAAGAATTGAACATTTTTAAATAAGTAAAACTTCGTATCTCTTTTAGTAAAAACATTTTTAACCCTTGTAATTCAGTGCTTTTTATTCACAAACTATTTAAAATGATTACTTTCAAGAAATCGATCATTTGATTTATATTGTCAATATAGTAGTGACCAAAAGAGCATTACCGTTTTTCGGTTTCTGGCGTTGCGAGTTTTTAAGTCCTGCTTGACTATTTTCTGCTTGAAGTATAATCTTAATTAACCTGGATTTGTTGATTTGTAAAAGTATATTTGCTATTCTTTCCATATCTTGGTTGAGACACTATTTATCATCAACCGTCAATTCATTGCTAATTTAATTATAAAACTTCGAGGTCGGTATCTAACTAACCGCATATTATTTCTTTATGACAAATATTATTTGCCTTTACCATCCTTTTGATATAAATTATTAAATATTGTGCATCTAAGTAATGACTAAAATTTAATGTCGTATTTTAATAAAGCACTAAATTTCTTTACCACAGATTTCACAGATTAGCACAGATTAATTCGTTATGTAATTTTAAAAATATTTTTAATCCTTACAATCTGTGGCAAAAACTCTTTTTAATAATTGCGACAATATATCTTTCTTGCTACTTATCAAATAAATACACTAACAACAAACATATTTATCACGTATAATCTGTTGAATTTAATATAATTTGCTTGAAAAATTAAATGGAAAACTGGTGATTTTAATGCGTTTGATTTGTGATATTTATCATTTTTAGAGCATTACTTTCAAAAAGACTATATTTGCAAAAAATTTAAGCAAATGACTACTTTTGAGCAATTCAATCTTCCTAAATCCGTACAAAAAGCGATAGATGATTTAGGGTTTACAACTCCTACTCCTATTCAAGAAAAAACATTTTCTGTGATAATGTCAGGAAGAGATATGATGGGAATCGCTCAAACCGGTACTGGTAAAACATTTGCTTACCTTTTGCCTTTGTTGAAACTATATAAATTTACTCCCGGGCATACCCCAAAAATAGTGCTCCTGGTTCCTACTCGTGAACTTGTTGTACAAGTTGCGGAAGAAATTGAGAAATTGACAAAATACATGTCGGTTCGTACTATTGGAATCTTTGGAGGTGTCAATATCAATACCCAAAAGAAAGCAGTGTATGCAGGTTGCGACATACTAGTGGGAACTCCAGGAAGAATCATGGATTTAACGCTGGATAATGTGATTCGTTTTGAAGAAATGCAAAAGCTGGTAATAGATGAGTTTGATGAAATGCTGAATTTAGGTTTCCGTACCCAATTGACCTCTATATTGGCCATGATGCCTAAAAAACGTCAAAACATTCTGTTTTCAGCAACTATGACAGATGAAGTAGATGCGATTTTGAATGATTATTTTGATTATCCTCAAGAAGTTACGCTTTCGGCATCAGGAACACCTCTGGAAAACATCAAACAAATATCCTATCAGGTTCCTAATTTTAATACTAAAATAAACCTTTTAAAACACTTATTGCAAAACAACGAAGACATGAGCCGTGTGCTGGTGTTTGTCAATAATAAGAAAATTTCTGATATGGTTCACGAACGAATCGAGGAGGATTTTGAAGGTCAGTTTGGAGTAATTCACTCGAATAAATCACAAAATTATCGTTTGAGTACGATGGCTTCGTTCCAAGAAGGAAATTTACGTGGTTTGATTACTACTGACATCATGGCCAGAGGTTTGGATATTTCTAATATTACCCACGTTATCAATTTTGAAATGCCTGAATTACCTGAACTATATATGCACAGAATTGGTCGAACCGGTCGTGCAGATGCTACAGGAACCGCTATAAGTCTTATCGCACCTCGCGAAGAAGAATTTAAAGTAGAGATTGAAGTGCTGATGAATATGGAATTAGCTATTGAACCTTTCCCAGAAACCGTAGAAATTTCATCAAAATTAATTGAACCTGAAAAAGAGAGACAACCGATCAAGTTTATGATGAAAAAACAAAAACTTGACGGAGATGGCGCTTTTCAAGAGAAAAGTAAAAAGAATAAAAAAGTCAATTTAGGCGGCCCTGGTGTAACTAAGAAAAAAACACATGGTTCTGTAAATAGGAATATGCTAAAAACCAGAGACAAAAAGAGAAAAGACAAGAACAAATAGTGATCAGTATTCCGTGTTTAGTGTTCATTTTCTAAATCCTGATTTTTTTCTGAACATCGGGGTCTAAAGATAAAAACAAAAATAAATAGTAAAAAGTGTTGAAAAATAATTTTCGTTTTTCAATACTTTTTTTGTGAGTTTTTAATTTTAATTCTTAGTAAAAACCAAGCAAACCGGAGAACACAAAACAATTTTTTTGCCAGTATCAGCAAGCAATCCAGTCTTTTTATTTCTTTTAAAAATCACTACATCATTGGTATATTGATGTGCTACCACAAGAAAATTTCCCGTTGGGTCAATGGTGAAATTTCGAGGTCCTTTTCCTAAACTACTGGTTTGCCCTTTCAATAGTAATTTTCCGTTTTTTAGAATTTCAAAAATGGTGATATTATTTGCTTCGCCGCGATTAGAGGCATATAAAAACTTCCCGTCAGGTGAAATATGGATATCCGCAGCACTAAATGATCCTTTGAAATCTTTGGCTAAAATAATCGTTTCATCAATCTTTGTCAATGTTCCGTTAGAATAACTAAATACTGTTAGCGCGCCGTCCAGTTCCTGTAATAAATAAACAAATTTACCATCTTTGCTAAAGGTTAAATGTCTGGGTCCACTCCCGGATTTCACTGAAATGCTGTCTTTTAATTCTAAAACAGTGTGTTCAGCATTAGGATTATAAGCGTATGAATATACTTTGTCATTCCCTAAATCGTTAGACAAAACAAACTTTTTATCTGGAGAAAAATGAACCATGTGTACGTGCGGACCTTCTTGTCTTTGTGTATTAGTTCCTTTTCCATAATGTTGAATAACTTGCTTCGCTTCAGCTAGACTTCCGTCGTTATTTTTAGCAAAAACGGAAATATTTCCCCCGGAATAATTAGCAACAATTACATTTTTATCGTCATTGATTATGTAACAAGGATCCGCACCCTTGGAGCTTTGCTTGTTGATTAAGTCTAATTTTCCTCTTGCTGGATTATAGCTAAAAGAACTCACCGTACTTTTAGTCCCATTTTCGTTTACGGAATACACAAAATTATTATTTTTTGAAACCGTTAAATAACTGGGATTTATAACCTTTTCAGTCGCATTTTTAAAACTGAAATCGCCTGTGTTTGAATCAAAATCATATACATAAATTCCTTTACTGTCACAACTTTGGGTATAGGTTCCTATTAGTAAATTCAATTTGTTTTTTTGTGCATGAACACTTGTAAAAAGGAAGATTAATAGAAGAACCGCAAACGGCTTTTTCATGTTTTTAAAATTTATTAGAAAGCTAAAATACACATTATATTCCTAATGAATGTCACTAGTTTATTCCTTTGAAAAATTATAACAACTTCATCTAAAACTGTCAACAAATTTGTATTTTTGACTCCTGAAATTCAATGAACACCGTTGAAAACAAAATACAGTAAAGTAAACTCAACCTCAGAATGCATTTTAAACATCCCGAAATTTTATACTTTCTGTTCTTGTTGATTGTTCCAATTTTGGTTCATTTGTTTCAATTACGCCATTTCAAAAAAGAATATTTCACCAATGTTCGGTTCTTAAAAGCACTTTCAATTCAAACCAGAAAAAGCTCTAAAATCAAAAAATGGTTGCTTCTCGCCTGTCGTTTATTACTTCTAACTTGCCTTATTTTCGCATTTTCGCAACCTTTTTTCGAGTCCCAAGACAGCAAAAATGCCACCAATGAATTGTATATTATTTTGGACAATTCTTTTAGCATGCAAGCCAAAGGCAAAAAAGGGGAATTATTAAAAAGAGCGGTTCAGGAATTACTTGAAGAAACTCCGGAAAATGTAAATTTTTCTTTAATTACCAATTCCGAAAATTATTGGAACACGGATATAAAGTCTGTTCGTAGTGCTTTACAAAATCTAAAATACAGCCCAACTCCGTTCCAATTAGACAATATAATGGCAAAAATAAAAGCGCATAAATCAGCTTTTAATAAAGATATCGTCATCATTACGGATGCGGTAGGTCTTGATGAACAACAACTGAAAAATAGTGATGCAACTGATTCTCCTTCATTTATAATTCCAAAAGCAGAACAAAAAAACAATGTTTCTATTGACAGCGTATTCATCCATAAAATAGTAGAAAATTTTTATGAAATTAGTGTCCAAATATCCAGTTATGGCAAGAATTTCAACCCGATTCCAATTTCTCTATACAATGAAAACAAGCTTATTGCTAAAACGATAACAACTTTAGACACAAAGAAAAAAAACCTCAGTTTCACGATTCCTAAACAATCCTTTCATGGTTATTTTTCTATAGTTGACAATGGTTTGTCTTATGACAACACGTTGTTTTTCAGTATTTCAAAAACGAAGAAAACCAACATTATCAGCATTGGAGAACTAGCGAAAAGCAACTTCCTTTCCAGAATTTATACCAGTGAAGAATTCAATTATAACAATTATACCTTAAGCACCTTAGACTATAATAAACTGGAAGAACAAGACGCGATTATTCTTAATGAATTGAATGAAATTCCGCAAGCTTTGGCAACCACATTGAACTCTTTTGTAGAAAAAGGCGGCAATTTAATTGTGATTCCTTCGGCGATAAGTTCCATTACCAATATGAATTCTTTTTTGTCGAATTTTGGAAACCTCAAATTTAGTTCTTTAGAAAATAGAGAAAAATTGATTACTAAAATCAACTTCAATCATCCTATATTCCATAGTGTTTTTGAAAATAAAGTGACTAATTTTCAATATCCAAAGACAAAAAAATCTTTTGTAATATCCAGTTCCTCTCCTGCAGCTTTGTCTTATGAAGATCAAAGCGTTTTCTTGACATCGATAGCAAATTCGGTTTCAGCAGTTAGTTTTTTTGCTGCTCCTATTAACATCGAAAATTCAAATTTTCAGCAATCTCCATTAATTGTACCTACATTTTACAAGATGGCGATGCACAATCAAAACAACGGAGTAAATGCCTTGATAATTGGTAATAACAACCCGCATTTTATAGAAGCATCGCTAAACAAAGGCGCTATTTTAACGGCAAAAGGCTTAGACGAACAATTTATTCCTATCCAACAAATTCTGAATAATAAAGTCAAAATGACTTTCAATGATTATCCGATACAAGCAGGGAATTTCAGCATTTACAATACAAAAGAGTGGATTGAAAACATTAGTTTCAATTACAACCGAACCGAAAGTGATTTGGCTTCAGCCAATGAGACTATTCTTTCTGACTATAAAACAATCGAATCAATACCATCGTTCTTTGACACTTTACAAACTGACAGAACTGATAATCAAATTTGGAAATGGTTTGTTATCTTTGCACTGTTATTTCTAATAACCGAAATGGCAATTATACGATTCGTAAAGTAAATAACGAAGTTCAATACTTAAAAATCAATATAAAATGAGCATGAATGTACTTTAGTCATAAAAGTCAATGCAAATTTCATATTCAATCAAAAAAACAAATAGTATCTACATATGAAATTAATCCTCAGAGACGCCAAAATTATCGATTCGAAAAGTCCCTTTCATAATAAGACTGCAGATATTTTAATTGTTGATGGTTTTATACAAAAAATTGGAACCTGGCTCCCAAATCTGGATAAAGCAGAAGAAATACAACTTGATAATTTACATGTCTCCCAAGGCTGGTTTGATAGTAGCGTTTCGCTCGGGGAGCCTGGTTTTGAGGACCGTGAAACCATATCAAACGGACTTACTGTAGCTGCCAAAAGTGGTTTCACGGCAATCGCATTACAACCCAACTCCTTTCCTATTATTGACAATCAATCCCAAGTCAATTTTGTTTTGAACAAAGCACAAGGATTTGCAACTCAACTGTATCCTATCGGCGCTTTGAGTAAAGAAAGTGCAGGAAAAGACATGGCTGAATTATATGATATGAAAAAAGCGGGAGCCGTTGCTTTTGGAGATTATAATAAAAGTTTAGATAATGCTAATTTGCTAAAAATAGCCTTACAATACGTTCAGGATTTTGATGGATTGATTCTTGCTTTTTCCCAAGACGAAAATATAAAAGGAAATGGAGTGGCCAATGAAGGCATAGTTTCGACCCGACTGGGTTTGAAAGGAATTCCAAATCTTGCCGAAGAAATACAAATTGCACGGAATTTATTTCTGTTAGAATATACTGGGGGAAAACTTCATATTCCAACTATTTCAACTAAAAAATCAGTACAATTAATCAAAGAGGCTAAGGCCAATGGACTGCAGGTAACCTGCAGTGTTGCTGTGCATCATTTAGTTCTAACTGATGAAAAACTGGAAGGTTTTGATACCCGTTATAAAATTTCTCCACCGCTTAGAACTGAAACCGATAGGAAAGCATTACTGAAAGGAATAAAAGACGGAACGATCGATATGATTACATCCGACCATAATCCGATGGATATTGAGCACAAAAAAATGGAATTTGATGGAGCCAAGAGTGGAACTATTGGTCTGGAAAGTGCTTTTGGAGCTTTGATGACTGTTTTGCCATTAGAAACCGTAATAGAAAAACTCACTTCAGGAAAAACAACTTTTGGCATCGAAACAGTATCAATTAATCAAGGTTCAAAAGCAAATATTACCTTATTTAATCCGGAACCAAAAAGCATTTTTACAAAATCATCCATTTTATCCAAATCTAAAAACACTGCTTTTTTAGGAACTGAACTAAGAGGTAAAGTGTACGGAATTGTTAATCAAGAAAAATTAATTTTAGCATAAAAAAATGAATACTATTAATAATAATACAGAGTCAGGAAAGACGGCCGCAATCACCAGTTATATTTTAGGAATTGGCGTATTTATTGCCATGTCTATGAACTCCGAAGACAAAAATGAATTTGCTTCATTTCACATCCGTCAAGGACTGGGACTAACTTTAACATTCATATCACTGGGATTAATCATCAGCAATTTTGACAGCCTAATGATTTCGGCTCCCATGTGGATTTTCGTATTTGTTTTATGGTCTTACGGTATTACCAGTGCTATAAAAGGAGAAACAAAACCGGTTCCATTATTGGGAACGTATTATCAAAAATGGTTATCAAACATCTCATAATCCATGAATTTATCTTTAGAATATAAAATACGAGAGCCTAAAATAAAATTAGACGAAAATCCACTTTTACTTTTATTGCACGGATACGGCAGCAATGAAGATGATTTATTTTCATTTGCAACCGAGCTTCCTGATGAATATTATATTGTTTCAGCACGTGCGCCTTATAACATGCAATACGGTGCATATGCATGGTATGCAATCAATTTTGATGCGGATCAAAATAAATTTTCGGATCACGATCAAGCCAAAGTTTCAAGAGATTTAATTGCCGGATTTATTGATGAATTAATTCAAACCTACCCCATAAATACTGAGAAAGTCACATTGATTGGCTTCAGCCAAGGATCTATATTGAGTTATGCAGTTGCACTTTCGTACCCTGAAAAGGTTCAGAAAGTAGTTGCGATGAGCGGGTACTTAAATTTAGAAATTGTCACTGAGGATTACCTAAAAAACAACTTTCATACCCTGAAAATATTTGCTTCACATGGAACAGTGGATCAAGTAATTCCAGTTGAATGGGCTAGAAAAACACCAGCAATAGTAGAAAATTTAGGGATAAATATAACCTACAAAGAATATCCTATAGGTCATGGAGTTGCTCCACAGAATTTTTATGACTTCAAAAACTGGATTTTAGAGAATGAATAAATAATATTTGTGCCGTATTCAGGTCTTTATAAACGGAATACGGCACCTTAATTATTTTTGGTACAACAACGATTGATTGACCTCAAAAGAAATACTTTTATCTTCATTGACAAAATATTTCAACAAAACTTCACCCCAAATTTCACCATCACTATAATCAGCAATAATCCATCTGTGGTTTAGTATTTTGACTTTGTTAATAATAAATTTATTTGTGCTAATTTGATCTTGACCCGTATACGGATTTCCCTTTGGGTTGGCGTTCAAATCCAATAATTTTTCAGTGACGAAAGGAATCAATTTCTCGTATTGAATTGTTTTGTTAGCGCTTGTAGTATCAAAATAATTTTGAGCATTCTCATTTTTTTCCAAAGAAAAATAGTTGGCATCCACTAATTGATTCGAAACCAAACTCAGACTGTCTCTTAATTTTTTAGTGGTTTTTTCATATCTAGTTTGCTCAAATACTACTTGTTTACTCAAAAACATATACGTAAAAACAGTAGAAAGCACAGCCAGAATAGTAAGGTACAGGAATAATGAATTTTTCATTTTAAATATAATTAAATTTTAATTTCTAGATTATCATAGGCGAGATAAACATGCTCGGGGAGATTTTTTTGAACCTCTTCGTGATACCCCATGATATGACTAATGTGTGTGAGATAGGCTTTTTCTGGTTGGACCAAAGCTATAAAATCCAACGCTTCTTTTAAATTGAAATGCGTTTCATGAGACTCTTCCCGTAAAGCATTCACAACCAATACCTTTAGATTTTTCAACTTGACTATTTCACTTTTTTCAATAGTTTTCACATCCGTTAAGTAGGCAAAATCATCAATTCGATACCCAAAAACCTGAAGATTTCCATGCATGACACTGATGGGGACAACCGTTTTGTTGCCAATGGCAAATGACTGGTTGTTGACAACTTCAATAGTTGTAACAGAAGGCGCACCGGGATATTTATTGACCGTTTCAAAAACATAATCGAAACGTCTTTTTAGATTAGTTATAACCCGTTGATGTGCATAAATTGGAATTTCTCCTTGTTTGAAATTAAAAGGCCGAATATCATCGATTCCTGCGGTATGATCCGCATGTTCATGAGTAAATAAAATACCATCTACTTTCTGGCAATTTGACGCAAGCATTTGCTGTCTGAAATCAGGTCCGCAATCAATTACAAAAGAATAATTCTCCCAAGAAATCCATACAGAGACGCGCAGTCTTTTATCTTTAGAATCAGAGCTTTTACAAACAGGATGATTACTACCAATAACAGGAATGCCTTGTGATGTACCAGTTCCTAAAAAATATACCGTCAACTTTCTTTATTTTATTTGCAAAAATAGGGTTAATTCCCTTTCATTAGAAACCTATTTAACTAACTTTACAAAATATTAGCCATATTAAAAGAAAATGGATACAGAAATAAAATTAAAAGGTGATAAAATCATCGAACAAATCCCTTCAGTCAAAGATAAAGCACTTCGTATCAATTTGAACGAAAATATCTATGGAACTTTTGCAGAAATTGGCGCTGGACAGGAAACTGTAAGACATTTTTTTAGATCTGGTGGATCGTCAGGTACAATTGCAAAAGCAATGTCAGCCTATGACAAAGACTTTAGCGATGCCGTTTATGGAATTGAAGAGGACGGTCGTTATGTGACCGAAAGTCGACTCAAAAAAATGCTTTCTCATGAAGTAAATCTAATAGAAAAAAGGCTAAGCAGAGAAAAACATCCTAATAAAATGTTTTTTAGCTATGCGAATACCGTAGCCACTATTGACTTTGCCAAACAATTCAAAGGACATGGCTGGGTCGGTATTAGTTATCAAATTGAGCCGGATGAGGATTATAATGAAATTATTCTTCACATTCGATTTAAAGAAACTGATGTGCGTTTGCAACAGGAAACATTAGGTATTCTGGGCGTAAACTTAATTTACGGAGCGTATTACAAATACAACGACCCCAAACGTCTCTTGCGTTATTTGTATGACCATTTAGACAAAGATCAATTAGAAATAGACACTATAAATTTCTCAGGTCCGCGTTTTGCTGATGTTGACAATCGTTTGATGAGTTTACAATTAGTCAAAAATGGAATGACTGATGCCGTTATGTTTAATCCTGATGGAATAAACATACTTCCTGCTGCTATGTTATACAAGAAAAACATCCTTGCTTTTAGGGGTAGTTTTCGTCCGGTTACAAAAGTCAACATGGACATGTATGAGAAATCATTAAAAATGTTTTTAAATGAGAACAAGGTCAGTCCGGAAAACACATTAGTGATTTTTGAAATTACATTATCCAACCTACGATCTGATGGAGAAATCGATGAAAGAGATTTTATGGATCGAGCTGAATTACTCTGTTCACTTGGACAAACCGTAATGATTTCAAATTTTCAGGAATATTACAAGGTAGTGGAGTATTTTGCGAATTATACCAAAGCCAGAATGGGATTAGCCATGGGTGTGAATAATTTAATAGATATTTTTGACGAGAAATATTACCGTCATTTAAGTGGCGGAATTCTGGAAGCTTTCGGGAAATTATTCTACCGCGACATGAAAGTATTCTTGTATCCAATGATTGGGGAAAATGGAGAAATAATCACCTCCGAAAATTTAAAAGTACACCCAAGAATGAAAGAACTCTATAAATTCTTTAAATTCAACGGAAAAGTAGTTGATATAGATGATTATGATCCCTCTATTTTAGAGGTGTTCTCTCGTGAAGTTTTAAATATGATTAATAATGGAAAGCCCGGTTGGGAAACAATGCTTCCCCCTGGTATTGCAGAAATAATTAAGGAACACAGACTTTTTGGATTTGATCCTAATAAAGTTTTGAAGGAAATCAATTCGTGAATCAGTAGTCAAATTTTGAGTTAAATTAAAAACAAAGTCCAGAGCTGGGGTCGATTAAAACCGCAGATCTGGACTTTGTTTATTATTAAAAGTTGGTTTGCATTTATATTTGCAAATGCAATAAAGGATGACACCACGGAATCATTATTTTAGTATCTGAGCAGCATGCACTTTGGTTTTTACAGCCGAGATAACCTCATCAATAATCCCGTTTTCATCAATTACAAAAGTAGTCCTGTGGATCCCGTCATACTCTTTTCCCATAAATTTCTTGGGACCCCAAACCCCAAAAGCCTGTATCACTGATTTGTCTTCATCTGCAAGTAATGGAAAAGGAAAGTTATACTTTTCCTTAAACTTGGCCTGTGCTTTTTGAACATCGGCACTAACGCCCAGAAGAGCATAATTGTTTGCTTCAAATCGCTCGAAATTATCTCTTAAGTCACAAGCCTCAGCTGTACATCCTGGCGTATTTGCTTTTGGATAAAAGAAAATTACTAATTTTTTACCTGCATAATCTGTTAATTGATGTAATTTTCCATCTTGATCCAGACCTGAAAAATCAGGTGCTTTATCTCCTTTTTTTAATGTTGTCATTATTTTTATTGATTTGAATTTGAATTTTGCTAATGCCGCCGAAATTGTTTTTCTTTACCAATCAAATTTAATAAATAATGAATAAACAGGAACGTGTAATTTTTGTTATAAATACGTTAAAAAAACTATATCCTACGATTCCAATTCCCTTGGATCATAAAGACCCGTATACGCTGCTGATTGCCGTTTTATTATCCGCACAATGTACGGATATTCAAGTAAATAAAATCACTCCTTTACTTTTTGCAAAAGCAGATAATCCGTTTGATATGATCAAAATGTCTGTCGAAGAAATTAAGGAAATCATTCGGCCTTGTGGCTTATCGCCAATGAAATCAAAAGGAATTCATGGTTTATCCCATATATTAATTGACAAACATGGCGGAAAAGTACCTCAGAGTTTTGAATTTCTGGAAGAATTACCCGCGGTAGGACATAAAACGGCCAGTGTTGTGATGTCCCAAGCTTTTGGAGTTCCAGCCTTTCCGGTTGACACACACATTCATCGCTTGATGTACCGCTGGAATTTAACCAATGGGAAAAACGTAGTTCAAACAGAGAAAGATGCTAAACGCCTTTTTCCTGAAGCAATTTGGAATGACCTGCATCTTCAAATTATTTGGTACGGAAGAGAATATTCTCCGGCTCGTGGCTGGGATTTAGATCAGGATATTATTACTAAAACTATTGGCCGAAAAACGGTTATTGATACATATTATAAAAAATAAAGTATGCTAAAAAACCGCTGCTTCCAAATGGAATAAGCGGTTTTCTAGTCTTTTACAATCCAAATAAAATAGGAAAGCTGCTATTTCTTGGTCAATTCGATATAATTTCGAAATTTTTATTGTCTATTTTCAGTATGCTTAACGCCTTAGAATAGCTTAATAAAAAAGAAATTGTTTCTTTACTGGGTTTCATTGTTTGAGAAACTAATGATTTTTTTGAGTAAGTTTTTGCCATAGAGTAATACAAATTTGTTTTCTATTACAACGCAGCAAGTTTCAGTATATTGTCAATTAGTCAAAACAATTTGGTGTTTATCAATCACTTTTCTCAAATTCATCAAAGCGTAACGCATTCTCCCTAAGGCGGTATTGATACTCACTCCTGTTGTCTCTGAAATTTCCTTAAAACTCATATCCTGGTACATTCGCATCACCAAAACTTCTTTTTGATCAGCAGGAAGTTCTTCTATTAGTTTTTTTAAATCCAGTTCGACTTGTTCCGATATTATTTTGTTTTCTATGGTCAACGAATCATCGGACATAATTGAGAAAATGGAAAACTCTTCCGTTTCTCTGAACATGGGCATTTTTTTAGTTTTTCGGTAATGATCAACAACCAGATTATGGGAAATACGCATTACCCAAGGTAAAAATTTACCTTCTTCATTATACGAATTTGATTTTAAAGTTTTTATTACTTTGATAAAAGTATCCTGAAAAATGTCTTTGGTAATATCTCTATCCGGAATTTTAGAATATATAAAACCAAAAATTTTTGATTCATGCCTTTTTATCAATTTAGCTAAGGCATCCTCATTACCTGAGATGTATTCCTTTACCAATAATGCGTCAGGGAGTTGTATATTAACCATAATTATACTTTTTAGTTTTTAATTAAAATTGGAGAGTTTTCTCTAAAAAGTAGTTTTGTATATAGGCTAAAGAGTTTTTAGGTTTATTAAAGTTTTCAAATTTAACCAATTATTATTTTAAGATCCAAGTAAAATTAATATAAATTAACAGATGTTCATTGAAATTTGTTAAAATTTTTCTTGTTTTTTCACATTTACAACACAAATAGCATGCCGATGAATACATTCAAGTTGTTTGTAATTTCAAAATATTTAGCAGAATAATCAAATTCACCAATTTTATTTCTAAAACTCCACTAATTATTCGTTTTTTCCAAAACTGAAATTCCATATAACAACCAGTAAAAATCTTATTTCCAATCACTTTTACAGAACGAACAATAGTTTCATTTGGTGATGGATACAATTCCCAATTAGATCCATTAAATTCTAATAATCCCTCATAGTTTGCAAAGAAAACATAATGATTTTGATCTTGAGAAATCATCAAGTTTTGATTTCCTGCACCATAAGTAGTAGAGAAATATTTTACAATTGGCGGTAGCTCTTGCGAAAAACACAAAAAGATATTAAAAAAAGAAAAATGTATAATTTTGTTTTCAAAAGTTCTTGTTATTAATTTTTCAAAAATAAAATTAAAAATAGTATTTATTTATTGGATTGAAAATATTAAAACGATACAAGAAGAAAAGCACTTTTCAACCGTGCTTTTTATGATTATTTGTGAGTTGTTCATTCCCTTTTCTCTGTTCAAAATTGATTACTTTTGTAAAAATTATCATTTTTATGCAAGTTGACCTTTCGAAACTAGATCCAAAGAAAAATATTATTATAAAAGGAGCGCAAGTACACAACCTAAAAAATGTAGACGTCGCCATTCCCCGCAATAAATTAGTGGTTATCACGGGACTTTCGGGTTCTGGAAAATCAAGCTTGGCTTTTGATACTTTATATGCCGAAGGGCAACGCCGTTACGTAGAAAGTTTATCTTCGTATGCGAGACAATTTCTTGGACGATTGGATAAACCAAAAGTGGAATACATCAAAGGAATTGCTCCGGCAATTGCTATTGAACAAAAGGTGAATACTACCAATGCCCGCTCTACTGTAGGAACCTCAACCGAAATATACGATTATGTAAAATTGCTTTTTGCCAGAATTGGACGCACGTATTCGCCTATTTCTGGTCGGGAAGTCAAAAAAAATAACGTTACCGATGTCGTTACCGATGTCAAAACATTTGCAATAAACAGCAAATGGTTGCTGCTTGCTCCGATTCATCTGGAAGAAGGGCGAAAACTGGAAGACAAACTAAAGGTCCTATTACAGCAAGGTTTTGCCCGAATATTAGTGAATAACGAAATGGTTCGTCTGGACGACTTACCGGATTCACTAGATATAAAAGAAATATTCTTAATCATTGACCGAATTGTAGTCAATCACGATACTTCCGGAGAAGAAGAATTCTACAATCGTCTTGCTGATGCGGTGCAAACTGCTTTCTTTGAAGGAAAAGGGATCTGCCATTTACAAGAATTAAACGCTGATAAAAAGTATTCCTACTCCAATAATTTTGAGTTGGATGGTATTACATTTCTAGAACCCAACGTTCATTTGTTCAGCTTCAATAATCCGTATGGAGCATGTCCCGTTTGTGAAGGATATGGAAATATTATAGGAATTGATTCCGAATTAGTCGTGCCAAATACCACTTTGTCTGTTTATGAAAACGCAATCTTCCCTTGGCGAGGAGAAAGTATGAGCTGGTTTCGCGACGAATTAGTAAATAATGCCTACAAATTTGATTTTCCAATACACAAACCGTATTATGAGTTGTCTGAGGATCAAAAAGAACTAATTTGGAATGGAAATAGCTACTTTCAAGGGCTGAATGATTTTTTTAAAGAACTGGAAGAAAAAAATTATAAAATTCAAAACAGAGTAATGCTTTCGCGCTATCGAGGCAAAACCAAATGCCATTCCTGCAAAGGAAAACGCTTGAGAGTAGAAGCTTCCTACGTGAAAATAAACGCAAAAACGGTTTCTGATTTAGTTGATTTACCGATTAAACATCTGGTAACCTTTTTCGAAAACATTGATTTAGATGTGTATGAAAAGCAAATTGCGAAACGATTAATGGTTGAAATCAACAACCGTCTATCGTTTTTAACCGAAGTAGGATTAGATTATCTGACATTAAACCGGAATTCAGCAACGCTTTCCGGAGGAGAATCACAACGTATTAATTTAGCGACTTCGCTTGGAAGCAGTTTAGTAGGATCTATGTATATTTTGGATGAGCCCAGTATTGGTCTACACCCTAAAGATACGGAACGCTTGATAAAAGTATTGCTATCGTTACGCGATTTAGGCAATACGGTCATTGTAGTAGAACACGATGAGGATATCATGAAAGCCGCTGACATGATTATAGATATAGGTCCGGAAGCAGGAACTTTAGGCGGGCATTTAGTCGCGCAGGGAACCTATGACGAAATATTAAAATCGACTTCACTTACTGCGAAATATCTAAACGGTGATTTAGAAATTAGCGTCCCTAAAAAACGAAGACTTTTCAAGAATTTTATTGACATAAAAGGAGCACGAGAAAATAATTTACAAAATATTGATGTTACTTTTCCACTGGATGTATTAACGGTTATTACAGGAGTTTCTGGAAGTGGAAAAAGTACGCTTGTTAAGAAAATCCTTTTTCCGGCCATGCAAAAAAAGTTGGAAAACGCAGGTGAAAAAGCGGGACAATTTACTGAAATGACCGGTTCTTTTGCTCAAATTAAACACATAGAATACGTAGATCAAAACCCAATAGGAAGAAGTTCCCGTTCTAATCCGGTGACGTATATCAAGGCGTATGATGATATCCGAGAATTGTATGCTAAACAAAAACTATCAACGATTAGAGGCTATCAAGCCAAACATTTTTCTTTTAATGTTGATGGAGGGAGATGTGAAACATGTAAAGGAGAAGGTGCTATCAACGTAGAAATGGTTTTTATGGCTGATGTACAATTACCTTGTGAAACCTGCAACGGGAAACGATTCAAAAAAGAAGTACTGGAAGTAGCTTTTGAAAGCAAAAACATTCATGATATTCTTACAATGACCATAGACGATGCGATTGCGTTTTTCAATACTAATAAACAACCTAAAATAACTCAAAAATTACAGCCTTTGCAAGATGTGGGATTGGGATATGTTCAATTAGGCCAATCATCTTCTACTCTGTCCGGAGGCGAAGCCCAACGAATAAAACTGGCTTCATTCTTAGTGAAAGGAGCTACAAAAGACAAAGCCTTATTTGTTTTTGACGAACCTACAACGGGACTGCACTTTCATGACATCAAAAAATTATTAGCGTCTTTCGATGCATTGATTGATAAAGGACATTCAATTATTGTTATTGAACACAACCTTGATTTAATAAAATGTGCGGATTGGATTATTGATTTGGGGCCTGAGGGCGGGGAAAATGGCGGGAAATTATTGGCGGTAGGAACTCCGGAACAAGTTGTTAAAATAAAAGAATCTGTTACGGGAAAATATTTGAAAGATAAATTATAAATATTATCCCATATAACATTTCTCTTCAAAAGTATTTCCATCTTCATCAATAGCTACAAGTATTTTTTTAGCTTTTGAGGAAACCTGTGTAATATAAATCCAGGCGATGGACCACAGTCCTAATGTAATGCAACAGATACAAAAATTAAAAAGATGATCTACTTTTTTTCTTTTTTTCAATAAAATAGCGAAGGGCAACTTGTCGTTTCGTTCCAACACTATAAATCCATGGTTGGTTTTATTTTCCAGGATGGAGGAAAACTTTATAAAATTCTCCTCGGTTATACTTGTATTGCTTTTCATAT
The DNA here is from genome assembly GCF_003970375.1 of Flavobacterium sp. ZB4P23. Taxonomy (NCBI): domain Bacteria; kingdom Pseudomonadati; phylum Bacteroidota; class Flavobacteriia; order Flavobacteriales; family Flavobacteriaceae; genus Flavobacterium; species Flavobacterium sp. ZB4P23. Next base: position 101,856 of record NZ_RYDK01000009.1, read on the forward strand.
TATTTCAGATAATTTATCTCTAATTTTTTTACTAGTAGTGACAAAATGACGTTTACAAAAATAATGGCAATTTTAGAACTTCACAATACCCACTTTTAGTGATATTTTGCATTTCTATTTTTTATTAAATATAAAAAAAATAATTATAAATACATGAAAATAAGTGACTTAATACGTAACAATCCGAAAATAAATAATATTTAGGTGAATTTTTTTACAACCAAATTCAGAGCTTCGTTTATCTCTATTGAAATAACAAACTTGTAATTAATATAAATATATAAAACGGCTACTAAAATAGATTTTAATCCTATGCTTATGATTGGATGAAAAGGAAATTCCCAGAAATAAAACATCAAGAACAATACAAAAGTTATCGCAAGAGAATATAATGTCTGTATTGTAAACGGATACAAGTGCATACGCTTGACTACAAAAAGCAGTTTAGCCAAACTATACAGTGTTATTGATAACAAAGTAGCTACTGCAGTTCCTGTTATAGCATATCTTGGTATAAAAAACATATTCAGTCCTATTGTTAGAAAAACAAGTAATAAACCTAAAAACAAGACCATACGGTAGTATTTTGAATTAAAAATAATAGCATTATTATTTCCTAAAATCAAATCAAAATATTTAGAAATCCCTATCAAAAATACCACTAGAATTCCTCCACTATACTCTTTTGGAACCATTATATACAACTGGTTGATATTGACAAAAATACACAGCATTACAAAACCGCCTACAACTTGCAAATTAATTGATGTTTTTTTGTACAAATCATTTAATTCATCCTGTTTATTCTCATGCATTAACTTAGCCGTTATGGGATATGTAATTTGATGCATCGCCCTACTGGGAACTGCTATGACGGATGCAATATAAGTAGCAACGGAATAATAGGCTATATTCTCAATTTTAATGTATTGATTCAGCATAATTTTATCAATATCCAACAACATAACCGCAACACTACCTGATAAAATAATGAAAAAAGTATATACTAAAACATCTTTCACATTTTGAGGAATGGAAAACTGAAATACAGGTTTTTTTATTCGGAAAGCATAAAACATCGTTATAGCAAAAGCCAGAAAATAAATAATAGCAGTAACATAAATAAATTGTACCACTGTAATCCATTTATAATAGACTCCAATCAAAGCAAATAAAGAAAATAATCTTAGCCCTACCTCTTTCACAAAATTTCCAAAAACCGAATGCATGTGCACTCTGGCCCAAGCATAAAAAATCTCGAAATAAGCCATACTAAGTCCTATAAATGGAATAAGCCATAAATAATCTTTAACTACAGGATTTTCTTTGCTCAAGTATAATGAAATAGGTTCAAAAAAGAATAATCCAATCAATACTAAAGGGATACACAACAAGAAAGGAATTAGTACAGTAAACGAGAGAAACTTGGAGCGTTCTTCTTCTGTTTTATACTGAGTATAAAACTTCACCAACGTATTTTGCATACCAAAAGCCAATAAAGGCATAATGATATTTGCCCAAGAAAGAATGTAGTTTGTTAAGGCATAAAATACTGTTCCTAAAAAAAACGGATACAAATAAAGTGTATTTATTGCCCCAATACCAAAACCAAAATAGGTAATTATTGTATTCTTTAAAGATTGATTTAATACTATTCCCATTTCTTTATCATTGCGAGACACAAAGCAATCTCACTTTTAATTTATATTTTATTAAGCAGTTCAACCAATTCTTTTGTAAGATTTTTTCTGGAATAACGCTGTAGTCCAACTCCGTTTACCTGTAATTTACCTTCCAAAAACTGATTATAAAAGTCCAAAATTACACTTTTAAGTTTCATTTTCTCCGAATAATCAAAAAATATGCCTGTGTTGGTAGTGGTAATAATTTCGGCAAAATCAGAACCTTTGGGACCAATTGCAATAATTGGACGGTTGGAAACCATATATTCAAATAATTTCCCAGGGATAATGCTTTTAGTCTCTTGAGAATTAATTTCGACAAGCAACAAAACCTGAGATTTTCTTTGATGTGCAATCGCTTCTGCATGCGAAACATATCCCAAATTATTCAAATAGGAATTTAACCCGAATTGCTTCATAGTTTCCAAAACTTCTTGACTGACTGCTCCGATTAGCTTTATTTCTACATGCGATTTGAACTCCGGAATCTCATTAATTAATTCAACCAAACTCTCCCATAAAATCAGAGGATTTCTCTCGGAAAGAAAAGAACCAATGTGTGCCAAAGAAAATTTAGAATCTAACGCTTGTTTTTCGACTTGCTCCGTATCATACCCATTGGTAATTACCGCAATGGGCTTATTTGTAATCGCTACAAATTCAGTTTTAGTAGTTTTACTCGTGACTATAATGGTATCGGCTGTATTCAAAACCTGGTGTTCTAGTGCTTTGTGTTTTTTAGCAGCAAAACTCGACAATCGCAAGGATTTGTGATAACCAATAGTGGTCCATGGATCCCTGAAATCAGCAAACCATTTTAAATCTAATTTCTGTTTTAATTCCATTCCAATAAGATGCAGACTGTGCGGTGGTCCGGAAGTAACTATGGTATCAATATTGCTTTCTACAATATATTTCTCCAGATAAGCAACTGATGGTTTTACCCAAAAAACACGCGCATCGGGAATAAAAAGATTTCCACGAATCCAAAGAAAAATTTTGTCTAGAAAAGATTGCTTTTTCTGATTTGGAATAATTCCTGAACTGATTTTTTTAGTTTTATTCTTCGAAAGAAAAGACGCCAGTTGATACGGTTCAAAAATTTTCTGTTTCAAAATAATGGTCTTATCTGAAACTTCTTTAACCAAGTTTTCATCAACAATAGGATACGTTGGATTCTCCGGAATATACACAATCGGCTGAATGCCAAAATCTGGCAAATACTTAACAAACTTTAGCCAACGTTGTACCCCAGGTCCTCCAGCCGGTGGCCAATAATAGGTAATTATTAAAATTTTTTTTGGTTCCAAGTTTAGGATTTTGTTGTAATTGATTTTAAATCCGTAAAAAACAAAGTACTGTTTTGATACAATCCTTTTGAAATAATGTAAAAAGCCGGTAAAGCGGGGATTACTGAATAATATTTAAATTTGTCAGGTATAAATAAGTAAATACCAAACAATACTCCAAAAATAAAACCTAATAAAAAAAGTAACAACAATATTTGTTGAAACGATTTTAAACCGAATAATTCTATCATAATTTTAATAAATATTTTTGTTATTTAGTTTCTCCAACTCTTCAATATCTAGTTGATCTTTAAGTCTATTAGCTGCTTTTTTGGAAATAATCAAATTATCATAATCAATAAAAAACACTGGAATTCCATCTATATCTATGATATTTGCTTTTTCTAAAAGTACTACAAAAGGCTAATTTTCTAAACCTTTAACAGAAGTCATAATATCCAATCTAAAATTAATATTTAGAGTGAAATCTGTCCGACCCGGAATAAATTGCATTGTATTAATACTTTAAAAATCACCTAAACCAATTTGTTTGATCGCATTTCTTAAATTTCCACGATTAGCAATCGTATCTTCAATGAAAATATCAATATCTCCTGTGTTTCTTCCGTAGCCGTAAATATTTACTGCAAATCCACCGATAGTTAAATAGTTTACCTTGTTTTCTGACAAGTACTTCCAAACATCTATTATTTGTTTCTGCATATTCATTTCAAATTATTTTGATTTTGAATATTTCTTTACTGCCTTTAATAAGCAAGATATTTCGATTATTGCCATCAGTTTTTCAAAACGTTGCTGATAAGTCAATCCTCTTGTTTCCTCAACATATCTAGCCTCCTTTACTGTTGGATGTTCGTGATTTAATTTGACTTTACCCATTGCATTAAAAATTTAGAATGTATTCGAAATTTATTAGATCAAATTTACAAATAAATATCAGACAGCTAACGCCTTTTTTTTCTTTCAAAATAAATCCCACCAATCAAAAGCAACAACATTCCTATGGAACTTACCAACGTAATCGTGCTTCCGGTTTTTATAACTTGAGGTTCAAACTTGAATTCTATTTTGTGTTGCCCCCCTGGAAGAACTAGTGCTCTCAATACATAATCAACAGGGAAATGAACTGTTTTTACGCCATCAACATAGGCATTCCATCCCTTTTCATAATATATTTCAGAGAAAACTGCTAAAGCATATTTAGTATTATTAGCAGTATATTTAAGATAATTGGGTTTGTAAACATCTAATTGAATGGTTCCACTGGTATCCCATCTCCTTTTCAATCCAACATTTCTAAACTTAGATCCATGCTCATGCCGGTTAAATATTGCGACATCTTTAGTATCTAGTTGTCCTAAAGATTTCATCTCATCATCAGGGGTATTAACTACTTTCACACTGCTTACAAACCAGGCATTCCCATTGGCATTTGGGTTCGAAGTTGGAAATTCTTTTCCTTCCTTATCCGTCTGAATTACATACTTGACATTTAGCATGTTTAGGATTTCCATATTATTATTGGCAATTTGATAATCAAATAATTGTTGCATTCTTCGCGGCTTCACGGCACTGTAGCCACCAATTGATTTATGAAAATAAGAAGCACGTGCGCTGGACAAGTTTCCACTTACTTCAAAAACTCTGTAATGAGTTGTATCCTTGAGAATTTCAACATCGGAAGCTGTTTCCTGAAATGGGACTTCCACTTCCCTGCCGCTGACAAAATCTTTTCCTGACACATAATTTTTATCAACAAAAAACAAATCAAAAACCATCAATAAGCCTACAAGTATAATAGCGGTTTTCTGAGCAAACCTATCTTTAATAAACAACCATAAAATACCCGCTGTAATTACTATCAAGAAACCAGATCGCAATAAATCAGCACTATACAAACTCATTCGGTCCTGTTTTAAGGCATTAACAAAGTCAGGTCCGTAACTTTGTTGATAATACGCATCATTACCTCCAGAGAAACTAAACATACTTTTACTAAAAAACAAGATCAGTATTAATCCCAGCCCTAAAACACCGGTCTCCATTACGGCTTTCTTTTGTAGTTTTTTGTCCAATGTAAAGAAAGACTGTAAGCCCATAATAGCCAGAACAGGAAAACACAATTCAAGAATAACTTGTATAGAGGAAACTGCTCTAAATTTATTGTACATAGGAATATAGTCAATAAAAAAATCAGTCACTAAAGGAAGATTCTTCCCCCATGAAAGTATCAAAGCAACTACAGCTCCAGAAAGGAATACATATTTTATTTTGCGTGTATCAATAAACAAGGCCATAATAGCCAAAAAGAAAACCACTATACCAATGTATGCGGGAGCAGCAACTATGGGTTGATCTCCCCAATAGGTTGGCATTCCTGAAACAAAATCAGTTGCCTGATCTTCTGGTACGCCCTTGCCCACCATTAGTTCAAACATATTACTGTCTTTTCCTACTGCCTCATTATTTGAGCCTCCAAAAAGTCGGGGCGCTATCAGATTAAAACTTTCCATAATTCCATAACTGTATTCCGTTATGTACTCATACGTCAAGGCGCTATCACTATCCTTTTTTGAACCATCAGGATTAAAGGTTAATTCACTTTTCCCTCGAGTACTAAAATCTGCATATTCGGCAGTAGCTAATAAATTAGTCGCATTGGTGCCAATAGCAAATATTCCCGCAACCGCAAGTATTCCAAATGAATACAGTAGCGATTTATAGTCTTTTTCTTTTACTTGCTGGTACACAAAATATATAGAAAGAATCAATAAGAAAATCAATAAATAATAGGTCATCTGGAAGTGATTCGCATTGATTTCTAATGCTGTCGCAAAAAGCGTAATCAAACCTCCAAGAATATATTTTTTTTGAAACACCAAAATAAATCCAGCAATAACCAGTGGCATATACGCAATAGCGTGTGCTTTAGCATTATGACCAACTCCAAGAATAATTATCAAATAGGTAGATAAACCAAAGGCTAATGCACCAAAAAAGGCTTTTAAAGGATCCACTTTTAATACCAGCATCAAGCCATAAAATCCAAGAAAATATAAAAATAAATAATCCGCAGGACGCGGTAAAAATCGCAATGCATCGTCTATCGCACCAATATAATCGTGTGGATATTTTGCTCCTAGTTGATAGGTTGGCATACCTCCAAATGCGGAATTAGTCCAATACGGCTCCACATCATCGGTGGCTCTAAAGTCATTTTGCTCTTTGGCCATTCCTGTATATTGCACAATATCAGACTGGAAAATTTGCTTTCCTTGCAACACAGGATAAAAATATAGCAGAGAAATCACAACAAAACCAAGTATGGCTAAGGCGTGTGGATAGAACTTATTTATTATTTTCAATGTAAAATGGTTTGGATTATAGTAAAAATGATGCTAATAATGACAAATTTAATCTATTTCTTCGTAATCTACATAATCGCCCACTTTTTTGGTTTCGCGTGGGTTTTTAGTATTTGCTGTTGTGTAAAGAACTTCTTCCTCCTTAGATTGCGTTTTTTGCCACGTATTCTCTTGTGCATACTGCTGTTGCTTCTGCATGTTTTCGCCTGCTTTCTGCACTACTTTTTTTACTAATAATGGCAGAAATAATTTAGCCAAAAATCTAAAAATATAATAGAAAGCAATCATATAAAAAAGTGCTTTTATAAAACCCGTAAATGAAGCTGTTTGCATATAAGTGTAATTTTTTCCAAAATTAATAAATCAACTGTTCAAAATTAAACTATCTCTCTTAAATAAATAATAAAATATAGTACATTTGAAAAGCGTTGTTACTTTTTAACTAAAAAAAATAAGATGTCCAAAATCAAAATCTTACTAATTGTAGCTCTCTCAATGATTCCAAGTATTCATTATGGGCAACATACGGATCAAATCAATTCGAACAGACCGGGTGAAACCATGTCGGCTTTTGCTGTTGGAAAGTCTGTTATCCAAATAGAAACTGGTGTTTACGGGATCAAACAAAACCATCGTTTATTGAACTATGATGCAAACGGTTTTGGGATTGATGCCACATTGCGATGGGGATTATTCATGGAAAAGCTGGAATTGATAGCCGATATACAATACCAAAACGAACTGTACACTTCTTTATTCAACAAAAGCAATCGTGCAGACTTCAAGCAAACGGTTCTGGGAGCTAAATATTTAGTGTATGATCCTTTCCGGAATTATGAAAAAAAAACAAACCTCTACAGCTGGAAAGCCAATCGCAGTTTTGACTGGCATCAACTAATACCTGCTGTATCTGTGTTTGCAGGAGCTAATTTTACAATGGCAGACAATCCGTATTCTTTTTCCACTGAATCCGGTATATCTCCAAAAATTATGTTGATTACCCAAAATCATTTAGGTGATGGCAGGTGGGTTTTTGTAACGAATATCATTGCTGACTATATTACAACTGATTTCCCGAGTTATGGCTACGTGGTAACTTTGACTAGAGGGTTTAATGACAAATGGTCCGGATTTGTAGAAAATCAGGGGTTCAAAAGTGATTTTTACAGCGATGCAATAGTTCGTGGTGGCGCTGCTTATTTGTTAAATAAAGACATGCAAATTGATGCCTCAATAAGTACAAGTCTTAAAGATACTCCATCTGCACTGTATGGAGGTATTGGTTTTTCCTGGCGCTATGATGCCAATTACCAAGAAGTAAGAATAAATATTGACAATTAAGTATTCCGATAAAAAAGCCTTAAAAATAAGCGAAAAAATATAAAAATAAGTACAGTAAAATAAGCGGTATAAAAAAATCCCAAAACTTTCGTTTTGGGATTCTTTGTATTTGTCTTTTCTAGTCGCTGAAAAGAGTACTAAAAACTATTTTACTTCCATCAATTCTACATCAAAAATCAAAGTAGCATTTGGCGGAATTGCTCCTCCGGCACCACGAGATCCATACCCTAAATGAGATGGAATCACAAAACGTGCTTTGTCACCTACACGCAACAAGGCAATTCCTTCATCCCAACCCTCAATAACCTGACCTTGCCCCAATCTAAATTCGATTGGTTTTTTTCTTGGATAAGAGGAATCAAACACTTTTCCATTCTCTAATGAACCTTCATAGTGAACAGCAACGGTTTTTCCGCTTTCTGCTTTTTTACCTTCTCCTCTTTGGATGAATTGGTAACGCAGTCCACTTTCTGTTTTTTCAAAACCCGCAGCTAATTTTTCCATCGCAGCTTCAGCATCGGCTTTCAAAGTGGCATCACGTTTGTTCCGTGATCCCTTAAAGCTAATAAAAGCTTCAATTGCATTCCAATTTTTAGCTTCATCTCCTACTCTAACGATCTCTAAAGTCTCTAAAACATCGCCTTGAGCGATAGCATCAACGACATCCTGACCTTCAACTACATGACCAAAAACAGTATGCTTATTATCCAGCCATTCCGTAGGAATGTGTGTAATGTAAAATTGAGAACCATTCGTTCCTGGTCCTGAATTCGCCATCGCCAAAACACCCGGACGATCATGTTTTAGACTTGGATGAAACTCATCATCAAATTTGTACCCTGGATCTCCAGTTCCTGTTCCTTGTGGACAACCGCCTTGTACCATAAAATCAGGAATTACTCTGTGAAATTTTAATCCATTATAAAACTTAACTCCTTGTGGTTTAACTTTATTTTCTAAGTTACCTTCTGCTAATCCTACAAAGTTCCCAACTGTACCAGGAGTCAAATCGTGTGTTAGTTTTACTAAAACAGCCCCTTTTGTGGTGTTGAACTTAGCATATATTCCGTTTTCCATTGCTTTTTAATTTTTATTGAAATGCAAATTTACAAAATTAATTTATTTGAACCTATTCACTAAAACGTTACATTTGATAAATCATCTTGAAATTTCTTCCAATTTTCTGTCTTAAAAAGGATCCTATTTAAAGCCACTTGAAATTTAATCTTTGATGTAATTCTAACACAACCTGTATTCAAATGATTCTTTTTATACCGTCACCACTAAAAACCTATTTATCTATGAAATCTATTTATTACCTTTTATTCTTTTTTAGTTTCATTTGCAATGCGCAAGAAAGACCAGTACCGCTAGCGTATTTTTTGCCGCAAAACGAAACGTACAATGACAAAATTCCGACACCTAAAAGTGTTTTTAATTTTGAATTAGGAGAAATGCATACTGATCACAATCAAGTAGTTCACTTTATGGAAGCTATTGCAAAAGCTTCTGACAGAGTGCAAATAGAAACAACCGGTTACACTTATGAAAACCGTCCACTACAATTACTTACCATTTCAAGTCCTGAAAATTTAGCAAAAATTGATGAAATTCATAGAAAACACCTCGCTTTATCGGATTCAGATACTAATGCTTCGGATGTATCTAATTTGCCTATCGTACTCTATTTAGGCTATTCAATCCATGGAAATGAATCCAGCGGAACCGGTGCCGCAATTGCTCTGGCCTATTATCTTACAGCCTCAGAAAGTCCTGAACTAAAGAAAATGCTGGATAATACGATTATTCTATTAGATCCAAGTTTAAATCCAGATGGTTTGCATCGTTTTTCAACTTGGGTGAACAGCCATAAAAGTAAAAACTTAGTAACAGATCCTAATGACCGAGAATTTAATGAAGCATGGCCAGGCGGAAGATTTAATCACTACTGGTTTGACATGAACAGAGACTGGCTTCCCGTTCAACTTCCTGAAAGTCAGGCGCGCATTAGGACTTTTAGGAAATGGATGCCAAATGTATTGTGTGATTTTCACGAAATGGGAACTAATTCGACTTACTTTTTTCAGCCGGGAGTTCAAAGTCGCACCAACCCACTCACTCCTGAATTAAACCAAAAACTAACCAAAAAAATTGCAGGCTACCATGCCAAAGCATTGGATAAAATTGGAAGTTTTTATTATGTCGAAGATGGTTTTGATGACTTTTATTACGGCAAAGGATCTACCTATCCTGACATCAATGGAGGTATCGGTATTTTATTTGAACAAGCGAGTTCAAGAGGACATGCCCAACAAAGCGTAAACGGAATAATCACTTTTCCATTTACCATCAAAAATCAATTTACAACCAGCTTGTCATCAGTACAGGCTGCGTATGAAATGCGAAAAGAGTTGCTGGAATACCAACGCGATTTTTTTACTAATTCCAGTGCCGAAAGTAAAAGAAACAAAACAAAAGGCTATGTATTTGGAGATGAAAAAGATGCTACTAAAGTTCAAGAACTCGCCAAAATACTTAGCCAGCATAAAATTGAAATGCTGCAATTGAAAGAAGACATCACCATCAACAAAAAGAAATTCAGTAAAGATTTGAGTATTATTATTCCCATGGAACAAAAAAACTCAAAGCTCATACACGCTATTTTTGATAGACAAACCAAGTTCAAAGACAGTATCTTTTATGACATTTCAGCATGGAATTTTGATCTGGCTTTCAATTTAAATTTTGAGGAACTGAATTCCCTTTCACAAGCCGGGGCACGTTACGAAAATGTATTGAAACCCGGAACGGTCAATCAAAAAAGTGATGTAGGATACCTAATCGAATGGACTGACTACAATTCTCCTAAACTTTTATACCAATTACAGGCCAAAGGACTGCGTATAAAAACCACTAAGAAACCATTTGTCCACAACGGAAAAACTTTTTCCTATGGGAGTTTGTTAGTACCTGTTCAGAATCAGACAATGAGTTCAGATGAAATGTATGCGTACCTGAACCAAATTATCCCGAAATACGCTATTGCTATTACCGCCGTAGAAACCGGGTTTACTGATGGTGCCAATTTAGGAAATCCCAATCTAGTCAATCTTACCATGCCTAAAGTAGCTATGGTCGTGGGACGTGGTGTTGATCCATCAGATGCGGGAGAATTATGGCATTTATTTGATCAAAAAGCACAAATTCCATTGACTAAAATAGATATGGAACAACTACAAAGAGTGACTCTAAGTGGTTATACGACTTTGATCATGGTCAATGGAAATTATGGTGGACTTTCACCAGCTACAGCAGCTAAAATAGAGCAATGGACTCAAAGTGGAGGAACTTTAATTGCGTATCAGGATGCTATTAAATGGCTGAATGATAGTAAATTAATTGAATTAACTTTGAAAACTACTAAAAATGAAGCTAAAGCAATTTCATTTGAACAAACTAGTGATTTCAAGGGAGCACAAGAGATTGGCGGGGCAATATTTGAAACCAGATTAGATTTATCACATCCTATTAATTATGGAATGCCAAGAAATATGATGCCTATTTTCAGAAACTCCTCTATTTTTATTGAACCCAATAAAAATAGTTTTAGCAATCCAATCCAGTATACTAAAAATCCATTGTTGAGCGGTTACATTTCGAAACCAAAACTGGAGTTGTTAAAAGAAACGGTACCGTTTCAAGCCATTCGAAAAGGAGATGGAGCTATTTTAATTTTCACAGACAATACTAATTTCCGAGCCTTCTGGCTGGGAACAGAAAAATTATTTTGGAATGCTGTTTTCTTTGGCAAACTCATGTAAAAAACTATATTTTTTTTTAAAGTATTTCAGAGTATTATAAAAAAAGCGCAAAGTCAAAATACTTTGCGCTTTTTTTATAATACTCAATTCATTGTACTTTTTGCACTTTGTCTTTGCGTTTATAAGTAACTGCATACACAGTTAATGCTAATAATGACAAAATAATGCAACCCAAAGTAACAGCCTTCCAGCCTCCATATTTCCATAACATCAAACCATAAGCTGAACCTGCCGCAGTTCCTAAAAAACTAAACGACATATACACGGTGTTCATACGGTTTCGTGCCTCTGGAAGTATTGAATATACACGGGTTTGATTTGAAATATGAACACTTTGTAAACCAATATCAATACAGACAATCCCTATAATTATTCCGATAATACTTTGTGCTGAAAAATAAAAAATAACAAAACTGACTAACATCAATAAACTGCCATATCCCACAACAACTCTAGAACTGCCTTTGTCTCCGATTTTACCTACCAAAGGTGCCGCTAATGCTCCGGAAGCGCCCACCACGCCAAAAAGACCTATTGTTGCGCTATTAAAATGAAAAGGATCATCAGAAAGCAATAACACCATTGTGGTCCAAAACGCTCCAAATTGAGCAAAACAAAATACATTCATCGCGGTTGCTTCTCGCAATAACGGTTGGGTTTTTATCAAAGAAAAAAGCGATTGGATTAATTGCGCGTAAGTTCCCCCGAATACTGGTTGATTGAATGGAAATTGCTTGTAGATTACAAAAAAAATAAAAAGACATATTCCGGCGGCTATCCAAAACATGGCTCGCCAGCCCCAAATATCTCCAATAAAGCCGCTAAGGGTTCTAGACAATAATATCCCCACAAGCAAACCACTCATAATGGTCCCTACCACTTTACCCCGTTCTTCCGGCTTACTTAAAGAGGCAGCCAAAGGTAAAATCAATTGTGGCACTATAGAAGTAATACCTATAAGTAATGAAGCAATTTCTAGCACCACAAAACTTTGGGCAGTAGCCGCAATAATCAAGGCTATTACTGAGGCAAAAGTGGTGATTAAAATCTGTTTTTTACGTTCAATCTTATCGCCAAGCGGAACCATAAAAAAAAGTCCAATAGCATAACCTGCTTGCGTCAGGTAGGTTATTGTACCGGAATCCGTTACGGGGATTTTAAATTCGGATGCTATTAAAATAATTAAGGGTTGGCAATAATAGAGGTTGGCAACAATAAGTCCAGTGCAGGCTGCCATAAACAAAACACTTGATTTGGATAAATTCATGTGGCAAAAATACTATTCTAATTTTTCCTGAAAAAATTAATAAATATTTTTTTTCATACATTCCTGCACAATTTACGGCATCAATTGGAACGTACTAAGTACCAATTATTGAAAATAAGCAAGTACGTTTTCAATTGTATCAATTAATTGTGTTGGACCCAAATGAGCTGGGAAGTATTGTAGCCAAGGTCTTGTGCTGTTTTTAGATACTCTTGTTTTATATTTTGAGGCATTGTTTTATCTCGTGAAAGAAACCATAAATTCTTAAGACTTCTCCCAGCCATCAAAGCATATTTATAATCCGAATCAAGTGCTATAATGGTGTACCCTGAATAAAATGGACCAAAAAAAGAAACTTTTAATTTTCCGGTGTTTGAATCGCCCGCAAACTTAACCTTGCCTGTAGCTGCAACGTATTTGTTCTTTATAAAATTAAAACCCCGATTTATCACTTTAAGACTTCCATCCTTATTGAGTGAATATTTAGCTGTGGTATTGTTTAAATTTTTTTCAAAAACAAAATCCAGCCGTGCAATTTCGTACCAGTTGCCTAGAAATTTGTCTTTATCAAAATTTTGTATTGCCTTTACCTTTTTAGGTGTAGAGTGGCACAGATTCATTACGAATAAAGTTACTGAGAGCAATGTTAGACTTCCTAAGGCCAGAATTTTCTTTTTCATGATCTATCTTTAGATATCAAAATTCAGAAATAAAAAACTGTAAATCAATACAATTTAGAATACTTTAGGATTTGTTTTGGGTATTGCGCTCGAATAATTTACACACTTATGAAACATAAAAAACGTATTTTATCTATTGACAAATAGTGTTAGATGCCCACCACCGCTATCATTGTTAAATTTGACTCTAGTTTAATTTCAGGAATTGCTGTAGTCTTTTTTTTATTCAACAGTTCTGTTCTGTCATTCCATAAACGTTCCAGAAGTTGATTCATTTGTACTCTACAGCTTCTTTTGAGTATAAAAAAACACTCTTTTATAGACCAAAGCTAAAAAAAAACGAAAAATAAAACCTAATTTAGTACCCTTTGTAAGCGGCAGAAATACTTTAGCGAATACCCTAAAAAACTTAAATTACAATGATCAAGTATCACTTTAGAAAAGCAGAATCCTCTGAGATATCTCCAATATGGGAGATATTACAACAAGCTATCATTCGAAGAAAAAAAGACGGCAGCAATCAATGGCAAGACGGTTACCCAAATCCAGAGGTTGTACAAAAAGATATAGAAAAAGGGGAAGGATTTGTTTTGGTTGAAGGAGAAACCATCATTGGCTATAGTGCGGTATTAATCAATGACGAGCCTGCTTATGAGAAAATTGAAGGAAACTGGTTAACCAATGATGATTTTGTTGTACTTCACCGCGTAGCTATTGCTGAAAAGTATTTAGGCAAAGGCTTGGCTAAAATGATTCTCAGACACATTGAGGATTTTGCGGTAAGCAACCTCATTTACAGCATAAAAGCAGACACCAATTTTGACAACATTGCCATGATAAAAATTTTTGAAAGTTCAGGTTATACCTATTGTGGTGAAGTTTATTTTAGAGGAAGCCCACGAAAAGCATACGAGAAAGTCTTGGCTAGACAGAACCAATTGGAATTATAAAAAACTTAGTATTAAAATTTAAAAACCGCAAATTCGCAGATAAAAACAGTTAGCAACGGTTTCTATAATTTGCGAATTTGCGGTGAGTTTTATTTAATACAATTTGTCTTAAACTGCAACTTCTTCTTCAAGTGCGGTTTCAAACTCCATGTGATCTTCTATCTCGACAGTTGCTTCCGGTTTAGAAGCTTTGATTGCATTGAACCTTTCTAATTGTTCCAATTCTCCTTCTTCTCCACTGAAATACGGAAAAACATCCATAATAGGAGATTCTGAAATAGCAGGAATCGTATAATCTCCCATCGTGCCTTTCATCACACTGATAGTATTATCATAAGCCTCTTTTACCTCATTGGCTTGCACTAATAAATACATATTGGTCTTGCGTTCTTTGCCACTTTCTTCGTCATAGGCGAGTAATGAAACTTTAGATCTAAACCAGCGATCTGCATTTTCAAAAGGATGAATCTCAGCATAATTAGCCACTTTTATATTCGTGATTTTGAATTCTTCACTGATATACGCTGACATTTCTTCATTAATTCGGCTTTCGGCTTCTGTGTAAGATAACGCATCTACCAAGTAGGGTTCGGTCGTAATTTTTTGCCCGCCAGTTTCATCTGTTTTTCTATATTTCACTTTGCATTCGTACCAAGTTGTGCTCATTTTATTTTATTTTTAGGATGTCAAAGATAGATTTTAAAGGAAACTAAATTTACTATTCCTAAAATAGATATTCACAATTTTAGATAGAAGTCACCGTTCCCGAAACCTTCCTTTTTGAGACTATCAAAAATAAAAAAAACCGTTCGGCTTTATTTAAAATGTTAAAACAATGTTAAATAAAAACCAAACGGTTGTTTAATTTAAACGCTTGTTTAGTTTTGTTTTTGAAAAAATTAAATTCTCTTGAAACGTAATTTTAACGACAAACAAATTCAAATCCTGGAAGTTGCAGAAACTCTTTTTGCAGAAAAGGGATTTGACGGTACTTCGATTAGGAACATAGCAAAAATAGCAAAAATCAATATTGCTATGGTTTCGTATTATTTTGGGTCCAAAGAGCGACTACTGGAATCGCTTATAGTGTACAGAACTTCAGATCTTAAAAATCAATTAGAACATTTATTACTGGAAGATCTGGAACCCCTTGACAAAATCAATAAGCTGATTGAACTGTACATCAACAGAATCAATAGTAATCGAGGGATTTATAGAATATTACACTTTGAATTCCCCTCCAAAAAAAGCAAACAAAATCTTTCAGTTTTTTCAGAATTAAAAAAAGGAAATCTAAAATCCCTTGAAATTATAATTAAAGAAGGCCAGAATAAAGGCATTTTCAGAAAAGATATTATTATTCCGCTTATCACACCCACAATTCTGGGCACTTTTTTTCATTTTCACATGAACAAACCTTTCTTCGAAAATTTATTAAACTTGAAAACTGAAGATTTATACAATAATTACATCAAAACCAATTTGACAACGCACATTCAACAAACTGTAAAGGCACTTCTGATCTATGAAATGGGCACACCAGAAATGCTATGCAAACAATAATAAAGACCTATGCGAATTCCATATTCCTACAAAAAACAAAAATTATCTACGTATGAAAGTTAGTCCATTCATGCTCATTGTGATTTTCTTCATTGGAATTTCATCTGCAGCAGCGCAAGAAAAAACAAGTTTAACATTGAACGAAGCCATCAATTTGGCTTGGGCCAAAAGTAATGAAGTTACACTAGCCAATACAAAAGTAAAAACTAAAAAGTACGAACTGCAATCTACCAAAAACAATCAATATCCTGATTTGAAACTTTCAGGGCAATACCAAAGATTAGCAAATGCTTCCGTTAATTTCAAACTCAATCAAAATAATACAGGAACTCAGGAAGCACTCCCAATTGTCAATCAATTGATGATTGGACAGTTGAATGCTAGTGTTCCGGTTTTCTCAGGTTTTAAAATTCAAAATAGCATCACCGTTTATGAAAATTTGTATCAGGCAGAAATGGCTACGGCATTGCAAACAAAGGAGGAAATTGCGTTGCGGGTGATTGATTATTATGCCAGTTTATACAAAGCCCAGAAAACAATTGAACTACTAAAAGAAAATCAAAAAAGTGCGCAACAGCGGGTAAACGATTTTATAGCCCTTGAAAAAAACGGAATTATCCCCAGAAATGATTTGTTAAAATCCCAATTACAGGCTTCGAAAATCCAATTGTCATTAGACGAAACAAATAATAATTTAAAAATCATCAACTTTTATCTGGTTACGCTTTTAAAACTAAATCCGGACACAAAATTAGAGATTCGAGAGCGTGATTTTGCCGATTTCCAAATGACTAATATCCCTGAAAATGAATTACCGGCACTAGAAAATCGGAAGGATTTAGAAGCCCTTCGGTTTCAGGGAAAAGCCAGTGAAGCCAATATAAAAATAGCTAAAGGGTCGTACTATCCGGCCATTGCGTTAGTTGGCGGGTATACGGCATTAGACCTGAGCAATGTGATTACGGTGCAAAACGCGATGAATATAGGCATCGGGCTTTCGTATGATTTGAGTGCCATTCTAAAAAACGGAACTTTAGTGCGGCTGGCCGAAAATAAATTTTTAGAAGTCCAAAACTCTGAAGCCATACTAACGGATTATATTAAAATCCAAGTTCAAAAAGCGATTGAAGATTATGATTTAGCTTTAAAACAAGATGTTGTATATGGACAAGCGCTGGAACAATCTTCTGAAAATTACAGAATCATCAAAGATAAATATGATAATGGTCTTTCGGACACTAATGATTTACTGGAGGCTGATGTAGAGCAATTGAGTTCTAAAATCAATAAGACTTTGGCCAAAGCCAATACCATTCAAAAATACTATGAGTTACTCTCGGTAACCGGCCAATTATCTCAAACCTTCACACTTTCAAAATTATAATATACCTACCATGGAAAACAAAAAAACAAATACAAAATTTATCATAATCCTAGTGGCATTGGTAGTTTTAGGTGGGACGTACGGAACTTTTAAATACCTGCATTCACAATCTCACGAAGAAACTGATGATGCCCAAATTGAAAAAAACATGAACCCAATTATCCCAAGAGTTTCAGGATATGTGGATAAAGTGTACATCAAGGACAATGATTTTGTAAAGAAAGGCGATACGCTTTTTACCATTGACAAAAGGGATTACCAGTTAAAAATTGAAGAAGCACATGCTGCAATGATTGGCGCTGAAGGTAATTTTGAAGTTACTAAAGCTGATATAGGAAGTGCTTTAGCCAGTATTTCTGTTTCGGATGCCAATGTACGATCTGCAAGTGGTAATATCGAATCCGCAAAAATAAGATTGGGACGCATAACCAGTGATTACAATCGATATGATAATTTATACAAAAGCCATTCGATCACAAAACAACAATACGAACAGGCTTTAGCCGCCAAACTGGAAGCTGAAAGTCAAGTACGCGTGTTACAACAACAGGAAAGAGCCACTGCCTTTCAAAAATCAGTTATTATAGCTAAATCTAAAGTTTCAGGTAAACAGACAGAAGTGGCTGCAGCCAATATACAAAGAGCAAAAGCAATGCTTGATGCCGCAAAATTAAATTTAACCTACACTGCTATCACTGCTGCTATTGATGGTCAGGTATCAAAAATTGATATTCAGCCGGGACAACTAGTGCAACCAGGGCAATCCCTATTTTATATTATCAACAACAATGAAGCATGGGTAGTTGCTAATTTCAAAGAAACGCAACTCAACAAAATGGTTATTGGTCAAAAAGTAATCGTAAAAGTAGATGCGTATCCCGAATATGATTTCAAGGGAACCATTACTTCCTTTTCCCCAGCAACAGGATCCCGTTTCTCCTTATTACCGCCAGATAATGCCACAGGAAATTTTGTGAAAACCATTCAAAGATTACCTGTTAAAATAAGTTTGATTCCAACAAATGACCCTGAAAAAATAAAATTACTGCGTCCGGGAATGAATGTAGATGTTGATGTACATTTAGATTAAAGCTGTTTTTTTTGAATTAAAAACGGCACCTCTTTTAATAAAATGATAGTTTACACTTTAGTATAAATGGCACAAGCAGGAGAAGACGATTTAGTAGAATATGGCTACAGACGAGTTCTTATTACGATCACAGCAGTACTTTGTGCTTTACTTGAAATCGTAGATACCACTATAGTCAATGTGGCACTGACAAACATGAGAGGAAGTCTGGGTGCCACATTAAATGATGTTGCTTGGGTCATTACCGCTTATGCTATTGCAAACGTGATTGTAATCCCTATGACCAGCTGGCTTTCACAACAATTTGGAAGACGAAATTATTTTGTGACTTCCATTATCATTTTTACAGTAGCCTCTTTTTTGTGCGGCAATGCCAATAATATATGGGAACTTATTACGTTTAGATTTATTCAGGGTTTGGGCGGTGGTGCTTTATTAGTGACCGCACAAACCATTATAACAGAGAGTTATCCCATTGCAAAACGAGGTATGGCACAGGCTATTTATGGAATGGGAGTTATCGTGGGACCTACTTTGGGTCCGCCATTAGGGGGTTATATTGTTGACAATTTCTCTTGGCCTTATATTTTTTATATCAATATTCCCATTGGTATCATAGCTACTATTCTAGCTTTAACTTTTGTTAAAAGTCCTAAATATGGCGAAAAACTAAAAGCCAATCAGGTCGATTGGTTGGGGATTTTTCTGTTGACTGTGTTTATTGGTTCTTTGCAATATGTTCTAGAACACGGACAACAAGATGACTGGTTCAACAATAAAATAATTATATTCTTGAGTACGGTATCCATTTTTGGCCTGGTATTATTCATTTGGAGAGAAATGACCTACAAACATCCTATTGTCAATTTGCAGGTTTTAAAAGATGGAAATCTAAGAATTGGTGTCATAATGTGTTTCATATTAGGCTTTGGTCTTTATGGTTCCACATTAATAATTCCAATTTACACCCAAACCATTCTAGGCTGGACCGCTACAGATGCAGGATTATTGCTTATTCCGGGTTCAATCACCACTGCTATTATGATGCCCATTATTGGTAAACTAATTCAAAGAGGTGTTCCGCAAAGTTATATGGTGGGTCTTGGTTTTTTGATTTTCTTTTTCTTTACCCTAATGATGCACAACAGCTTGACTCCTAATACGGGTGTTGAGCATTTGTATTGGGGATTAATTTTAAGAGGAATAGGATTGGGACTGCTGTTTGTACCCATAACCACACTGTCACTCTCCACCTTAAAAGGAAAGGATATTGGCGAAGGGGCAGCCTTTACAGGAATGATGCGCCAATTGGGAGGTTCATTTGGAATAGCAATTATCACCACCTTTATCACGAGATTTGGTCAGGAACACAGAGTAAATTTGATTTCAAATTTAGATGCCAGCAAGTTCGAAGTCCAACAACGCGTTATAATGTTGCAAAAAGGGTTTATGTCAAAAGGATTTAGTGCTAATGAATCGCTGAAAAAAGCCTATCAGGTTATTGATTATTCAGTGATGAAACAAAGTACCGTTTTATCGTATATGGATATTTTTCTGTATCTGGGAATTATGTTTCTGTGTTGTATTCCAATCATCTTTTTTATCAAAAAAGGGAAAAACAAAATCAATCCTGCTGATGCCATGCATTAATAAAGAGCCGATTAATAGCGTCTCTAACGGGTAAAAACCAAATGATTGCCCTCCGATAAATTTGCATCAAATTGATAGCTATCATAATTGAACCCTTTTAAATCTTCAATCGTTTGAGCATCCGTATCAATAATATAACGCACCATCATTCCCCTAGCTTTTTTGGCAAAAAAGCTGATGATCTTTAATTTTCCGTTTTTGTACTCTTTAAATTCCGGAGTGATCACAGGAACTTTCAACGCCTTGACATCAATTGCCAAAAAGTATTCCGTACTTGCAAGATTGACAAACAATTCGTCTTCTTTGAGCTCTTTATTTAAAGCTTTTGTAACGATTGGTTTCCAAAATTCATACAGATTTTTGCTTTCGCCAATGGGTAATTTGGTGCCCATTTCCAATCTGTACGCCTGAATTAAATCCAATGGTTTCAGCAAGCCATACAAACCGGATAGGATTCTTAAACGATCTTGTAAAGCTTCTGTTTTTTTTTCTGGAATCGAATACGCATCTAATCCAATGTACACATCACCATCAAAAGTAAACACAGCCGGACGTGCATTTGAAGTGGTAAAAGGTGTTTTCCAATCTTGATTTCGTTTCCAGTTCAAATCAGCTAGCTTATCTGAAATACTCATCAAAATTGATAAATCAGCAGGCTTCATCTCTTTTAAAACTTTGTGGACTTCTCGCGATTCTTTTAAAAACAAAGGTTGGGTGTGCAACTCCGTAGGTAGCTGTTTCTCTAAATTTAACGACTTGGCTGGCGATATTACAATTTTCATACACATTACTCTTTCGAGCGCTTTTTATTAATTCTCCCAAAAGTACTAATTGAAATCAAGAAATCAAGAGCCTTTAAACTAATTTGTTTAATAGTGTACTAGAGGATTTAGTTTAGCAACCTTTTTTTTGGTATTTTTGAGTTTAAAAATAACACAAAGAGTAGGTCAACATGAATCTAATTGAAATTAGAAAAGCTACAATCGCTGATCTTAAAGAACTGCAAAAGATAAGTATCCAAACATTTACAGCAACTTATGCCGCTGTAAACACCCCTGAAAACATCACTAATTACATCGAAAAAAACTTCAATGCAGTACAATTAACAACTGAATTGAACAATCCAAATTCCTTTTTTTATGTAGCCATTTCAAAATCAGAAATCGTTGGATATTTAAAAATAAACATTGGTGATGCTCAAACGGAAAACATAAACAAAAATGCTTTAGAAATACATCGGATTTATGTTTTACAAACTTTTCATGGTAAAAACATTGGGCAACTGTTGCTGAACGAAGTAAAAAAGATTGCACAACGTACTGGCGTTGATTATATTTGGCTTGGTGTCTGGGAAGAAAATCACCGAGCCATTCGATTTTATACTAAAAATGGATTTGTAGTATTTGACAAACACATTTTTACCTTAGGAAATGACGAACAAATTGACTTAATGATGCAATTTCAAATACAGCAACAATAATCAAAATTTAAATTGTCGTTTATTTAAGTGACTATAAAACTCTATTTGGTCTGTTTTTATACGAAAATTTATCAAAAAGCTATGAAACAGGATGTAATTATTGTGGGAGCTAGACTGGCAGATCCATTCTGAATACCATCGGCCGCACTTGCCACTCTTTTTGCTCCCGTTGGGAATTTAAAAGATAAAATAAATCCCCTTGGTTCAAAAATAAGTTCGTGGAAAATTCTAAAGGCGTATCACATTGACTATGCTTTGCCTAATCAGGCAAGTGTGCGAAATACGATTGCTGTTTCGGAAATAAAAATATCAGATACGCTGTTCATTTGTGGCGACAACTTACTGAATAGTTCTATCAATGCCGCTCTCAAAACAGGATGATTAGCAGCAGAGGCGATGAAAGTATAGCTTATTATAAAAATAAGCAATAAGATTATCGCTACATTTTTAATGATTTTAATTCGAATAAAAAATAAAATCAGTGAATCTGTGGCTATTCTTTTTTGAATAGCTTCAAGTTGTAAAGCTAATCAACAACAACTTTATAAGTAGGATCTTCTAAAATATTTACGTCAATTACGCTATCCGCGTTTTTTAGTAACACTCTGCAATCTTCGCTTAAATGTCGCAAATGAACCGTTTTATCGACTTTTGCATACCGCTCTGTAATTTTATTTACGGCATCAATAGCACTCATATCGGTAATTTTACTTTCTTTAAAATCAATAATGACTTCGTTTGGATCATTCAAAATATCAAATTTTTCCAAAAAAGCGGTTGTTGAAGCAAAAAATAAAGGCCCATAAATTTCGTAATGCTTCACTCCTTTATCATCTAGATATTTTTTAGCCCTAATTCTTTTGGCGCTTTCCCAAGAGAAAACTAATGCAGAAATGATGACTCCAACTAAGACGGCTAAAGCCAAATTGTGTAATACTATAGTAATTAGTGCCACTAAAATCCCAACAAAAATATCGTGTTTTGGCATTTTATTGATGATTCTGAAACTCGCCCATTCAAATGTTCCAATTGCTACCATAATCATGACACCAACCAGAGCCGCCATAGGCAACTGTTCAATTATTGGAGCACCAAACAAAATAATTACAAGTATGGTTAGTGCAGCAATGATTCCTGATAATCGCGCTCTGGAACCCGCCGAAAGATTAACTAATGTTTGTGCAATCATAGGACAACCTCCCATCCCAAAGAAAAAACCATTCAAAATATTAGCACTTCCTTGGGCGATACACTCTTTATTTCCTTTGCCTTTTGTTTCAGTTATTTCATCGACTAAGTTCAAGGTCAATAACCCTTCTGTCAATCCCACAGAAGCCATGATTAATGCGTAAGGAAATATTATTTGTAACGTTTGCAGGTTAAGAGGAATATTAGGAATATGAAAAGGTGGAAAACCGCCACTTACGGAAGCGATATCCCGCACCGTTTTAGTCTCAATTCCAAAGAAAAAAACCAGTCCAAATACCACAATAATTGCCACTAATGAAGATGGAACTGCTTTTGTTATTTTGGGTAGCAACACCACAATTGCTATTGTCAATGCAACCAATCCTACCATAATAAAGAAAGAAGTTCCAGAAAGCCATTCGCTTTTACCATTAACAAAGGTTTTGAATTGATCCAATTGCGACATGAAAATAATTACGGCTAATCCATTTACAAAACCAAACATAACGGGCTGTGGTACCAGTCGGATAAATTTTCCAAGTTTAAAAAGCCCTACTAAAATTTGTAAAACTCCTGCCAAAGCAACTGCTGCAAGAACATATTCTAATCCATTTGAATTCATTAAAGCAATTAAAACAATTACCGTTGCTCCTGCTCCTCCAGAAATCATTCCCGGTCTACCACCAAAGACAGCCGTAATCAATCCCGCAATAAAAGACGCATATAAACCCATCAATGGCGGAAAACCTGCTACTATTGCAAAAGATAATGATTCCGGAATCATAGTCATAGCCACGGTTAATCCTGCTAAAATTTCAGTTTTGTAATTGACTTGCCGTGAAAAATCAAATAAGTTAAATACTTTTTTCATGTGATAATTATAATAAGAATATTTGGGTACAATTTCATATAAAGAAGTTGTGTCGACAAAAAATGTGATAAAATGTTTTTAAAAAACTCTTTTGATTTAAAAACTATAAATCAAGGCGGAGTACCTTGAGAGATTAGAATGGTACCGTTTTTCATAAGAGTTGCAAAAATAAAACTTTTTAATTGTTTCACCAAACAGAAAGTGAAATTGCTTAAATTTGGCAAAAGGTATATCTTTTTTTCAAAAACAAGGGTTTAAATGCCACATCAATAGATTCAAGCATAAAAAAATATCCTTTGTATTAAAAGCTTAAAAGCAAAAAAACCGTTTTGAAAAAAGAACCAGTAAAATACTATCAATACAATTACAAAATCATGAAATTACTCTATACTTTATTCTTCGCACTTTTTTTAAATAATAGTTACTCACAATCCACGAATGACTATTTTGAAAAGATCAGAAACAATGAAGCGGAACTAACTGCTTTCTTTTCGCAAATGCCAAAAGGCGGTGATTTGCATCATCATTTCTCAGGTTCCATTTACGCTGAATCCATATTGCAACGCGCTATTGCAGACGATTTTTATCTCAATATTGAGACGATGGATGTGTTAAAAGAAAAACCAGCAACGGGAAACTGGCTACTATTTTCGACATTGAAAAATAACGGAACATTAGAAGCATATAAGCAAAAAATCATGCAAAAGTGGTCTATAAAAGACTATAATGATGTAGATTATCCATCCGACAAGTTATTTTTCGAATCATTTATGAAGTTCGAACCGGCCATCAAAGGGAATTTTGGACAAGGATTATTGGAACTTAAAAACAGAGCTATTTCAGAAAATGTCAGTTATATTGAAACCCAATTGTCTACAATCCCAACAGATATGAATACCGATGATTTAACAAAATTCAATTCCAGATTACGAAAATCAGCTTTAGCAAAAGATGAAAAAGCAGTTTTAAAATCATTGGATTCGGTGTACAATTCACTACTAAAAAAAGATGCCGAATCCTATGCTAAAGCCTTCAATACCAATTTTGTTACTAAGCTGCACAAAGACCTTAAAATCGATGACAAGCAATTTACAATGCGGTATCAAAATTTTGTATTGCGATTTATGGAACCCGTAGATTTATTCAAAAATCTGGTAATCGCATTCATATCTGCAGATGAAAGTTCACTGATGGCAGGAGTTAACATTGTTTCTCCGGAAGATGGCGAAACCTCGATGAAGGATTATTGGTTACACATGCTAATGTTTAAATACTGTCATTCCCGTTATCCAAATGTAAAATATACAATGCACGCCGGCGAGTTGACGCTTGGTTTGGTACAACCAGAAGAGTTAACGTGGCATATTGGATCAGCCGTTTATACTGCAGGAGCCAACCGTATTGGGCACGGAGTAGATATGGCCTACGAGAAAGATTCGTATAATTTGCTCCGTTATATGGCAAAGAAAACCATTCCTATCGAAATCAATTTAGTAAGCAATGAGTTTATTTTGAAGGTAAAAGAAAGCCGTCATCCATTGACTTTATATAAAGAATTTGGCGTGCCAATCGTAATTAGTACGGATGATGCAGGGATTTTACGCACGAATATGACCGAACAATATGTCTTGTTAGCCAAAAGATACAAAGACGTTTCCTTTAAAGATATAAAGCAATATGTGTACAACAGCATTCAGTACAGTTTCATCAAAGAGGCTTCTGTAAAAAAACAATTGCTAAATGATTTAGAGTCCAGATTTAAGGCTTTCGAAGCTACATTTCCTTTGAAGTAAATCATTTTCATAGTATAAAATCTTTTTTATAACACCAAAAAATCCGCTCGAAAGCGGATTTTTTTTGTAAAACAGAATCTAAGTTTTGATTATTTTGGATTTAAAATCAATTCAATTCTTTTAATCGCGTCTTCATAATGGTATCTTGTTTCTGCATTTACAACTCTGGTTTTAGCAACTGCTAAGGTGGTTTTTAATGCATTCAACTCGCCTCTCACCAATCCTCTCACATCGGACTGAGCCACATTATAATAGTCAGAAGAACGTCCGGATTTAATTTCTTCTTTCATCAGATAACTCATTCTTTCAATGTATGCGCGTTGCAAATTTCTTCTGTAAATAGTCACATTCGAAGCTAAATTGGCTTCTTTCCAAATTCCTTTACGCATATCACTCAATAAATCCAATGCTTTATAATTAGTAGTTCCCATTATTTCCGCATCCATCAATCGACCAATTCGTTCAAAACTCAACATAGCATTCAAATGTCTGGCTTGTAAATTTCGAAAACGTTCTGTGTAACCGGAGTAATCAATATTTTTTAATGTACTTACATTCACCAACCACGTTGGAGAAGTAAAAGCATTGGCTTGTAACCATTGCATGGCTTCTTGTTGTTTTGCTTTTGGTACAATTTCATAAATATTTCCGGTTTGGTTTGGCTTTTTGGTTGTTTCATAAACACCGCCCACATTCGTTACCACATGTCCCACATATCTACTCCAGACATCCAGCATTTCTTTGTATAATTCGTCTAAATCCTCATAGTTATTAGTCACATCACTCGTCCATTCTGATAAATGAGAAGCTACATATTGCAAGTTTTTAAGTCCGTATGAACTTGCTTTCATGGAATTATTTCCGATATCTTCCGTTTGTGAAGTTGGATCAAAACTACTGCTTTGTTTCCCATATTTATAAACAAGATTTCCTGCTTTTTCCATAATCCATTGGTCTAAAATAGGCACTTCTACTTCCGGAGAAGAGGCATTAGGAATGACTCTGTATCCCCAATTGGTAGCATAATGATCGTAAGGCCCCATCTGGCGTATGAAACGAATGTCTTTATCTCCAGGTTGAGCGATATAATTAAAACGGGCATAATCCATCAAACTCGCTGAAATTCCATTTTTTTGAGTAAAGGCACCGTCTCTGTAATTTTCAGTATCATACGCACAACTCGCGCCCATATTATGAGGAAAACCAAGCGCATGCCCTACTTCATGTGCAATAACCATGCGCATCATTTCACCCATCTCTTCGTCGCTGGTATTCAAGGTTCTTGCTGAAGGATTTGCTGCTCCGGTTTCTAACAAATAACGGTTTCTATAGGAACGCAAATGATTGTGGTACCAAATAACATCACTCTCTATAATTTCTCCTGTTCTGGGATCAGAAACACTTGGTCCAACCGCATTACGCGTCGTACTCGCTACATAACGAATCACAGAATACCGAATGTCTTCCGGGCTAAAATCAGGATCCTCGTCTTTAGTAGGCGCATCTTTGGCAATAATTGCATTTTTAAAACCAGCAGTTTCAAAAGGCTTTTGCCAATCTTCAATTCCTTGTTTAATGTATTTGCGTAGTTTTTCAGGCGTGGCAGGATCTAAATAGTACACAATAGGTTTGATGGGTTCTACCAGTTCACCTTTTGCGTAAGCGACAGGATCTTTAGGCTCCAATTTCCAACGGCGGATATAGGTTTTACTGTCGGATTTCAATTCATTACTTCCATAGTCAATCTGGCTCATGGTAAACCAACCCACTCGCGGATCTGCTAATCTGGGTTGCATCAGTTTTTCTGGCAACAAAATCATCGATTGATTCATTTGGATGCTAATTGTTTCTGCATCTTCCTGAACAGGCGGTTTAGATGCATTGTAAGTGAAATCCTGAACCACTTCAATATTCATAGGATAACTTTTCATCGTATTGATAAAACTGCGGGATTCATCGAGGCCTTTTACTTTATAGGTTTCTCTCATTTCACTAGATAAACCGCTGATTGATTTGACATCAGTGCTATAAAATTTAGTCACATCAATAACGGTATTTAAAGAATCTTTACTAAATGCTACAATATCAAAAGCAAATAAAGTAGGTTCATAATTATTTGATTTTACTGAAATACTAATGGGTAAACTGTCATTGGCAACGGCACTAAATGATTTTAATTTGATCAGAATTTTGTCCTGAAAACGATGCCAGATAATTAATTGTTCATTGGTTTCGGAACCCGCATTTACATATCCGCCTCCTAAATTAGCCGGTAATTTAGCCAACCTACTTACCAAAAGCATGTCTTTATCCAAGTATTTATTCGGGATTTCGAAAAAATATTTTTTGTCCACTTTGTGTACCATAAACAAACCTTCGTCAGAAACGGCGTCTTTGGTAATCACCTTGCTGTATTCCTTGATGGTAGCTTCTGGTTTCTTTTCTGGTGGAGGGGCTACAGTGGTGTTTTTATCTTTTTTTCTTTTCGATTGTGCAAATTGGGTTGTAGGCACAAGCATTAATGCTGCGATTGCAGTTAAAATGAAAAATTTCTTCATTAATAGGTTTTTTATTGGTTAATCAATATCAAAAATAAATTTTAGCACCTGTAAATTACATATAATCTATTGGTTTAACTTTTAATTAACAGCAAACCAATCTGTTTTAAGGTAATATAGTAGCAATACGTTTCTAATGTGATTTTAGTTAGATCCCTTTTTTTATTACATTTGGGAAGATTTTTTTTTATAATTAAGTTCAAAATTATTACTCAAACCTATATTTTTAATTGTCACCGTTTAAAAATACTTTCTAAAAGTCGCCATGTGATTTGTAGAGAAGCATTATTTTTTTTGGACAACCAATCTCCTTTTAAATACAATTATAAAACAAAACAATAAAAAATGATTCAAAATAATCTCTTTAAAACACCCTTGTTTTTAGCAGTTTTAACATTGCTTTCCTGCAATGGTTACTCGCAAAAGAACCTTTCAAAAATTGCTTTTGGATCGTGTTCAAACCAAAGTAATTCCCTGTCTATTTTTGATGTCGTGGTAAAACACCAACCAGATTTATTTATATTTCTGGGAGATAATATTTACGGTGACACTAAAAATATGCACACACTGCAAGCCAAATACGAGCGATTGGCAGCTAAACCTACTTTTCAAAATTTGAAAAAAAATATGCCTATCATAGCTACTTGGGATGATCACGATTACGGCCAAAATGATGCAGGAAGGCATTATCCCAAAAAGAAAGAATCAAAAGAACTTTTTCTTAATTTTTTTGGGGAACCTATAGCTTCCGAAAGACGAAAACACGAGGGAATATATACCTCTTATTTGTATGAAACTAAAGGCAAAAAAGTACAGATTATCCTGTTAGACAACCGTACTTTCCGGGATGATTACAAGCTATATAATAACGAACTTGAGGATGACAAACGTTATTTTTACTCCTTGGACTATGCACCAGTACAAAACCCGGATTCCACATACTTAGGAGCCGAACAGTGGAAATGGTTAGAAACAGAACTACAAAAACCAGCTGATCTTCGCCTAATTGGTTCAGGATCCCAGTTTGGGATTGAGTACAACGGGTATGAAGGCTGGGCTAATTTTCCGCTGGAGCAACAAAGATTTTTAGATCTAATCAAGAAAACCAAAGCAAACGGTATTTTGTTTTTGACCGGAGACGTTCATTATGGTGAAATTTCTAAACTTACAGAACCCGGATTATATCCTATTTACGACTTTACCTCCAGCGGACTTTCCTCCACCTGGCAATTTGCGACACCCAACAAAAATAGAATTGAAGGCCCTATTATGGATAACCATTTTGGCTTATTAACAATTAATTGGGGGGAAAAAATTCCTCAAATAAAAATGGAAATTTGGGATGTCAATAATAATCAACGTGCAGAATACACAATTGGGTTGGATGAAATTAGTTTTAGAAAATAGCAGATTTTAAGAATGATTTTTTATGCTAGCCTATAATTTTCTTAAAAATCAAAAGTTCGCTTCCTAAACCATAAAAACAAGCTCAAGATATTTTTATATTGAAAATAAGTCTGGATAAAGTATGAATTCAGTGACTATTCTTATTTTTTAGCAATCTCATTCACTCGGTTGCAAACATAACTAAGACTTAGGTAGAACTGTAGTACTTAAAAATCATAAAGATACAATATGAAAATCCTTAACTTAATGACATTGGGCACGAGCCAGAGGCATCGCGCTAGCCGTTGGGATTATTTCCGCTCGGACACCAGCTTTCTGAATCATTGAATCATCTATTAAAGAAATCAACTGTCCGAAAACAGATTTAGTCGAAAAATACTTATTT